>NZ_CP015218.1:447500-486474 GCF_001729245.1 Leptospira tipperaryensis | reverse complement strand
AAAATCGAAGTGGACAATCTTGTTTTGCAGCTCCGATTCCAGATAGAGTTAAGGTTTTTTATCTTCAATCATTTATCTTAAATTGGGCCTTTTTTCACGGAAAAAGAACTTCCAAGATTCGTTTGTCGGACGTCCGACATCGGCTCTGTACTTAGTTGACAGGATGCTTAATTTTAAACATCTTCCCTTTGTGCATCCGTCCCTTATCAATCTTTTGTTTTCAGAGAATTCTTCCTCTTTGCGTAAAAAAGAAGAATTCTCAAAAGCATTTGAGGACTGGATTCGGCTTTCGGACGCGCTCTGCGGAGTTCTCACTTTTAGCTTTGATCAGGGCAAAAGTCTCGAAGAAGTTTCCGCAATCGGCTACGGCGAAGACGGTTTTTTTTATTCTTTCTTATCGCGTTCTACGGGGAATCTCGAAATTCTAAATCGAGAAAATCTTCCGCTTTGGTTTTCTTCCAAAGACCACGAGCTTTTTGATTCTCGCGCCGCGGGTTGTTTGGTTGTTGGAATTCGCGGGGAATCTTTTCTGGACGGTTTCTTTTTGGCTGAGTTCCCGGAAAAACCTTCGGATTCTCTCTTGGCGCTTTGGGCCCTTGTCGCCCGGAAAATTTCCGAAAATTCTCTCCCAAATCTTTCTATTTTAAAAGCCTCGTCTTCTTCGATCCTCCGTCCGGAGTTTCCGAGAAAAGAAAATGTCGGGGAATTTTTGGCTGAAATCTGTGCAGTTACGACCATGCCGGATTGGCTCAAGAGAAGTCCTTGGGTCCGGATTTTGGGCTCTTCCGGAGTTGGAAAAAAAACACTCGGGAAATGGATCCACAGAACCTTGAGTCCGGAAAAGGGAATTCTTGTTTTGGGCTTTTTACCCGAGCAAATTTCCAAACTCGAAAAGTCTTTTGAAGAATGGTCCCGGATGACAAATTCCGGTACGATCTTGATCGAGGGCGCTCAAAAATTTACTTCGGTTCAACAGAAATTCTTCTTCAAAATTCTTTCTGGAGAATCCAGTCCGTTTCGTCTTATTTTTACGGAGACGAGCGGGTCGGAACCCAACGAAATTTTTCGTCCGTTTCGAGAATTTCTTCTCCAGAGAACCATTCCCGTTCCCGCATTTGCGGACTTAAATTCTTTGCAAAAAGAATCCCTGGTTCGGTTTCTCTTAGAGGAGCTAAAAGAATCTCTGGGCCGCGAAGATCTCCGGCTTTCGGAGGAAAATTTAGGAAAGATTCTAAATATGGATTTTAGTAAAAATCTTTCCGGCTTGCGCAATCTTCTCGAAGAATCTATCTTGAGTTCCTCCGGTTCCGAGATTGGAATCCAGGAAAAAAAGGAACGTAAAGATAGAATTTTGACCATTCCGGATTCGGAAGATTTGGATCTTCGCCGGGCAGTCGAGGCAGTCGAAAGACAAAAAATTCTTCTGGCGCATAAATTATTCGGCGGCAATCAGATTCGAATGGCGAAGGCCCTCGGAATTTCCAGAGGGTCCTTACAATACAAACTGAAACAGTTGGAGATAGGTTAAAAAGTGGATCTTGATTCTTTATATGAGGAGCGAAAAACTCCGGGTGGATTTTTAGTCAAAGTTCGTTTGGCAAAAATGACCTACGTGGTTTTTACCCAAAAAGGTCCGGAAGTTCCTCGCGGAGCAAAAAACAGTTCGATTGTCGTGGCCGTTCCAAGGGTCGTTTTTTTAGGGTCGGAATTCAATCTCGCGCATTTTCGGTTGGGAGAATTGAGTTTTGTAAACGTAAAACAGGGGAAACTCGTAATTCCGTATCAACATTCGAATTCCGGAAATGAAGTTCGCACGATTTTTCTCAACTCGGGAAGCGACTGCGACGTCCTTCCGGTCGTAGTTTATCATTTTCAAAACAACGAAGATCTGATTCGTTCGAGGGATGAGGGCGTGGATATGCACCATCTGGTTTTGGACGAATCTTATCCGCGACAAGATTTGATCACATTGAAAATCCGTTTTCCGGCCTTGAATATGTTGATCGTTCGTAAAAAAGTTGCCCTTCATAAGGCTGCAGAATCCGTTCCGGCCGAAGCGGTCAAAGGAAAAGAATCCGGAATCGTCGATTTCAATCGTGTGCGCGCCGCGGACATTTTGGATTCCGGAAATCTAAATATTCATTCCGGGAACCCGGTCTTTTTGGCCCGGATTCATTTGAGAAGAATGGATCTGGAAAAAGTAAAACAACTCCTTCTGGATTTTCAATTAAAACCGGAAGAGGTTTCTTTCATTCGCACTTTTTTCTCCGTAATGATTCGCAACGAATTTGAAAAAGAAGAACTCAGACAAGTGAAGCCAAAACTTCAGAGTTTGGATGAGGGATTTCGTCTGGCGGAATTGATTTTAGAAATGAAGGTTCCGGAGTTTGAAATCGAGCTCGAAAAGAATTTTGGTCCTGAGATTGCGAGCATGTGTTACGCGCTTCTGGAAAAAGAACAAGAGCGAGCCGAAGAAGAAGAAAAAGGTATCATTCTCTGGGAATGGAAGCTCCGCGTGAAACGCCTTTTCCGCAAAAGCGCCTAATCAAAAATTCTTAAAAAAACTCCGAAAAAGGTGAAAAAAGGCTTCCTTTTTCCTGAAAAACGGGCAAATTAAAGAAAATTGCTATGTTTTTTCGATCTCAAATAAAATTTCTGGCACAAATCTTGCTTATCGGATCCCTCGGGTTCGGTACCGCAGGAGCTTTGTCTGCCGAAGAAAATGAGATCGCGGAAGCCTCTGAAATTTCTATTCATCAGTCGGAAGTGGATCGAGTTCTTTCTTCTCCGTTGAGTAAAAACTTAGATCTGGATCAGGAAGATTTTTTTGTTTCGAAAAAGAATCGGATCGCCCTTTTTCAAAAACAGAAATCTCGTCCAAGCAAAATTCAAACTTCCTCTCAAGCAGAACTTTCCGGATCTCATTTTGAAAGTTTGAGCGCCGGTTTCAAAGGTTGTCCTGATTCTTCTTTTACAAAGGATTCTAATTTCCATTTTATCTTTCTATCCTTGTCCTCGGTAAGAATTCTGAATTCGAATTCCATTTTGAACCAAGAAGATGCCGCGAATTCTCTCTTGAAAAACGGCTCGATGAATGAAGGTCAATGGACTGTTTATGCCGACGCGAAATGTCCTCTTTTTACTTTCCTGAATCTCTGGGAGAATTCTTGTTCTTCCGAGAAGCCTTTCCTCTCACAAAGTCACTTTCAATTCAGTCGGAATTTCGCCGCTTTTGCAGGTTTTTATCCTGGAGATCGGTTCCAGAAAACGGCTTTTGGTTTTCACAGCGCAGGGCACAGAGACCTAAGAGATGTTTTGGCATTCGGGGATTTCGCTCAAGATGCCAAGCTGAAGGAGAAAAGGGCGGCCGCTTTCTTTTCTACCAGATCCTTTGCGACAGGAACAAGGGAGAATCTGCATTCTTTCTTAGGAGCCGAAATCCTTTTATGGAATCAAGGAGAAATGAACAAGATTCTGATTCAACCAGGGAGAGCCATTAGTAGTAGTTGGAACGAAGGAACTCCTATGAATTTCTTTGTTCATTCCTCTAGGAAAGGGATGAATCTTTCTTCTTCCATCCTCAAAAATTCTCCTTTCGATTCTCTGGTCGGATAAAATCTAAATTTGTTTGTTTTTCAGCCCGAGGTTGAAAATCTTTGTCTATGGCTTCCAAAGTGAAACGGTCCTCTTTTCAAAAATTGCTGAACGCAATGAAAAAGATGTCTCTCGAAGTAAATGATTACGAAATCTGTAAACGTCTTGAGACGATAATGATGACCAGCAAAGAAGACCTAAGCCAGGTTGTTGTAAAATCCCTTTTGGACAATCCTACCGATTTTGATCCTAAAACTCTTCCCGAACCCTACGGCCAGTATATAAGACATTTTGTATATATGGTAAAAAGAAACCGAAAGCAGGGGATTGATACGAATTTTGATGCGCCTTCTCATTCTAAATCTTCCGAAAAACAGAACGGCGCCTCGGCCGAATCCTCAAAAATCGCCGCCAAGAAAGCGGCTTCCAAAAAAGCCGTAAAACGATAAAAACCTCCTGTGCTGCGCACAGGGCGGAAAAACCAATTTCTAAATGCCGTCCGCGCGGCATTTTTAGTCCAAATATCGACCAGGCTGCCGAATTGACCTCCGGTGTTGCCGTATTTGGGCAAATATAGAAATGCCGGACATCCGACATGCTGAATTTTGGGCGCTTGCGAGAGGTTAGGGCCTGAACTTGATTCTTTGATCCGGGCATTTTGATAAGCCGCGAATTCTCTAAGAAACGGGCTCGGATAGATTCTGTCCCATTAAAGTAACTGCTTATTTTCGGTCAGTGGCGTTGAGATTTTTCTGAAGGCAGGGAGGCGTATAGGATGAGCAGGTTTCGCGAAGACTGGCTATTCTGCCCATAAAAACGAATCCTTTGTTTGGAGAAGATTTGACGGCCTGTCTTTGCGCAAATGGCCTTTCGGCTAAAAAAATAAACTCGGAGCAGTTCTATAGGCGATATCTGGGCACAAATGAGGTCGTGAGCGACGGCATTTGGCTACTTGGGATTTTTGATCTCCTGCAAGACTGCGCGAGCCCTGGGTTTAAGTTGGCGTAGAATATCAACTTAAAAGGTGCCAATTTGTCATGTGTAGGAAGAATTCCTGCCAATGCAACGATGTCAGGGAAAAGTGTTTTACGAAGAGGTCCCGTTTCTCGAGAATAGAAGCAATCCAATGGCTGAAGTAATTAAATTAAGAGTTCGTTGCCACGCCTGCTCGTATATGATTGAAGGATCTGCAAAATACGGCGCGGGGCATTATGTCGCAGAAGGGGTAGATTTTGAGTTTGTGGCGATCGGGAAGATCGAGACCCCAAAAGGAAAGCGGGTAAAAGCGGAGATTACAGCGATTTGCCCAAACTGTGGCGTAAAAAATAAGTGGACTGTTTAGCAGTAAATAAGGATGAATACTGATTCTTATTAATAGATTAAAAATAATCCTTATCTACTGTATATCGATTAAAATTAAGCAAATATCGTCCTCTGCCTTTGGATCTCCGCGGAATAAGTTTAAATCTCTTTCGATTCTTTGTATGACGGCTGCGGAGGCGTTTTCTTTTGGCTCGGTCTTCTTTGCGATTAACCATCGATAGAATTCACGGTCCCCAAGCATCAACTGCGCCGGATTGTGGGTTTCGGGGATTCCGTCTGTAAAAATAGCGATTCTATCACCATCTTTAAGCTTAAACTCCCTTTCCTTGTAGTCCATCTTTGGAAAAATCCCGAGAATCTTTCCTCCGGGCGTGAGGAAACGGAGTTTATTACGCAATTCATTATGATTAAAAATAATCCCTTTATTATGCCCAGCATTGGCGTATTTTAATATTTTCTTCTTCACATTGAGGTAAAGATAGATTCCGGTGATGAAATTATCGTTTAATTTACCGCAAACCTCATCATTGATCTTCTTCAGGAGCTTTCCTGGTCTTTCCCAATAGGAACGATTCTTTTCAAAACTGGATTTGAGGGTGTTGAAAAAGAGCGCTGCCCCGATTCCGTGCCCGGAAATGTCCGCGATAAAAATTCCGTATTCGGTGCCGGAAATTCGGCGGACGGTATAAAAATCTCCACCTACCGGCAAAACGGGTTTGTAGAGGATTTCGATTTTTATCTTTTCTTCCGGACCCGGAAGGTCTGCGTGCAGGGATTTTTTCTGAATTTTCTCGGCTTGTCGGAATTCTTTCTCTAAGTCGAGTTTTTCCTTGAGGATGTGCTCGTGTTCTAACTGCCGCGTATTGAGCAGTTCTTCTAATCGATTGGAAATGACTGTATGGAGGGTTTGAATCAGAGAATCGGATTCTATCCCGAGAATTTCGGCCGAAATCAGATATTGGAGCCTGTTTTCGGCGCCGATCTTTCTCAAAAGGAAAAACTGAAAATTCTTCCGTAAAAGGACTTCGGCATCGTAAATCTGAGCGAAATTTAGGCCCGAACTTTCGGGAGATAAAATTCTTTGAATGACTTGTTCCGGATTTTGGTACGTGATCGGGCGTTCCTGAGCGAAAGAATACAGTTTCCATCGATAGATTTGAAAGGTGTCAACGACCCTCTGCAGATTGAAGTTCCAGGTTTTAGAAAGACCTTGAAACCAAGATTCCAAGAGCGAAATGCGGGAATAATCTCGACCCGAATGTGGATGATGGTAATTGCCCAATTCTTTAAGAATCGCGAGAATTTCCCTCTGAATGAGGCTGAGATCGGGAAAGGATTCGTTTACAAATTCGGTTCCGGAAAGAATTTTTTGAAGAGAATACACCATGTCTTCTCTTAGGATCAGAAAGAGATTTTGTCTGATTTCAAGACGATCCACTTCCGCTTGCGGATTGGATTCTTTCCATTCTAAGAGTTTTATCTTGGATAAAAACATCTCCACTTCGAATTCGAGGTCTTCGGACATCGATTCCGGAATTTTAGAAACGGCTTTTTGAATCGAATGGATGATTTCGTTTGATAAATCTTTCAGATTCTTTTCTCCCTGGAACCCGCGCTGAATTGAAAAACGACTGGAGGATTTCGGTTTTCTCGGAATCCTGGATCCGGACACACAATCTCTTTCAATGAATTTTACGACTCCACAGTACTTTCTTTTTTTTGCAATCGTTTGGTGTGTCCGATGGATTCTCGCGGCGATTTATCCAAAACGAAATTCCTTCGTTCTCTATTTTTTGCTCTTTGTAAGTTATCTCTTTTATCTTTCTTGGGATTATCGCTTTGGAGCTCTGATTCTTTTTACGACGGTTCTTGATTATTCCGCGGGACGCGCTCTGGGGTCGCAGGAGAATCTTCGAAATCGAAAGATTCTTCTTGGTTTGTCTCTTTTTGGGAATCTATCGGTTCTTGGTTTTTTTAAATACTTTCACTTTTTTACGGATTCGTTTCGAATTCTTTTTTCCTCTTTGGGTTGGGAATTATCGGAACCGACGTTGCGAGTCGTTTTACCGGTGGGGATTTCTTTTTATACGTTTCAATCGTTGAGTTACTCGATCGACGTTTATCGAAAAGAGATTCCTTCGGAGAAAAATTTTCTTCACTACGCGCTATTTCTTTCCTTCTTTCCGCAGTTGGTGGCGGGTCCGATCGTTTCCGCGCGAATTCTTTTGCCTGCATTACGTTCTCTTTTTAGCTGGGAGAATATTCCGCTTCGAGAAGGAATCTGGCTGATCCTCGTAGGCTTTGTAAAAAAGGCAGTGATAGCGGATCGGATTTCTGTGATTTCGGATTTCGCTTATCAATATCCGGATAACGTCTCGAGTCTTTTTGCCTGGATGGGAGTTCTTTCCTATTCCGCTCAGATCTATTGCGATTTTTCAGGTTATTCGGACATCGCGATCGGTTCGGCTCTTCTTTTGGGAGTTCGTTTGCCGGATAACTTTCGACTTCCTTATACCGCGACGAGCTTTTCCGATTTCTGGAGACGTTGGCATATTTCTCTTTCGGGTTGGCTGCGGGAATATCTCTACATTCCTCTCGGAGGAAATCGAATCGGCGGTTTGTTTACGTATCGCAATCTTTGGATCACGATGATTCTCGGCGGGCTCTGGCACGGGCCGAGTTGGAACTTTGTGATCTGGGGATTTTTACACGGTGCGTTTTTGGTTTTGGAACGGTTTGTTCGGGATCGTTTTCGTTTTTCCTGGTCGGAGACTTCTGCCGTCAGAAAGGCATTTAACTTTGTGTATCAGATTTTTGTAATTCTTACCGTTTGCCTGATCTGGATTTTTTTTCGATCTCGAAGTCTCGAGACCGCTCTGGGAATCTTAAAAAAACTGTTTAGCTTCTCGGAAGGAATCGAACCCACATACACGATGCAGTCTCAATTCTTAACCGTATTCTTAGTTTTGGCCTTTGCTACCTGGATCGGGAAAAAAGAAGAATCTTCCGGATCGTTTTCCCGATTTCGCGAGAATCTTCATTGGTCGCTCTTTGCCTTTTTGAGCGCAATCGGTTTTATCGTCGGTGTCGTTCTTACGGTTGAGACAAAACCTTTTCTCTACTTTGTTTTCTGAAACGGTCGTTTGAGGGCTTCTTGGATTTTTGTTGAATCCTTGTAGAGAAAGACCGAAGTTTCGCCGCAAGCCTCTTTTGTGGACGGAACTCCGTACACTTCCAAAACCCGATCTTCCCCCAACCCTTTTGTAAAAACGGCGAAGGTTCCGGAATTATTTTTAAGATACCAATCCCGATTGGAAATCGTATGAGATCCTTCTAATGTTCCGTAGGTGACGTGAAGGGCGTGAATTTTTTTCTCTGAGAAGACGAGAATCTTTTTCGCCGTCCAAAAATCGGCAACGGCGAGTGTGATCGGCTCTTTTTTTGCGATTTCGTCCAAACAGACCGTTTCCTGTGGTACCCACTGGGCGAGTCGAATCAGCCTGTTTTCGAACCCTTCGGGGGATTTTTCGCCGATTTTCCAAAGTAAAAGAAATAAAAGAAAAATTCCGAGTGTGAGATTTCTTTTCGGGAAACCGGCGATCGAGATCAGAAAGAACGGCGCAAGAATCAAGGCCGGTGCCGCATAACGTAGACTGTATTGGTCTACATAGGATCCGCTTGCGATCGGGGCCACTGTAAGAATCGCAAAAAAGAAAAACAGAAAAGCCGTTGTTTTGTTTTTGCGAATTCTCGCGAGACCGAAAATAAGAGCGATCAAAAGAAGAATGAATAATACGGCGGGAACGGGGAAGTTTTCTTTAAATCCGGATTCGATCCAGGTTTGAGCCTCGGTAAAAAAACGAACTCCGTCTTTTTGCGCTTGGGCAAAGGCGACTAACGCAGGAATCTTTCCGGGTTTTTCAATGTATAAAAACGATTTTAAAATCGCGTGAAGAATCAAACCCGCGATCCCCGCGAAAAGAAGAATTTTAGAACTTTCCGGAAAGAATCGTTTCCAGCTGAAATCGGAGTCTTTTCGAGAGGAAAAGAGGAATCCGGCCAAAATTCCTGGAAACACGAGCTCCACGGCGAGGATACGATCGGAAGCGACGGTCAATACGATCCACACAAACAAAATTACTTTTTGTCGTTTTTCTAACTGAGTATGAAGAAGGGGCCAAGCATAGAGAGTCACGAGAAACGCACTCGCGTGAATCGATGGAAGAAAAAGAATATAGAGCGTCGGAAAGTTCGGAGCCGCGAGGAGCAGAAACGAGACAAAGAGAAGGATCCAAGATTTGATTCTTCTGGAATCTCTTTTAGAAAGTTGATTTCGTTTTTTTTCTTCTCTCTGAAAGATCCAAAAACGTTCCATCAAAACGGTAAACAAAATCGTTTGTAAAAATGCGAACACAAGTAGAGCCTTTTGTGCGTTTGCGAAGATCAGAAAGAGAACGGATACGATAGGAAAGTCCGGAAAAAAATACGGAGAAGGAGTGAAGGACCAAGATAGAAAATTGCCCCCGTCTCGAAACAGATCCAAGGCAAGAGCCGGCAAATAAAGAATATCCGAGTTTTGGTAGATTCCTTCTGGACTTAAAGCCAGAGAAACAAAGAGAGAAACAAAAAATAAGATTAGGGTGAGTCCATACTTCAACATTCTCTCCGAAAGGATTTATAGATTCTCCATCGGGTAAAGCTAAAAAAAGAAGTAATCCTGGACAAGCGAGGGCTTGTATCAAACCATTCTTCCTAAGATGAGTTACTCGGCTGGAAAGAAACATTGGGTTCTATTGGGAACCGGACTTTTGTTCTTATTCGTTTTAGATTTTCTTTTTTTCCGTGTTTTGATCTGGAAGGTTCCGAACGAGTCTCCTTGGAGTTCCAATCACTTTTATAACTTCCTCTACGAATACCATTCTCTAGTTGACAAACCGAAACGTCATCCCCGGGTTCTGATCATAGGTTCGAGTATCGCGCACTATTCTTTGGATCGAGAGTCGTTTCAGAATGAAATTTTTAAACGAACCGGAAAACAAGTCGAAGTGGAATTTTTATCTTATGCGGGAATGACTCCTCTCGATGCTTGGCTTTGCAGAAAAAAGATCGCGGACTTGGAGCCGGACTTCGTAGTCTTTCCTATCAACTTTATCGATTGGAGATTACATCGCGCGTATTCTCTGGATCCTTCGAGCAAAAACGAAACGATTTCTTCCGAGATTCTTACGTTGGATGCGCTGAATTTTTTTGAAGCTCCTCAATCTCGTTTTATCTTTCCTCTTGAAACCGCGAAGGAATTTTTTTCAGTTCTCGGTTTTGCGCGAACTTCCGAATATTTCGCGGCGTATCTTTTCGGCTTTTACAGATATAAGGATATTTTTTGGAAGAATCTTCGATCTCTCTACGATCATCGTTATGGAAGAAACACGAGTTATCACGGTTACAACGGGGTCCAGATTCCGGAAAGGGTGACGTCCCTCGGTTGGACCGGTAAAAAATTCTCATTCGTGTTGACTCCAAAGATGAAGAAGGAAGGTTTTTTGGTTCAGATCGTTCCCGAAATTCTCCGCGCTGGACCGGTGAAAATCACATTCCAAAATAAGAATGGAGTTCAATCGTTTACGTTTACCGATCCCGGTTGGAAAAAAATTCTTCCGGATCGAACGTTTGCGGACGGATCGGAGAATTTTCCGATCGCGGCGGAAGTTTCGAACACCTGGGTTCCTTTTTATGCGGAAGGAGAAAACAAGGACTGGAACTATGATTCTCTGGGAGTTCGTCTTCAGCAGACGTTTGGAGCCGACATTCCTCGAAACGGGATGCAATATACGAGGGAAGAGCGTCTGGAAGATCTGAGATATTTAGATATGAGCGATTTAGAATATTCTAAATATTTTAATTTCCGTCTGTTGGACGACTATGCTCAGAGGCCCGGAATCGGTTATCTGATCGCGCTCCACGACGCCAAACACCGAATCGCCGAAGAGAAGTTTGTCCCCATTCTCCATTTTGAATATTTGAAAAAGCTGACCGGTTTCCTTAGGGAAAAACAAATTCCTCTTTGGATCATCAATAACCCGGAGAATCCGATCAGCTTGGGTTGGTATGCCGATTCGCCTTGGTATAGAGATCATCTCGAATTCTTAAAAAACCTTTCCGGAAACGGAGTCGTTTTTAGCGATTTGAAACATTCTCTCCGGATGCAGGACTTCAGCGATTATCATCACTTTACTTTTCCGGGAATGATTAAAATGAGTTCGATTTATGCAGAACAATTCGTCCAAATTTCTGAAAGACAGGGTGATAAACCTGTAAAACCTTGATAAACAAGCCGTAAGAGGCGAATTTTATAAGTTGAGAGGGCGGGTTTCACCGTTTAAATAAAATATGAGCAGGGTTAAAGTTGCCGTTTTAGGCGCCACCGGTTCCGTAGGTCAGCGATTCATTCAATTGCTGGAAAATCATCCGTACTTTGAGGTTACACACCTCTGCGCTTCCGAAAACAGCGCGGGAAAGACATACGCGGATGTAATGAAGAAGAGATGGAAGATCTCCTCTGATATCCCTGCTTATGCTAAGAATATTGTCATCACAACTCCTGATCCTGAAAAAACAAAGGGTGTCGCATTAGCATTTTCCGGTTTGGATGCGAGTATCGCCGGTGAAGTGGAAAGCGCGTATGCAACTGCGGGCGTTCATATCATTTCCAATTCTAAAAATCATAGAATGGATCCGATCGTTCCGATTCTTTCCGCGGAAGTAAACTCTTCTCATCTCGATGTTCTTTCTTCTCAAAAGACAAAAGGAAAGATCATCACAAACTCGAATTGTACGATCATGGGAGTAACCATTTCTCTCAAACCTTTGTATGATCTTTTTGGAATCGAGTCCGTTATGCTCTTTTCTATGCAAGCTATCTCCGGAGCGGGTTATCCCGGTGTCCCAACGATGGATATTCTCGGAAACGTGGTTCCTCATATCGGCGGTGAAGAAGAGAAAGCCGAGATCGAACCTCTGAAATGTCTGGGAAAAGTGGAGAATGGGAAAATCGTTCACGCGGATTTTCCGATCTCGGCGCATTGCAACCGGGTTCCCGTTTTTGACGGACATACAGTTTGTGTTTCCGTTAAACTCAAAAAGAAAACTTCTAAAGAGGAGATTCTTTCCGCTTGGAAAAATTTTTCAGGAGAACCTCAGAAGTTAGGACTTCCTCAGGCTCCGAATCCTCCGATTCTTTATAGAGAAGAAGAAGATCGTCCTCAACCTAGATTAGATCTGGAAACCGGACGGGGAATGACTACGGTCATTGGCCGTCTGAGACCGGATCCGATCTTAGATTGGAAATATGTCGTCTTGAGTCATAACACGATTCGGGGCGCCGCCGGCGCTGCATTATTAAATGCAGAACTTCTTTACAAAAAAAAATTCCTTGGATGATACTGTCATTCGATGTTGGAACCTCAAGCCCCTGAACTAAAAGTCGCAGATTATAATACTGCATTACAACTGACTCAGTCGCTTGAGTCCAGGGGTGATTTTCAATACAAGGGAATTCACAAACTTTTGCTAGTGATCGGGGATTGGACGGATAAATACGTCGCGAATAAAATTCTTCCCAACTCCGATCAGCTCGCCCGCGAGATGAATATTGAAAAAGAGAAGATCAATCAATATCTCCGAGAACTCTGCACGAAATACAATCCTCCGATCGTAAAAAAAATCTGTATGGTGGATTTTAATCCGACTGGCGACGCTTCGGACGGTAAAATTGATTCCTATCTTCGCTTAAATCCGGTCTTTGCGAGGCCGCAAGCCGCGGACGCTTCCACGAGTCATCGTTACGTAGACGGAGTCAACTCCACGACGTTTGCTTCGATTCAACGTTGGGCTAAGGAGAAACGGATCTTCCCGGGCAAAGAAGAATTTATTAAACGAATTCATGCGGCGATCTTAGAAAACAAACTCACGGATACTTACGCTTCCACCGAGATCGGAAGTCTTTTTAACGATCCTCTGGACGTGACTCCGGGTTTAAAACAAGTTACGGTCAATATCCATCTCAAACCGGTTCTAAAAAAACTCGTGGAACAGAAAACCCTATTCTTCTTTCGAAACGAGAACGCGCTCAATCCGGGAAATCGATCCGTTTTTTACTATAACGTTCAAGATGAAATTCTCGCGAGAATCGATGCGTATAAATCGTTTCTGAATGATCGGTTGCTTCCGGAACTTCAAAAGATCGGAGCCATCGGTTCTTTGTCCGATGAAGAACAGGAAAGTACGCGTGCTCTGGTAAACGCGGTCATGCCTTTTTTAAGTCCCGCTTACGGCGATCAAAAGACTGCGATGGAAGAACTCTTAGCTCTCATTCACTTTGAAGAAGAAGATAAGGAAAAAAAGGAAAAGGAAGAAAAGAAAGTAAAACTGGGGGAGATTTTGGATTATATCAAATCTGCGAATCGCCTCGTGGATTTAAGCTTTCTTCGTTTTCGCGGTCAGCAGATCGAAGAAGACATCCGAAACCTTGTCGCTAATCACGAACAGATTCTTCACACCGAGTTTGCCGATAAGAATGCTCTTTATATCTACGTTCTTCATAAACTTTCCGTTGCCGGCGCGATCGAAGCCGCGAGAAAGGTTTTTGCGACGACCGGGAACGACAGTGAAATCCGAATCCTGGATCGGATGAAGATCAAGGATTTTATCGATAACCGCGACCTGGTTGCTTCCTTTGATAAACTCGAGATCTCCAGTCTTTTTAAATACCTTCCTTTTTTCACGCGTCTCTGGAGAAATATTTTCGGAAACGCATCGGTTCACAAATACGAAGCCGAACAGATCAGAGCGCACAATGCGGTTGAACTGAATAAACGTGTGATGGAAGCGAGAACTAAGAAGATTCATGAGGACGCCGCAAAACTCGCCGAAAAAAGAGTAAAAGAGAAAGAGGCCAAAGAGCAGGCGGAGAAGAATATCCGTAAACAAGGCCCTTCTCAAAACAAAGAAGATAAGGTTCCTTCCGCGAGCGCTCCGAAGGAAGTGGATCCTGCCAACGCTAAACTTCTCGAAAGGGTTTTGGACGTGTTAGACGATTACTGGTCCAACCGTCAATACCCGGATCGAAACATTCTTCTTTATGAAATGGAAGGGGAAATCAACGAAGAAGGTTTGATCAACTTTCTCAAGAAGTTCGGGAAGAATGAAATCTTTTCTTTTATGGTCCGAAATCAAGAGGAACGATATACGTTTCCGATTCTCGTGAGTAGAAGATATTTGAAGAAAAACGGAAGAGATTTGATGGAAAAGTCGTCCGCCATTATCAACGAGCAGAAGGATGCGAGTATGCCGGATCAGGATCTTTTTGACTTTTGTATCTCGCTTGATGATTTTCTGAAGAAAACCCTGCCTAAAATCTGATTCCCGATTGTCCAAAGCCCCGCTCTCCCGAATAAAGGTACTACATGAAGAGCGAATCCTCTGTTTTTAGAAAAACCAAAATAATTTGTACCATTGGACCTGCGACCGCCGAGAAAAAAATGATTCAAGCGCTGGCCGAAGCCGGGATGAACGTGGCGCGTTTGAACATGTCTCACGGGAATCACGACTTTCACAGAAGTATCATTCGAAATATCAAAGCGCTCAACAAAGACGTTCTTAAAAATCCGATCGCAATTTTACTGGATACACAAGGCCCTGAAATTCGAACAGGGGACCTTCAAGTGGATCATTTGGATCTTAAAGTCGGAGAAACTTTCACGTTTCATATCATTCCCGGAGCAGAATCCGAGGAACAATCCGTATTTGTAAATTATAAGGACATCGTCAAAGACCTCAAGGTGGGCGATCCGGTGACCGTGGATAACGGTTTGATCAATCTTGTCGTGGAAGAGATCAATGATTCCGCTTTGAAGTGTAAGGTTTTGGACGGAGGAAGACTCGGGTCCAGAAAACATATCAATCTTCCCGGGATTCGAGTCAATCTTCCTTCGATCACAGCCAAAGATCATAAGGATATTCTTTTTGGTCTGGAAGAAGACGTGGACTTTATCGCGCTTTCCTTTGTTCGTTCCGTCGAAGACATCGATCAGTTAAAGAAGATCATCGATGATAATAAAGGTCACGCGCAGATCATCGCAAAGATCGAAGACCAGGAAGCCGTTCGCAATATGAAAGAAATTGTCGCGGCATCGGACGGTGTGATGGTAGCAAGGGGAGATTTGGGAGTCGAAGTTCCGATCGAAGAACTTCCGATCTTACAAAGGGCCATCATCAAAGAATGCGCGCTGCGCGGTAAAAGGGTGATCGTCGCGACCCACCTTTTGGAATCGATGATCAATAACCCGTCTCCTACAAGAGCCGAAGTAACCGACGTCGCGAACGCGGTCTATGAAGAAGCGGATGCAATCATGCTTTCTGGTGAAACCGCGGCTGGAAAATTTCCGGTTCGTTGTGTAGAGATGATGGACAAGATCGCACAACGTGTCGAAAGGACCGGCGGCGTCGACTACGTTCGGGAAAAAATTCCGCAGGATAAAAAAGAACAAATGGCGAAGTCCGCTTCGGAACTTGCGGATTCTCTTAAATGTCCTGCGATCATCGTCATTACGAGAAGAGGGACGACAGCGCTCAACGTGGCCGGTTTTCATCCTCATTATCCGTTGATCTATGCGTTTACCAATATGACGACCGTGAGACGGAAACTTTGGCTTACGAGAGGAGTGATTCCTTATCGAATCGATTTTTCCAGAGATCCTGAAAAGACGATTCGTCTTGCAATCGAAACCTTAAAAAAAGCAGAGAGGCTTGTGGATGGGGATCAGGTTGTGATTCTTTCTGATATTATCGCCGGAGAAGATCGAGTCGAAACGATTCAGATTCGAGAAGTGAAAACGTATCCTGCGGTCGAAGTAGAAACCATTTCCAAGTAAACGTTTCCAGATAAGAATTTTTACGAAGAAAAAAAATCTTTTACCCGGACTAAAAAAGCTCCGGGCAAAAGATTGTCTTATTTTCAAGTTCCGGAATAAGTAGAATACGCGGCGTCGAACTTTTTGTCTTTTAGATTTTTTCGATCGATTCGGATGTGAAAATGTCCTTCTCCGATTTCGGAATGAAAGATCAGAATGTCATTCTCTTCCTCTGTGAGATTTTCAACTTCCTCAGTTTCCTCCTCCTCGCCTTCGTCATCATCATAGTCGAATCCTTCTTCATCTTCCCCTTGCCAGAAGAGAGGTCTTCCAAAGATCCGCAAGCTCGGGCTCCAAGTCGCAAGTTCCGCTTTAAAAATTTTCCTAAGCTGATCGGAGAGATCTTGCGGGATCAACTTTGCGATCGTCCTGTAATCGTAGGCGTCGCCGGCGACGTAGAAAATGTAATTCGGTTTAAAACTCAATTGATAAGCGACATCGCGATATTCTTCCAGATAGTATTTCGCTTCGGGAAGAGTTTTTGCGTCCGGATAATCCGTGATTTTTAGATTTGAAATCGGTCCTTCATAAAATTTTAGAGTGAATTCTCCTTCGATGTTATCAAAAACGTAAAGAATTCCCTGATCGGGAAAAAGGTTTTCAATATCATATTTTTTGAATTCTGCAACATTGAGTTGTGCGAAAAAATAGGTGGCCTTCGGCCAAAAGCCGGGGTCCGGAAGATGAGGAAGTCCTTTCATTTTAGAAGAACCCAGAGGAATTTCCTCTTCGGAAACTTCCTTTTCGTCGATTTCGATAAAGTAGCTCAGAGCTTTGGAAAGAATTTCAGGAGTTACCGTTTCATCCTCTTCTAAATAAACGGAAGAAGATCCGTTGTAATACGTTCCTTCTGCGGGAATCTGGTCTAACAATCCTTTCGGATAAGAATATTCTAAAACGAGTTTTTTTGCGATTTGGATCGGACTGAGCATGGGTTCCTTTGTGTTATTGAATTTACAATTCCAAAAAGGCGAGTTGGCTTTTTAAAAAAGCTAATTCGTTTCGGAATAAATCAACAACAAGGAGAATGGAGAATCATTGATCCAAATTTTGTTTTCGGCTTCCGAGCGGAAAAGTTCACGACTGGAATTTGTGCAGTTGAGCAAGTAAATTTTTTGCCTGAAAGTTGTAGGAACTCCAACGTTTTACCACGGGAAAAGGATTTGCAAAAAGTATGTTTTTCTGATAGAGAAAAATTTCCGAGGTTTTCCCTCAAGGCCCGCCTCCACCACCCGATGAGGGTGGGGGCGACCGTTTTACGGGGGATTGTCGGAACTTAGAAAAAATTCTGATCTTCTTTAGCAGGCTAAAAAGGCGCTTTTTGGGATGCGTTAGACGAAATCAATCTTCGGGAGTTACGTTATCCGGAACCTTAAGGAAAGATTGTAAGAATTCTCCCATTCCGAGTTTTTCCAAAGCTTCTACGATCATCCCTGTGTAGTTGATCGAAGATTGAAATTTTTCAAACTCCAGACGGACTCTGAGTTTTTGGATATGAAGGTATAACTTTAACTCTTCCATGCTCATATCCGATGGATCTTTTCCAAGAAATCGGTCGCTTCCGTCAAAAGGGTTGAGATCTGGAAATTCTTTCATCATCGATCCTTGATTTTAAGAGAAGAGGCCGCGAGCCAGAGGAAGATCAGAGAAAAGAAAAAACTGACTCCGCCGGTTCCGAGGCTGGACAGGAGAAGATCTCCTCCTGTGATTCTGAACAAGAAAAAGAATAAGGCTCCTAAAAAGGAAACTGCGCCGATTCCAAGAAAGAAAAGACCCAACTTTAAAAAGATATAAGCTTGGATTCCCGCCTGGAATCTTCTGAGTAAGTATTTCTGTCCGTAGAGGAGAAGGGTTTGGAAGTATTCCAGAATGGAATCAACAAGAGAGAGGAAATGGGATTTGAGATCGTTTCCTCTTTTCGTGTATTCGTTGTCATACGATTCCGATGTGGAATCTGATTTTCTTTTTTTTGCCATCTTTTACCGGTTCGTTATTTTCTGCGAATCATCATCCCGACGAGAAGTCCGATTCCAAGTCCTACGCCGAGCCCGATGAGAGTCGCTTTTTGAGGATTTTCTTTGATATAAGTTCCGGTTTCGTCAATAATTTGTTTCGCCTTTTCGGAGGTGTCGCCGGAGATCTGTTTGATTTTTTCTTTCAGATCCGAGACGTGTTCTAAATATTCTTCGCGCGCCTTTCCGGTGATCCGTTTTGCTTTGTCTTTGAGTGATTCTACTTCTTCATTGAAATCTTCCGCTCTGGATGTCATGGATGATTCCTCCCGGATTCTTTTTCTAAGTTTTATCTCTGTAGAATCAACTACTTTCGTCCTTTTTGGGGGAGGTTTTTCTCTCGAATTTTAGGGTCTAATGAAAAGGATGGAAGAATCTAACTCCGGAGATCTGATTTTCCGGTTCCTCTGAATGAAAAGATAGAATGTTGGAAATTTTCGGCCCAAGAGTAACAAAGCCGATGCCGATAAGAGTCCTGACATTCTCATGTGAAAATTTTTTGCAGTAAGAATCATTAAATATCAGGACATAAGTATGAATTGGATCAGCAAACTGGTTCGTCTCAGAAGACGTCAAAAGCAAAGAATCTTCAATAAGGCGTATCGCCAGGCTTTGAAGTTGATGAAAAAAGAATTCAAGGCCGAGAGAGATCGTCATCTTCAAGCCGAAAAAGAATTAGAGAAATATTACAGAAAAGACGTAGATACCGAGGCTAAAAAAACTCGGAAGAAAATTCAAGAATTGGACAATTTCAAACTCTTGTTAGAGAGAAGAGAAATGGAACTGGATTCTAAGATCGCATTTTTGAATGAACAACTTCAGAAGATCGAAGAACTCAAAGCGAGAATGGACGGCGCCGTCAACTTGATGGCGAGGGCCGGTTCCCTTTCGAATGGAGCCGTGGACGACGCGGAAAAAATCAAACAAACCCTCAAAAAGGTTTTTTAATTTTTTATGGACCCTTCCGAGCTGGAAAGAATCAAAAAGAGAATTCCTTCCGGCTGGGAGATTGTTTCTCCGGAAGAAATTCCCGTTTTAGAAAAAACTTTCCATTTTACTTCTTATCGATCCGCCGTTGAATTCGTAAACGCGTTAGCTGCCATTGCGGAAAAGATGGACCATCATCCGGATCTCATTCTCCGCTATAACACGGTAAAGGTTGAAGTTACCACACATTCTAAGAAAGCGATCACGGAGTTAGATCTCTCTTTTGTTGAGAAGACAGAAGAGGTTTTTTTGGCTTTGTAGTTTTTTTCCGTTTAGTCCTTTTGGCAACCTGCTCGGAATGATACTGTCGTCGGAGTCAGATTACCTGCTTGCGGGGAGATCCCACAAGTCATCCTGTTCAGTTCTTTCCGAAGAGGATCCTATTAACGAAATAGTTAATAGGAGAAAGGGGAATGAGAATATTTTTAGAAACATCTGTGACTCTTTTTTAATTGTTTCTTAAGATAACTCTTGAGAGAATTTTATTCTCAAAATAACACCGAAAGCGGAGAGTTTCTTTATAAGCGCGCTCTATATTATAGAAAATATATATATTATAAATAAGCGAGCGCCTGGAGTGCTTTCTTACGTCCGCGAATAAAATCGAATTGGGTTCGGCTCGAATTCGAGACGTTTTGTTATTATATTTTTTGAAAGATCGAGGAGAAGAATGAATTTGTAATACTTATGAAAGGTAGGAGCTCCTGAGTTCAAAACATTTGAAATAGAATCTCCGACTCCGATTTGATCCAACCAGAGGAGATAGTTGAAGAGGTAGCAACGAGAAACTCCATGAGCTTGCGCAAGAGTTCCGAGAAGAATCCAATCCTTTGTCTGGATTCTTGCGTTAATTCTTTGCATATTCCCTTTTCCTTCGTTCGCTTGGTAAAGGGTCTTTCCTGCTCTTTTATTGAGTCGTTTTGTAGAAGCGATGTATTTGCTGTATTTTTTCAAAAGTCCGGGAAGTCTTTTTGGAAGCTTCTTCCTGTCTGAAATCTTGACCCGATTTAAGTATTTTTTTGGAACAAGGAAGGTGACGACATCCGATGTCTTTTCTTGTAAGGAAGAACGAATTTCAAAATCGGAGCTTAAAAATATTGTCCTCATACCTTACTCGGTTCCAGTAAGTTTTCATTTGGTGGTCATTTAGAAAAAATAATTTCATTTGCTAAATTTTTTTTACAATGTGAGAGATCCTACATTCTTCTCTCTATCGACAATTCTATTATTTTTCACGAACTTTAAAGCTCGTTTCTGTATTCAAGTGATAGAATGGAGAGAAATATCTATAAATTAAGAATCTATAGTTAGGGTGTAATCACAATAAAAAAGCCCAGTGTTTAGAACCAGGCTTTTACTTTGAGTTCAGCCATTATTTTTAGTGGGAACTCCAAAAGGGGCTTTGACTTCTGATTAATCTGGGATTACGATGTTATCGTAGTTGTCTGTAAAACGATAACCGATTCCCCAAATGGTCTCGATCCATTCTGGTTGAGCGGAATTTTTTTCGAGTTTGGAGCGGATTCTCTTAACGTGAGAATCGATCATTCTTTCAAAGCCGTCCCATTCCATTCCCCAAACCGCCTCTAAAATCATCTCTCTGGAAAAAACTTTTCCTGGAGACGCGGCCATCAATTGTAGGATATCAAACTCTTTCCGAGAGATATTCACGATGTTGTCTTTTAGAGTAACTCTTCTTCGAACTGGATCGATTTTCAAAGAACCACGGATAATCTCTCCACTTGCACCGACGTTTGGTTTGATTCCCGCTTTCTTATCCCATCTTCTAAAAAAAACATCGACCCTTGTCTTCAGTTCTCGAACGGAAAAAGGCTTTGTAATGTAATCATCCGCGCCCAATTCGAGTCCCATAATTCTGTCGATTTCTTCATTTCTTGCGGTAACTATGAAGATAGGAGTATTTTCGTCGTTTCTTCTTACCGTTCTACAAACTTCGATTCCATCTATGTCTGGAAGTGAAAGATCGAGGATAACCATGTCGGGATGGTTTGCTTTATAGAATTTAAGACCTTCTTCTCCGCTTGTTTGGAGAGTGGTTGAATAGTGCGCCGAATCCAAGGATTTACGAATTAAATTTCCGATATCTGGATCGTCCTCAATCACTAAAATTGTTTTCATTATGAAGCCCCCGAGAGAGATTAGAGGATAAATTTACCTTATCTGCAACAGATAAAACCGATGAAATGTTAATAAAGGAAAATTTTTTATCCGACACATTTTTACCAGATTCTTATCCGATTTTATATTTTGAGAACCTAAGATTCAATCGTTAAAAATGATAAAACTGTGAATTGTGTTAAATTGTAATTAAAACGACTTAAAAATTAAAACTGTGTATCAAAAGTCATGAATGCGAATGCAAGCAACCCCCTCACTTGGGCAATCCTCTCCGTTAATGAGGACGGGCTCAATTCGGAAGACGTTACGAGACAATTGGATTTAAAACCGGATTTCAGCACCCCGAGAATCGCGACGGACAAGGAGGGGAAGCCCCTTGGTTTTGGGCATTGGCAACTCCATTCTACTCTGGACGCACATGCTCCCTTGGAAGAACACATTCTTCAAATTCTGGAGAAGGTTCTTCCTTCCCGTCATAAGGTAAAAGAATTCGCTTCCAAACATAAGCTCTGTATGTATGTCTCCGTAGAATTTGCAGATCATTCTTTGAAAGAAACGGAAATCTCTTCTCGACTCCTTCTTCTCTTGGGGAGCCTTGGAATCAAATTGGTCTTTCAACCTTGGAAGAGAGACGAAAAGAGAAGGCGTTCAGAAGATTAAGAGGGAACGATCCATTCTATAGAATTGAATGAGCTTTTTAAAAGCCGGGCTTGCTCCGGTCAAAACAAGGGTCCTATTTTTCAATCTTAGGTCGAATGCGAAGGCCAGAATTTTCATCGCCACGGGAAGGGGGAGAATTTTGACCCCGCTCAGATTGATTTTTACGTGAAGGCTGGACTGATAAAAGACAAGGGCGAGGATGGACTTCAATTCGTCGAAAGAGGATTCATCGAAGGAAGCTGTGAGAGGTACTACTTCCGTAGATTGTCGGTTCTTTCGAATTTCAAAATGTTGGTATCTTTGAATCGGATCCATTTTTGGTCTTTCGATTTCTTCCGAAGAACGTAGTGTGTGAGATCCTACATTTCGGAAAAATTCTAAGAAGTCATTACATTCTCATTTTAGAATGAAATCAAGAGGAAAACTAAAAGTCAGATGAACGAGTTGAGCCGGGAGATTTTGATCCGAAGAGCCAAATTCTTATCCGTAATCCGGAGATTTTTTGAAGAGCGAAATTATCTAGAGATGGACACTCCTTGTCTCAAGGCAAATCCTTCTATGGAGCCCTATCTCGATCCTTTTCTGGTCCATTCTCCCTCTGAAAAGGAAAGGGGTTACTTAATTACGTCTCCTGAATATTCTTTAAAGGAGATTCTTTCAAAGGGATTGGAAAGAATCTATGAAATCACTCATACATTTCGTTCCGGAGAAGAAGGAAGTCCTTTTCACAGTGCGGAATTTTTGATGTTGGAATTCTACACCGTAGGAATGAGGTTAGAGGGTCTTATGGATTTCTGCACGGATCTCTTGGAGATCCTGGATGCAAAATTTCATTCTTTCGGTTTTCAGAGATCAGAGATCCGAAGAATGACCGTCGAGGAAGCTCTCAGAGAATACGCGGGTTGTGGGATCTCACACGAAGAACTCGATAAAGTCATCAAAGAACAAAGGCTCACCGCAAACCAGGATGAGAAACGAACCTACGAAGATTCCTTTTTTCTTGTATTCTTAAATCTTGTAGAAGCTCATCTTCCCAAAGGATTCACCTTTCTCTATCATTACCCCCCGGAGCTCGCTGCTCTTTCTCAGATCGAGAACGGTTTTGCGAGAAGGTTCGAACTCTATTTCGGAAATTTAGAATTGGGAAATGCGTTCCAAGAACTTACCGATCCGGAAGAACAGTTCTCCCGTTTTCGTTCCGAGCAGGATCTTCGGAAACGTTTGGGAAAAGAAATTTTCCCGATCGATTCGGGATTGGAAAGAGCCCTGAAAGAAGGAATTCCGAACTCTTGTGGGATCTCCATCGGTTTGGACAGGCTCTTTCTCTCCATTCTTGGAGGGGCGTCTCTCCGGGAAACGAGCCCGTATTATGGAAAGTTCTGAGGCATAAAGGGTCAACAATTCGAGTTCAGAGTTCGATATTATACTATAAGCTTCTCTTGAAAAAGTGTATTCTCTTATAGAATGACTGAGAATCAAATTGAAAAGTAGGAACTCCTTCTTTCGAAAAGATTCTCCGGAAATTCTAAGATAGAAAAAGAATTCGGATCGGATCCTGAATCACTTTTTAAAGAGAAAGAACAAACAGAAGAGACTAAAAACTTTGGTTGCAGGGAATGAATTCTTCCCTAAATCTTGGTGCGGCGGGGATCATGGCGAAAAAAGAAAACTACTACGTTACAATCAAGGGTAGAAAATACGACCGAGAGCTCATTCAGCTCGCGGAAGAATTTACTTCGGGCAAACGCGATGGTAGAATTTCGGTTAACGACGCGAAGCAACTTCTAAAAGCAGTCAAAGATAATAACAGTTATACGGACATCGAGAAACATACGATCGAACATATCCGCGAGAATTATAAGTTTACGGATAAAGCCGACGATTGGTTTCGCACCGAAATCCGTAAGTGGGCGTCGAAACGAGTTCAAGACGCAAAGAAGAAAAGCGATAAAAGCGTCACTCTCAACGTTCCCGAGGAAGAATCTCCGGAAACCAATTTTCCCGAAAGTTGGAGCGAGGATGTGGGAACTCCCCAGGAATCTTCAACAAGAGAATACACGAACTACATTCCAACACCTTCCGCAAAACCTCATCTCAAAAAAGACAAGACAGTCCCGATTCTTATCTTCCTCGCCGGACTTCTGATTCTTCTTGGATTGATCTATTTTTTCTGGGCCCTTTTCTCTTCTGAGAAAAAACAAAGACCTCTCGAAGTTTCAAAACCCGTTGAAGAGAAAGTTTCCCCGAAAAAGGATGTGGGAACTCCCAAAGAAGAAAAAGATCTGACTTCAAAGGAGAAGAATCTCGAATCCGAAAAAAAATCTTCGTTTTCCTGGTTTGGAAAAGGGGATGAGGAAGCATTCTCCTCAAATCCTAAATTCAAGGCGCTCGAAATGAGCGTGATCCGTTTTGAGAAAAATAGCATTCAGGTTCATAAGGAATCGAGACCAAGTCTCAATCAGCTTTCTCGATGGATGAAAGAAGATTCTAAAATTCGAGTGAAGATCATCGGACATACTTCTCTCGAAGGAACCGAATCCGTGAATCAAAAAGTTTCCATTCTTCGAGCCGAAATGGTTCGGGACTATCTCGTTGGGAACGGAATTTCCGTGGATCGATTTCAGATCATTCCTAAGGGGGCGAGCGTTCCGATCGGGGATAACTCCAAGGAAGAAGGAAAGGAAAAAAACAGAAGGGTCGAGCTTAGAATTCAAAACTGATTCTTTTTGGAAAATGACCTCCGGAGAATTTTCTCCGGTTCGATCTTTCTTACATTCAAAAAACCGGATTCTTTCCGGAGCCAAGTTTTTCGGTTTCAAAATTTCGATTCTTTCCGTGCTCTCGGCTTTGCCCTTCTTTGTGGGAACTCTCACAGTCTCAAAATTCTATTTTTCAATCTTCTTCTGAAAAATCCTATACAAACTAAATGCTTACAAGAGCATGAATTTATAACTTGTCCCCATATTCGATGAACTAAAAAGGACAGTGTTTTGGTGCGGATCCGATCTTGACGAAAGAAGGAAATCCAAACGTTCCCTTCCACAAAAAAGGATCCCAACAAAACGGACAGCGCTGAAGGCATCTTTGGATGCGCGTAAGGAACTCTTCGGTCCGCTCTCTTTGGGTGTCGCACCAAGGACAGGTTTCAATATCTACGGAGAAAACAATGGCATTCGATATAGAAATGATTCGCGCCCGATACGCAAAGATCGGGGATCTTGTTACAAAAGCGAGAAACGTTGTTGGACGACCTCTTACTCTTACAGAAAAAATCCTCTATTCCCATCTCTGGGAAGGCGAACCAAAAGCAGCCTACGAAAAAGGAAAGTCTTATGTAGACTTTGCTCCGGACAGAGTGGCGATGCAAGATGCGACCGCGCAAATGGCGCTTCTTCAGTTTATGTCCGCGGGAAGAAACACCGTCGCGGTTCCTTCTACCGTACATTGCGATCACTTGATCCAAGCCAAAGACGGAGCGACTGAAGATCTAAAAACCGCCAACGACGTGAACAAGGAAGTTTATGATTTTCTTTCTTCCGTTTCCAACAAATACGGAATCGGATTTTGGAAACCGGGTGCGGGGATCATTCACCAAGTCGTATTAGAAAATTATGCATTCCCAGGCGGAATGATGATCGGAACCGATTCTCATACCGTAAACGCGGGTGGCCTCGGAATGATCGCGATCGGAGTCGGCGGCGCTGACGCGGTGGACGTGATGGCGGGAATGGCTTGGGAATTAAAATTCCCAAAACTCATCGGAGTAAAACTCACCGGTAAACTTTCCGGCTGGGCTTCTTCGAAAGACGTCATCTTAAAAGTGGCGGGAATTCTTACCGTAAAAGGTGGAACCGGAGCGATCGTAGAATACTTCGGAGAAGGCGCGGAAAGCCTTTCCTGTACTGGAAAAGGAACGATTTGTAATATGGGCGCGGAGATCGGCGCTACCACTTCCGTTTTCGGTTACGATCAGAACATGAAAGAATATCTCTTGAACACGAATCGTAAAGACGTTGCGGAACTCGCGGACAAAATCAAGGAACACTTAAACGGTGACAAAGAAGTCTATGCGGATCCTTCGAAATATTTTGATCAGGTGATTGAGATCAATCTTTCCGAACTCGAACCTCATATCAACGGTCCGTTTACTCCCGATTTGGCGACTCCTCTTTCCAAGTTCAAAGAAGCGGTATCGAAAAACGGTTGGCCGACGAACTTGGAAGTCGGGCTCATCGGTTCCTGTACAAATTCTTCTTACGAAGATATCACACGCGCGGCTTCGATCGCAAAACAAGCTTCCGAGAAGAATCTGGAAGTCAAAGCGGAATACACCGTAACTCCGGGTTCAGAGATGATTCGTTATACGATAGAAAGAGACGGACTCATCAAAACATTCTCCGATATAGGAGGAGTGGTTCTCGCGAACGCTTGCGGTCCTTGTATCGGTCAGTGGAGTCGTCAGACAAAAGATCCGGAAAGAAAGAATTCCATCATCACTTCGTTTAACAGAAACTTTGCGAAGAGGAACGACGGCTTTGCGGGAACTCACGCGTTTGTTGCGTCACCCGAAATTGTAACTGCTTTTGCAATCGCGGGAAAATTGGATTTTAATCCGTTAACCGACACCCTAAAAAGCAAGGACGGAAAAGAAGTAAAACTCGACCCTCCTACGGGTTTGGATTTTCCTCCAAAAGGTTTCGACGTAAAGGACGCGGGTTTTCTCGCTCCGGCAGAAGACGGTTCCAAAGTGAACGTTGCGGTGGATCCGAAATCTGATCGTCTTCAGTTGCTTTCTCCTTTTACTCCTTGGGAAGGAAACGATCTGAAAGGATTAAAACTTCTGATCAAGGCAAAGGGAAAGTGTACCACCGACCATATTTCTATGGCGGGGCCTTGGTTGAAATACAGAGGTCATTTGGATAACATCTCCAATAACCTTTTGATAGGCGCGGTCAATTCGTTTAACGATAAGACCAACGCGGTGAAGAATCAGCTAACGGGAGAATACGAACCAGTTCCTCAAACCGCAAGAGCCTACAAAGCAAAGGGAATCGGATCAATCGTAGTAGGGGACGAAAACTACGGAGAAGGTTCTTCCAGAGAACACGCGGCTATGGAACCGAGACATCTCGGCGCGAGAGCGGTTCTTGTGAAGTCCTTTGCAAGAATCCACGAGACAAACCTGAAAAAACAGGGAATGCTTGCTCTTACGTTCGCCGACAAAGCGGACTATGATAAGATTCAAGAAGAGGATTCGATCGATATTCTTGGTCTGACTTCCTTTCAAGAAGGAACTCCTCTGACTCTTGTCTTGAACCACAAAGACGGTTCTAAACAAGAAATCAAAGTGAATCATACTTTCAACACCCAGCAGATTGCTTGGTTCAAAGCGGGAAGCGCTCTGAATCTGATCAGCGAAGAACAAAGAAAGAAAGGGTAACTTTTTTCGATCGTCTTCTTTTTAGGATTTTTTCTTAGAAAGAAGACGACTTCTCTCCTGTCCTAATTCCTACTTTTCCTCTATCATAAAATCGTAATTTTTACAAACAGAAGCTTCTCTAAGGTCGTTTTGTAGGAACTCCTACGTCTCAATATGAGAAAACCCTGTGAGAGTTCCCACACTTTCTTCGATCAAACAATTTATCTTGAGAAAAGAGCGCGCCCCGACCGTGAAACTTTTGTGGGAACTCTCACAAAACGCAAATCCTTCTAGGAAAAGCCTCTGATTTACTTCGAAGACTTCTTCTTGGATTCGGGCTCTAAACCCTTTCTAAAAATTCTTGCGACTTCTTTGATGGTGGCTTGGATTTCTGCAGGGGGAATTTTATAGACGCACTGACCCATAAAGCCTAAGGCAAACGTAAGGGAAGAGATTGCGTAGGCGATGGATTTCAGATCCGCTTTAGGATCGATCTTTCCGGCTTTTTTAAATTTTTCCAATTCAGCCGTAAATTCGGGAAGAGCTTTTGTATAAATTTTCTTCTGAATGATCTGGCTGACTTCGGGATCTAAGATGATCTGACTGACCGCGACTTTCATAAAATCTTCGGCTTCTCGAAAGTCTCTGCACTTTCCGGACATGGAATATTGAAGGCTGGCTTCTAAATCTTGATAACTTTCTTGGTTCTTCTGACGGGTGGAAGATTCGTCCGAATTGATTTCTTCGGATCTTGTGAGAATGGCTTCGAGGAGACCTTTTTTGTTTCCGAAGTAACGAAAGATCAACGCTTCGTTCGCATTAGCAAGTTTTGCAATATCTTTGGTATTGGCCGCGTCATAACCTTTTTTGGCGAAGACTTGGATAGCGGCTAAAAGGATGGCGGTCTCGGTCGCGGAACGATCCCGTTTTCGGATGATGGTTTCACATGCATTTTCATCCTTAGCGAGCGGTTCTGAATTGTTTGCCTTCGACCTTGCCGATTTCATTTTGATCCCTATAAAAGTTACGTTGGGCGCGGTGTCACTCACTATTTCAAGAGAATCCCTTGATTCGAAGCCTTTCACAAACAAATCTACGCTAACGTAATTTTATTTGAATCTGACTCCGTAGAATTGAGCATCCTTTCAGTAAGACCCTACCTTTCCTTTTTTCCATTCTTAATTTTAATCTAGATTGTCATTTTTTGAGCGTCTGAGAAAGATTGCAATAAGTAAGTAAGCAATTACATAAAAAGAGGACGCAAAATGGCACGAAACTCCTCCCGGAAGCTCGGTTCTTCTCTCATTTCCACCGTTTCACAAGTCGGGTCTTTACAAAAGATATCTCCGAATCGAAGAGACCTTTTGATCGCGGCGGTCCTCTTTGTGATTTCGGTGTTACTTTTGTTCCCCAATATCGGATCGAGAGCAGTGCTTCCTCAAGGAGACGAGGAAATGCACATCGCCACGATTCGAGAGAGCATTCAGAGCGGAGAAATTCTTTTTCCGAGATTTGAAGGAATCATGAATCTATACAAACCACCCGTACTCTTTTGGACTGGGATCGCATCGGATTTGATTTTTGGAATGAGTCTGACTGCGGAAAGACTTCCTTCCTTGTTTCTCTTTGCGGGGACTGGGATTCTTATCTACTTTGCGCTTCGTTTGTTTAAGGCGGCGCCGATTTATTCCGCGATCATCGCTTCCAGTTATCTTTTAACGTTAGGAGTTTTTAAGTTTTCCAGGCTCGTGATGATGGAAGCCCTGATGACCTTTCTACTAACGCTTTCCACCTTTCTATTACTCGTCTTCTTTAAGAAAAGAAGTCGAACTTACTTGATCGCGGCCGCCCTTGTATCCGGCTTTGCGTGTTTGGTGAAAGGGCCTCTGTTTCAAGTGTATTCAGGAACGTTACTCGCCGGTTGGGCGTTTATGCACGCGTTTCAATTTACATCCGCTGGAGAATGGTCCGGCAAAAAAAGATTAATCCGAATGACCGTAGATCAAATCTTGTTTCACACGATCTCTCTTGGAGTTCTTGCGCTCTGGGGAGGGATCCTGACTTCGTTATCACCGGCGGGAAGCGCCTTTCTCAAAGTATTCTTCTTCACTGAAAACTTAGGAAAATTTTCGACTGCTACTACGAATCAAAATGAGTTGATTATCCTTTTGGGGTGGGTCCTGTACTGTCTTCCTTTTACACCTTTTCTTTTGGAAACGATGTCGAAGTCGGTTCTGAAAGTAGCTCCTAGTTTTGGGGGAATGATAGGCAGGACCCTTATTTTTTCAACGGTTGCAATTTCCATAATACACGAATTGCCGAATCGAAAAGACTATTACTATATTCTTCCGTTGATTCCTCTGGCCTTTGTCGGAGTAGGATTGTATTTTTCCAGAAGCGAACAAGAATCTTCTTTGTCGGGACCTCTTTCTAGAAACTTTCAATTTTTGATCGTCGTTTCGATCGTGTTGGGACTCGGAAAGATTCTTTTGGATTTTCGTTCCGGACAAGAGGCGTGGGCGGATCTTTTGTGGGTCGGATTTGCAAATCTTGTAGGAGCTTTCTGGATGATTCCGGAAAAGAAAACGATTCTTTATAAAACTTTTCTGACACTTTTACTCGGAACCGGGTTTATGTTTTATCTTCAGTTGATTCTCATTCCTTCCGTAAATCTTCCCGACGTACCTTTGAGCGGAAGAATCCAGGAAAGTAAGAATCTCTGTATCGTCTCCGAGAACCCATGGGTCGCATTGACGTTTAAGAATGCGTTGCCTTTCGCGCAGGTCGAACATTCTCTTCCCGGAGCGCAGATGAATTGTATGGATGGAAAGAGGGACGTGGTCGTTTACAGAACGAAAGTGGGACTTCCGAGCGTCTATGCGCCGGCTCAGTCTTGGTCGATTTGGAAACGGGATCTGGGAATTAAGGAAATTCTAATACACCAAGATTGGTATGATAGAATCCAACTCTACAGTTCCGAAGCGATTCTTTCCGAAAACTCGAAGTCGGTGAACAAATGAATTCAACGCTTCGACATATCGTTCGTTATGCACCGGTTTACGTTCTGCTTGTATTAATGTTCGGTGTGATGTTTATAAAATACGGAAGGTCGATCCAAAAAAACGAATTCTATTCGGAAGAATCCAAGGAAGTGTGTCTAACGTATTGTACAAAGCTGACGGGATGTGTTTCCGAGCTGTTTCCCGGAATGGTCGCAAAGGAACAATCCTCGAAGATAGAAAATTCCTGTCTTCGAGGATGCAGAAAACATTTTGATAAGATGCAGGTTTGTCTCTCAGGAATTGAAACCGCGAGTTGTAAATCTCTTACGGGATGTCTCGAAACCGAGATTAAAAAATACTACTGAGCTTCTTCGTAAAACTTTTTAACTTTTGCAACGTATTTCTGAGTTTCTTTGTAAGGAGGAACTCCGCCGTAACGATCAACCGCACCGGGGCCGGCGTTGTAGGCCGCGAGGGCGTGATCTAAATTCTTATATTTGTTTAAGAGATCGCTTAAGAATTTTGTTCCACCGGCTACGTTTTCAGCCGGATCGGAAGGATCATCGACTCCGAGAAGGCTCGCGGTGGAAGGCATGAGTTGCATCAAACCGACGGCGCCCTTGGGAGAAACCGCGTTTGTTTTAAATCCGGATTCTGCTTTGATGACGCTCTGAACGAGCGTGGGATCGAGGTGATTCTTCTCCGATTCTTTACGAATGATTTCAGCGAGAGTAGGTTCGACACCTTTGAGTTCGCCTCTCACGTTTCTCCCGATTTCCGTCTCAGAAACCGGATTCGTTTTTGCTTGAGCGGCTTGGAGAATGGAATCAAAATCCACGGTAGGAGTTTTTTGATTCGGAACCGGGGTTTCCCGGACAAACTGGTTCGGGAGACTTTCAATCTCTCGAATTCGGTTCAGGATGGACTGGACGGTCGGAAGTTCTTCGATCCTCATATTATGTCTCTCGGAAGAATTCTCTAAAAAGATGACCTTTTTTTCTTTTTGATGAAAAATCAAGGGATTCTTGATAAATTGAAAGCCTGGTAAATACTGCCGTCTGTGATTGAAATTGCCATCACCTCTAGAATTTCCGCGTTCCCGATTTTATACGCAAAGTCTCGGGGCTTTTTTGAAAAAGAGGGAGTTCAAGTTCAGATTCGAATTCTCGAGAGTTACGACGCTATATTAGCCTTTTTAAGTACTGGAAAGATTGAAGCGGGAGAAATCCCGTTTACCACCTGGTTGGATCTTCATCTCAAGAGAACGGCTCCGAACAAATCCATCTACCGGGGAATGATTCTTTCCAGAATGATTCATTCGTTTTACTCCAGATACAATTCGAGTACGGATTCTATTTTAGATAGTACTCCGTATTTGGTTCCCGTTTTGCAAAATACGTCTCTTGATAAATTACTCGCTCAGGAATTTTTGAGATCGAGCAGGTTTCAAAAAAAAATCAGCTGCGCGTATGTCTCTTCTCGATCTTATCTTTTGGAATACGAATTCTCGCAGACGAACACATTGGGATTGATCGGTTCCGTTCAGGAATCTCATTTCTTAAACAATGGATTTAGAATTTCGGATGGAAGAGATCTTCCCCCGTATCGTCTTCCCGTAAACATGCTTGCGTTCAGCGGAAAATTCGCAAAGACGTATCCGGATCGAATTCAAAAGGTTCAGAGCGCAATCAGCAGAGCGATTCAGTCTCTGATCGAGAACACGAACGAATCGACGGATCATGCGATTCATGAAAGTGTTCCCGAATTTAAGATAGAAGCGGAACAACTGCATTATTTTTTCAAACAACCTTCTCAGGATTTAAGAGAGATGCTTTCTCCGGCCGCCGATCCGGAAGAGTTGGAATATCTCGGAAGAATTTTCTGGCGATCCATGGATCATCTTACCGAACCGCCTCCTGTCCTTATGGAAGCGCTTCAGATCGCCGCGAAGGATCCGATTCCTCAGTATCCGGAGGCTTTGACTGCGAGAAAAACGGTTCTGATGGAAGAGCAGTTTAACAGTAAGAATGAATCGAGTCTGCTCTTACAAAAGGCGGGAGAAAGAAGAGAACTCGGGGATTTGGTGACCGATCTTCAGAATCTGGTCCTCAATATCTATAATTCTAAAAAAACGGCGCGTATGCCGATTCTTCCTCTCAAAGGAACCGCTTCCGCGATTCGGACGGGAATCAATTCAATTTTGGATTATCTCTTTCAGGAAATTAGAGCAAAAGAAATTCATAATTTAGCAATTGATAATGTACTAATGATGCAGGGATTGGAGATGGATAAGAGGGCGATGGAACTTCAGTTTTCTGACGACCGCTTTAACTATCTCTTTGAATTTTCCCCGATTCCTGTGATTCTGTTAGATTCTATTTCCGGCGCCTTGATCGGAGGGAATTATAATTTCCGAAGTCTGACCGGTTACAGCAAGGATAACGTAATCAGCCTGACTCTGGAAGCTTTGTTTCCCGGTCTAAGCGAGATGAGCGAGTGGTCTTCCCCGATTAAATCGGCTGAGACGATGTTACGAGTGGATCAGGCGAAGATGAGGCTGAAAGATAAGTCCGAGATGCAAGTCTCGTTGAGTATCACTGCATTGTTCGAGAGGGCGAGAAAGATCTATCAGGTTCATATTTTATTCGATTCCGAAAAAAAGGAAACCGAACAGGCAAAACACGAATTTATTTCGAATATCAGTCACGAACTTCGTTCTCCGATGACGAATATACAAGGTTACTTTGAACTTTTGAGAAACGAACTGAATTCTTCTCTTTCCAAAGATCAGAGTGGAATGTTGGATGTGATTGAAAAAAATATTAAGCGACTGAACCATCTGATCGAGAACTTGTTGAAGTTCGAAGAGGTCCGGGGCGACGACAATTCGGGTTTGGTGGAGAATTTTGATCCTGCTTTGGTGATAGAAGAAGTCGTCTATTCCAACGGACCTTCCGCGAAAGAAAAAGGATTGGATGTCGAAGTTACATTGTTAAAGAAATTAAAGATCAAAGGAATTCGTTTCGAATTCTCGCAAGTGATCACGAATCTTTTCGTAAACGCGATCAAATATACGGAAAGAGGAAAGATAGAAATCAAGATGATTCAGTCCGGAGCCGGTAAGTTGGAAATTAATATCAAGGATACCGGAGTTGGGATCGATCCGAAATACATAGAAAAGGTATTTGAACGATTCTTCCGAATTCCAAACGATAGAAACAAAAGAATCGGAGGAACGGGCTTGGGTCTTTCGATCTCAAGGACCATCTTGCATAAGATGAACGGAGAAATCACTTTGGAATCCAGGGTCAACGGTGGAAGTAATTTTAGAATCTTTTTGCCACTACAAACGGAATGAAAAAATATCTTATCTATTCGATTCTTGGAATCGTTTTATTGTCTTTGGTTTATTTGGTCTTTGAGAACGGAGAAACCTCATTCTCAAGAGAGAATGGAAATGAAAAGTTAAAGAGCGGACTCAGTAGAAACACAGTCGATCAAGATGAAAATTCTTTGTTTGAATCCGGGAATTTTTTAGATTTTTCAAAATCAGGAGTTGCTGAGAATGCGGATGTCGGTTCGAGCGAGGCTTCAGCCGGAGAGGCCGCCGCAGGCGGCTATTCCAGTCTTTCACCTGAGGAAAGAGAGAGAGTGAGAAAGGAAGTGATTCAGAAGGTCAAACCTTTGGCCGATCGTTTTCCAGATAACAGTATGATTCCTAGGGAATTGAGTAAGGAAGAAGAGGAAAAGAGAAAGAGAGACGAAGAGAGAATGTCTGAAATTCGAACTGCCTTACTCGAAGGAAGAGAAGTCGAAAAGCCGGAGATGAAATTCTATTTGGATTCTAAGATAAAGAGATCCAATGACATGGAAGAAATCTTAGAATATAGTCTGAAATTTTTCAAGGACTCTCAGAAAAATTTTCCGGATTCTTCTTTGAATGTGATTCAGGAACGTTTGCAAGCGATTCAGAAAGGAAGAGAAGAACTCGTTCAGGCTAAGAAAAGTTTGGATAAGCCGGAGTAACGTTCCTCTTGGTCGTGATTTGGTAAATCGCGATTCTTTGAAATCTGGTTGATGGAGCAGAAGCTGTTTTATCGTTTTAAAAGGACTTGGCCCAATACATTCCATAAAAAATGGGAAAAATCGGGTTCGGATCGAATTCTAACTTTCTGAAAATCCTTTTGCTTTGTAGATCCAATTGCCAGATGAAGCTGTAAACCCTGTGAAATGTGGGAGGTCCCGCGTTCATCGTTTGCACGATAGAATCTCCGACTCCTAAAGATTCCAAAATCAGCATATAATGAAAAAGAAAACATCTTGAGACTCCGTGACTCAGTGCAAGCATTCCTAAAATGTTCCACATTCCCGATTCAACTCTGAAATTAATTCTTTTCATCTTCCCCTGGTTTTTCTGATAAAGAATCTTTCCGGCTTTTGTGTTGAGGCGGGAAGCTCCGGCCAAGTATTTTCCATATCTACTCAACAGAAAAGGGAGTTTTCTTTTGAGATCCCTTTGTTCTTTCGGGTTCAAGGCAAAATAATAATTCTCAGGAAGAATAACGGTAACAACGTCGGAAGTTTTTTCTACTAAGGCGGATTCAATGACTTGATCAGAACGGATTGAAAGCATTTCCATAACCTTTACGGTTCCTGGAGCGTGATTCAGAATCGCTCAAAGGTATAAAAAAGAGAAATTTTGTTCAGAATATTACGAATTTTTTAAAAAGGACAGTGGATTAAAAAGACATCACTACTTACGGACTCTAAACGCAAAAGTTTCCACACTTCCAAGATGGGTAAAATTCACCTATAATAACGACAAATTCTATTTTTAAAAAGAAATTAAACTTTCTTAATCTTATTTTTCTTTTTCGATGCCGGCTTTTTCTTCGGCTTTGCTTTTTTCTTAAAAGTTTTTTTCGAAGAAGCTTTCTTTTGCTTTTTCTTAGCGGAAGTAAGTCCGGGAAGTTTCATCCCTGCGATCGTATAAGCCAACTCGATCAATTCTTCCAAACCTAAAACGCCCATAATATGAAGATTCTTTTCAAAACCGAGAGTTCTTAAAAACAAAAGAAGATTCTGAACTCCAAAGGCTTGGATGAGTCTCGGTATATCGCCGACCCCTCTCTTTCGAATCCAAATTCCCGATTGTTCCGGCGTTAGTTCTTGGACCACGGGAATCAATTCAGTAGGAGGGATTTGCAAAGAGAGTGCTATGAAATTCTGAACTCCGACTTCTTTTAACAATGCGATCGACTTTGCCGGGCCGATATTTTTTAAAAGTTCCGCCGAGGATTCTTTTCCAGTCTTCAAGGCCATCTCGGCGATATCGGAAGCAGGGAGGGAAGTGGACAACAAAACCAAATCGTCCATCGGAATACTATTTGCAAAATATGTAATGTCTCCGGGCTTCACCGTCGACAAAAGTAAGACTAAGGTTTCTTCCGGAATTCGATTTAAGAATTCTACGATTGTTTTCTCGTCCAGGTTTTGACTAATATAAAGAAGAGTCTTATGATCTACTTTCTCAGAGAGAGAATATAACTTTTCGTATCCGAGCGATCGAAACAGTTGAAAGGACTTTCCCGTTCCTAATTTATCTAGGTATTCTAAAGCCTTCCCGATCTGATTGATCACTTTTTTCATCCAAGCACATCCTCCAGAAGTCCGGATACAAGCCCAGTCAGCGGCTTTTGTTTGTGAATTGCAAGAATGTTTTCCGCCGTATTTTTAGAAACGACGTTTCTAAATCGAACGTATTCTTCTTCGGAATAGCCGAGAAATTCTTTGAGAGTTTCTCCTCTGTATTCGTTTAAAATAGAATCTCTTATATTTTCGTAAAACTTTTCCACGCTCTTTTCCAAAAGCGGGTCTTTTGATGCGGCGTCTCTTAACTTCTCAAGATGTTTTCTTAAGTCCGTAGATTCGAGATGCCCCATCTCCGAAAATCCGGATTGGAATAAAATCTTCAAGGTATTTCGAATCAACATCTTTCCGGCCTCACTTTCGGAGGAAGAATGGAGAATCTCAGCCATTCTTTCCGTAAAACCCGGAAGCAGAGTTCCTAAAAATCCGGAAATTTGTTTTTCAAAACCCGCGGCCTGAAAAACGCCTGCGAGCGGATTTAATTTCTTATTAAATTCTACTAATATCTTTTCCAAACCTTGCGAAAACATTTCCTGTATCGGAGATTGATTGAGGATCTTCATCAAGAAAATTTTTGAAGGAGCGGCGGCCGTGCCGGCCGCCAATTCTAAAATTGCTTCCTGTGTTTCAAGGCTCATTGCTTCCGAAACCGAGTTAAAAGGAAGTAGGGTCTGAACGTCCATTCCTTGCAAAATGATTCTTAGCTTTTCATCCGGAATTCGAATCCCGGCGATCGGCTCTAAAGAGATGGAAAGTCTTTCCGGCAAAAGTTCTTTCAGAGTGGAGCTGAAGATAAAATCCAAACTCCTGTTCAGGCTTTTCTGAACTTTCTCGGAGTTTTCTATCCAGTCCTTTGCTGCGGTTTGATATTCTCTTTTTGGCGAAAATAGACGTTTCCAAAATCCCATTCTAATTTGAGTTCCTTGATTAAGCGAGAGAAGGAAGAATTTTTTCCAACTCCGGTTTGTAATATGTCAGCTGATTGGCGTGATATAAGAGAATATTCTTTTTCAAAAGATTTCTCGTGTCTCCTTCCTTATGAAGCAACTTGTCCGTTCCGGAAACGTTTCCGTTTCCATCGAGCTTCAAAAGTTTATGATCCAATCCCTTCTTAAGAATGTTTTGAAACGCGTCTTCCAAGTGGTTCGTAAATAACTTTCCTGAAATATGAATCCCTTTGCTCTTTTTTTTGAGTTCGGACGCCAAGGTTTGCAGACGTTTGAAAAGAATTTCTTTTCCAAGCTGAGAATCCGGTCCTAACTGCATTAGAATAGTGGAAAGTAGATTCCCCGGAGTGACTACGTAATTTTTTCCTAATCTTTCTTTGACGATGTTCGTGACTTCGTCGCTGCTCGCGTCTTCGGAGATGTCGAAATTCTCACCATAGGCGATATGAAGCTGAGTCTTTTTCGCCGAAATATAATCGTAAGTCAGAGTGAAGGAAATAAAATGAACGTCTTTGATTTTGGTTCGAAGATAATAGACGCCTTTTTTGATCTGATTGAGATAACCGTCGTGATTAAAGGTCCCTTCCGGAAACATAAACAAATTTCTTCCGGAACGAACTCTTTCGACGAGAGTGTTCCATTCTTGATCGACCATGTTTCGGAGTTCCCCACTTTTGATCAGCTCTCTCGCGTTGTCTCGGAACGGACGTTTGACCGGAAAACATCCGATGTATCTTAAAAAAACCGGAATGACGTTCGTCTTATCGATCAATCCAAAGATCAGTTTGAGAGTTCCTTTCGGACGAAATTCTTTTACTAAAAAGTTTTTCTTTAAGATGTCTTCTCTCGCGGGAATTGCAAACTTGATCTTCGGTTGGATCACTCTGTGTACGGCGGATAACGCAGGCACGTCGCCTTCTTCCACGTGATTTCCGATGATCACGGTCGGATAGTTCGCTTTGAGAATCCGATCGTGATTGGATTCTTCGAAGTATTCGTCGATGGAATCGAACATCAATCCCCTGGTTCTGTAAACCAGGGCAATGAGCCAGTCGTAAGTTTTGGTGGAATAGACGATCTGAGTTGGATTTGATACTGTGGAAGTAGCGGAGGTCTCTTGCATGCGGCCCCTTTTTTGTTTTTTATCAATCGGTTACGATACAAGTAACGCTAAGAAATAAAGAGTTTCTAGTCTACAACAATCCTTGGAATGGACTCGCTGATTCGAGTTGTTACCTCGTAATTGATCGTATTCGTTCTATCCGCAATATCGTCCGCTGTGACCGATTCGCCGCCGTCTTCGCCGATCACTGTGACGGCGCTCCCTACGGTCGCGCCGGGAATATGAGTAACATCCAGCATCGTCATGTTCATACAAATTCTTCCGAGGATTCTCGCCCTTTTTCCAAGAACAAGCATGTCTCCGTTGCTCGAGAGTTTTCGGTCGAGTCCTTCGTAATAACCGATCGGAACGACCGCGACCTTTGTCGGATACGAAGTCTGAAACGTGGAACCATAGCCGATGTAACTGTTAGTCGGATGACTCTGTATGTGAACGATTCTTGTCTTCCAGGACAAAACCGGACTCAACTGAAAATTCTTATTCCCCGTGAGGTTCAAAGACAAACGAGTCTGCATACTCGGCCAAAGTCCATAGAGAGAAATCCCGACTCTCACCATCTCATAATGCGCGTCCGGAAAGAGCATCGTTGAAGCGGACGCGCACGTATGCCGAACCAAATTCTTAAAACCAAAGGATTCCGCCAACACAACGGCTTCCTCGAACTTCCGAATCTGCATTAGAGAATACTTATGTTCTAAAACGTCTTCGGTGCTCGCAAAGTGCGTGCAGATTCCGTCGATTCGGATCTTTTCATCTCGAAGAGTTCCTAACGTGTCCTTGAGAGTTTCTCCGTGGGTCCCGAGTCTTCCCATTCCCGTGTCCACTTTGAGATGAAGTTTTGGAGCCGGGTGCAAAGTCGAAAGAACTCGCGCAGTTTCCGGCCTGGAAAAAATGATCCAGAAATTCGGATCGGCCAAAAGGTCTTTAGCCTCCGCAAGATTCTGAATTTCTCCCATGATCAAGATCGGAATGGTCGAATCGATTTGACGAACACGTTGTGCTTCTTCGATCGAATTGACTCCGATCCGAGAAACACCTTCCTCGATACAAAGTTTGGTCATCGTTTCTAGACCGTGACCATAAGCGTTTGATTTTAAGATCGCTGTTGGGGTAGAATCCGGACTGAGGATGGACCGAAAACTATTGAGATTG
>NZ_CP015218.1:300000-445000 GCF_001729245.1 Leptospira tipperaryensis | reverse complement strand
CTCTTTCTTCCGGAAAGAATGCGGATGGTTTTAGAACTAGATTTCATAATCATTTTCCGACTTACATTCAATCTCAGATCGACGCAAACGAAGAATTGAAAGTGCACCCGGCCTTCGTAGACGGAGCTTGGGGACTTTTAACTTCTATCGATTTAGAATCTTGTGATCCAGCTCTGATCCGTGACGCGGACGCTATCAAACGTTACGTGGAAGAACTCTGTGACCTGATCGAAATGAAACGTTTCGGTGAAACCATCGTTGTTCACTTCGGTGAAGACGAAAGAGTCGCCGGATATTCCATGCTTCAGTTGATCGAGACCTCTTGTATTTCGGCGCACTTTGCAAATGATACCAATACTTCTTACATTGATATCTTCTCTTGCAAGTGTTACGATCCGAAGGTAGCTTCCGAGTTTACCCGTAAATTTTTCCAGGGCGGCGCGATGAGACTCACCGTGACCAACCGCTTCTAAGGAAAATTGATGGAACTTTGGTTAGACGAAGCATTAGAACTTAAAAACGGACGCGCACTTAAGATCAAAGTAAAGGAGTTCCTCCATTCCAGGACGACTCCTTTTCAAAAGATCGATGTATTTGAATCGGAAGGATTCGGAAGAATGTTCACTCTGGACGGAGTTGTCATGATGACCGAAGCCGACGAATTCGCTTATCACGAGATGATCGTTCACGTTCCTATGATGAGCCACCCGAATCCGGAAAAGGTTCTGGTGATCGGAGGAGGAGACGGAGGGACCGTTCGTGAGGTTCTCAAACACCCTTCCGTAAAAGAAGTTCATCTTTGTGAAATCGACAAAGGTGTGATCGATGTTTGTTACGAATACTTTCCTGAAATCGCAAATGCGATGAAGGATCCTCGCGTAAAACACGCCTATGAAGACGGTGCGAAATACGTGAAGGACTATCAGAATTACTTTGATTGTATCATGGTAGATTCTTCCGATCCGGTCGGTCCTGCCGAAGTTCTTTTCAAAAGACCTTTCTACGAAACGATGTCGAACTGCTTGAAAGAAGGCGGCATCTGCACGACTCAAGGGGAAAGTTTTTACTATCACGGTCCGATCATTCGTGAGCTGTTCAATTTCATTCCTGAAATTTTCAATCACTGTGGTTATTATTTTACCGTGGTACCGACTTATCCATCCGGGATCATCGGCTTCACCTATTGCTCCAAAGGTCCGGATCCTTACACTGTTGTTCCGGATCCAAAAAGAGTTCCACAAGGACTGAAATATTATTCTGCTGAAATGCATAAGGCTGCTTTTGTGCTTCCTCAGTTTGCGCAGAAATATATCGTTCGTAAGTAAGATCATTTTATCCGGGGAGGGGCGATGAATTTTCAAAGTAAATTCCTAACCCGGAGCCAATCTCTCCAATCTCTTCTTTGTGTCGGACTCGATCCCGACTATTGCAAACTTCCCGAAACGATCAAACGAGGTCCGGAACCTCTGGTTCATTTTTGTCGCGAGATCATCGATGCTACGGCGCCCTACGCGGTCGCATACAAACCGAACATCGCATTCTTCGAAGTTTTTGGTTCTTCGGGAATCCGGCAGTTCGAAAAGGTGATCGGTCATCTCAAGAGCAATTATCCTGAAATTCCTATCGTAGCCGATATCAAACGTGGTGACTTGGACAATACGGCGCGACAATACGCTCGTTACTACTTCGGGGATCTGCAAGTCGACAGCCTTACGCTTTCTCCATATATGGGACTTGATTCCCTTCGTCCTTTTTTAGAATATCAGGATCATCTTGTTTTCTGGCTTTGTTTGACTTCGAATCCGGACTCGGCTCAATTTCAAAAGAAACGTTTTTCCGAAACCGGTCGAACTCTTTACGAAGAAGTGGCTTACATTGGCAATTCGATCTCTCCGATCAATCTCGGTTTTGTAGTCGGCGCTACCAATCCTCACGAACTTGCAACACTTCGAAAACAAAATCCGGACCGTATCTTTTTGATCCCCGGTTTTGGAGCACAAGGAGCGAAGCTCGAGGACTTACTTCCGGTCTGCGGGGCCAATTCGCTTATCAATTCTTCGCGCGGAATTCACTTCGCTTCCAGCGGTTTGGATTTTGCGACCCGAGCCGGATTAGAAGCGGAGAAAATTCACAAGTCGATGCAGGCTTACTTTTCTCATTCTTAATTCTTTAGTCTTCTTCTACGATTCAATCTGTATAAAGCGAAAATTTCGACTCTATTCTAATAGACAATGCGAAATACTCTCATCCAAGCGACCGATGAATAAAATGCGATTCCCATTTTTGATATTCCAATCTTGCTTTCTATTTCTCGTTTTTATACAAGTTGGAAATGCCGAAAAAATCGTTTGTCCAAACCTCGCTAAATCTAAAAGAGCTATAAGTTTAGAATTTTTGGTTCGTTCAGAAAGTGTCGAACTTCTCATTTCCAAACTTAGAAAAGATAGAATTCAAATTAAGGGAGAAGAGCCGAGTTCCGAGGGGCGAATAATGACGCTTTTCGTGCGAATGAAAGTCGCAGACTTTGAAAGGATCTTTTCGGGTAGACTTGAATATAAGGTCGTCGCTTATAGCTCTCATTCCGGCTCTTATTGCCAGTCGTATATTAAGAATTTTAGAATTCCTTCTCGTTATCAAAGTTTGGTTAGAGAAATACGACTCCCCGATCCTCAATCGAATTGATCTTCATTCTCCATTGACATTCCAGGAGGAGAATTTGTAATTTCTCCTCCTGGAAACATTATGAGATTGTTATATCACCTTGATCCAGTCCTACTTCAGAAAGAGGATAAACTTGTAACCGGTTGTTCTTCCTTTTTGGAAGTTTCCTCTCCTCCAAAATGAAATCCCAGACCGACCAGGCCCGAATATTCGTTATAGTGTATTCTTACGTCTCTCGTATAAGCTCTGTTAATCGCAGAACCTTCTGCTTCCGTAAAAACAAAAAAACGATCGAAGTTGATCTTAAATCCCAAACGACCAAAGCCTCGATAGGACGCGTATCTATCAAAACCCGTTGCGCCGGCTCCGATCGAAATATACGGATCAAACTTCTTTCCCGGCCGCAGGTGAAACGTAGGCCCGATGTCAAGGAACGTCAGAGAAAAATTGTTCCTTTCTCTCAGGGGATCGTTGGAAGCAACCGTATTGTAGAGAACTCCGTTGGATACATTCCCGTTTCTACCGATTGCCGCATACGTCAGGTAGGGTAGGAGGTGATCCGCATGAGACGGAACGCTGAGATAAAATAGTTGATGCGTAAGTCCGAATTCGAAACCAAAGTAACGAGGGTTGTATTCTGCGGAAATACGATAGTTGTTTGTCTTTCCCTTGTCTTCTTTGTATTTAACGTCTTCTGCATGACCGATGCCGCCTCCAATCTTTAAAGACCAGGGCGCATATTGTGCGTCAGGCTTCGTATCGTTCTGGGCAAAAACCCCAAATCCCGGGGTAACGGCGCACGTAATTCCTATTAAGAAAATGGAATATTTCTTTTTCATTAAAAACCACCTTTTGTTTTGAACCCTAGGACCAAATTATTTTCCAGAAATGGTTCCGACTTTTCAGTTTTGTTCCGAATATCCACAAGCTATTTATAAAAAGATAAATAAAATTGAATATTCCAACAAGGTAATTCTAATATTTTTACACAAAGGATATAAATGTAACGCATAACGTTATTTTCTTTTGAATTGACAAGGCCTTGATTTAGGTATAAGAAAATTATTGTAAAATTAAGTATCAAAATATCGTAATAAAATTCGACTCTATCCTCTGAATCGTATTTTCTCAGTGGAAAATTTCATTTCGATTATGAATTCTTTTGGATTTTGATTTGACGTAACGAGTTCAGATTCTCTCGTTATTCTTTGACCCAAAGAAGGAAACAAAAGGTTTCATCGATATATTTTCTTTTTATGAATGCTTTTCTCGGATTCTTCTTGGAGGATGGAAAGCGGAGCGTGAAGTCGTTTAATAATTTTGATCCAATGAAAGGAACTTAAATGGAATCTGAATTTTGGGAAATGCTAAAGAATCTAATTCCTCTCTATGGAGGACCAGGTCTTGCCATTGTTTCTTTCGCAGCGGCGACGATTCTTCCTTTCAGTTCGGAAGCTGCTCTTGTGATTGCGATCGCTTCGGGGCTTCCGTTGAAAGAAGCGATTGTATGGGCCTCGCTCGGAAATTGTTCCGCCTGCGCTATGAACTACTTTTTAGGAACCTGGTTTCGGTCCGGAGTGGAAACCAAGATAGAAGAATCAAAACTCTATTCTTACATTGCTCTTAAGATGCAGACCTGGGGATATTTTATTTTAGCGCTTTCTTTTCTTCCAGTTGTTGGAGACCCGATTACAATTCTTTCCGGCTTTTTTAGACAACGCCTGTCTTTCTTTATTCCAATTGTGTTTATGCTTCGTATCGTTCGTTACATCGTTCTTGCCTATGGCTTTGTGAACATTTGATCAAGTGCTTCAAAGACGTGACGCTTGTATCTTGAAGGCTTACAAGTGAAACGAAATTGAAATTACCTCTGGAATTTTTTTTTCACATCCAATCGCTTCCCTTCTGTCTATTATACACAAAGAAAGGACGGGTAGTTCTTGAAAAAGAATTTGAAAAAGAAAACCGGCAGCTCGGTTTCTAAAAAGAAAATTTCTGGGAAAAAAATTTCTGCCCAGACCAAAACGAAAAAGAAGAAAGAATCCCTAGCAATTATCGGAACCGGAATTGCGGGAATGGGTTGTGCTCATTTTTTACAAAAAGAATACGACCTTACAATCTTTGAAAAAGGATCCTATATCGGCGGCCATACGAATACGGTCGACGTGGATGAGGACGGGACGCAGATCCCGATCGATACAGGGTTTATCGTATTCAATCATGTTACGTATCCGAATCTCAAGCGACTCTTTGAAGAATTAAACGTTCCAACAAAAAAATCTTCCATGTCCTTTAGCGTACAACACGTTCCTGAAGGATTGGAGTTTTGCGGTTCCGGCATCAACGGACTCTTTGCGCAGAGAAAGAATTTTTTTAACTTAAAATTTCTGAGACTTTTGTACAACATCAATCGTTTCAACAAAGATGCTCCGAAGATTTTAGAAAACTCAAAGTATATGGATTATACGTTGGATGAGTATATTGTCAAAGAAGGATATCACCGAGACCTTTTGGATTATTATCTTGTTCCTATGAGCTCTGCTGTCTGGTCCACTCCGGATGATCTGATGCTTCAATTTCCGATTTATGGGTTAGTTCGTTTTTTTCTAAATCACGGTTTTATGGGGTTGGATACACAACACCAATGGTACACGGTTCACGGGGGATCGAGAGAATACGTAAAACGTTTAACGGCGCCGATCCAAGATCGCTTTCAATTGAATGCGGAAGTCAGTTCCGTCGAAAACGTCGGTAAGAAGGTCCGAGTTACTTTAAAAAACGGAAAGTCGAATCTTTTCGACAAGGTGATTCTCGCGACCCATGGGAATATATCCCTCAAACTTTTGAAAAGCCCGACTCCATTGCAAAAAGAACTGCTCAAAGAGTTCAAATATCAGAAGAATATCGCGACCTTGCATACGGACGATAGATCGATGCCGAAAACAAAACTTTCCTGGTCTTCATGGAATTATCGCATTGAGAAGGTGAACGGAAAGATGAGGCCTTATACGGTTTATTGGATGAATTCCTTGCAGGGAGTGTCGAAAAAGAAAAACTATTACGTTTCGATCAACGATCCGGGAACCGTAGATCGAAGGAAAATCATTCAGGAAATTGAATATGAACATCCTCTATTTAGCGTAGGATCTTTGAACGCGCAAGCTCGTTTATCCGAACTGAATCGCGAAGGAAACGTTTTTTTCTGCGGGAGCTACTTTAGAAATGGATTTCACGAGGACGCATTCTGGTCCGCAAGAGAACTGAGTGAAACCTTGCTTGGTAAAAGGGTTTGGAATTGAATTCCTGTATCTTTCAGGCGAAGGTCATGCACGATCGAAGATTTCCACGGAAGAATCGTTTTCGTTACGGGATTTTTACGTTTGCATTGGACCTGGACGAGTTGCCCGAGCTGGATCACAAACTACGATTTTTCGGAGTGGATCGCAGGTCGCTCTTTCGATTTTCCACCGGAGATCATCTTAACTTCGGTAAAGAAAACACAAAGGAAAACATATTAGAATATTTGAAACAAAACGGAGTTTCTGAAAAAATTAAGAAAGCTATCTTGATTACGAACGTTCGAGTTTTGGGTTATGTTTTCAATCCTGTTTCGTTTTATTATTTTTACGGCGAGAATGACGAACCTCTCTGTGCGGTCGCGGAAGTGGGAAACACCTTTGGAGAACAAAAACCCTTCTTCTTAGGAAAAGAAACTTGGAAAGACGGAGCCTTCCGATTAAAGACCGGCAAATTATTTTATGTTTCTCCCTTTGTAGGATTAAAATCCGAGTTTGAATTTACTTTGAAACCTTCGAGCGAAAATATTAATATTCGCATAGACGCACTGGAAGAAGACCAGACCGTCATGGTCACTACATACACAGGAACCAAATTAGAACTTTCTGATATGAATTTATTAAGAATGTTTTTCCGTTATCCATTGGTAACAGTCAAAGTAATTGTTCTGATTCACTGGCAAGCATTGAGATTGTGTCTTAAGGGCCTGCCTTTTATTAAAAAAGAAGAAAATATAGATCTGCAAAAAGGAGTTCATCTTGGAAAGAACCACTGAGTCCAATTTAAAATTTCAGGATTCGGAAATAACCATCACCGCGGCCGAATCCAAGTCGTTCGGATTTTATAAGAATCTTTTTTTTAAGGCCCTGTCGCCGATGCAAAAAGGTTCGATTCGTTTGGTGTTACCCAACGGAGAAAAGGCGTATCTCGGAAATCCGGAAAGCGAAGATCCTCCGGAATTTCATAAGGGAATCATTCACATTCACAATCCGATCTTTTATAAAAAGACGGTTTTGAACGGAGATCTCGGTTTTTCCGAATCCTATATGGACGGAGATTGGGATACGGATGATATCAGGGCCGTTATCTCGTGGTTTATCTATAACGTAGAAAATTCTCCTTCCGTGAGCGGAAGTAAAAATCGGTTTGCACACTTGAGCTTGATGAATCTCGGAAGCAGGCTCTTACATCTTTTTAGAAAGAATTCGATTCGAGGAAGTAAAAAGAACATCGTAGAACACTATGATCTCGGCAACGACTTCTACAATAAATTCTTAGACTCGACGATGACCTATTCTTGTGCTTACTTCCGGACAATGGATGAAACTCTGGAAAAGGCTCAACTCGCAAAACTGGAGATTCTCTGCAAAAAACTTCAACTAAAACCCAACGATCATCTTTTGGAGATCGGAACGGGATGGGCCGGCTTGTCCACATATGCCGCGAAGAACTACGGATGTAAGGTGACGACGTATACGATTTCCGAAGAACAATATCGTTATGCGACTGAGAAAATCAAGGCGGAAGGTTTATCCGATCAAATCAAAGTGAGAAAGGACGACTATCGAAAGGTTCAAGGTTCTTACGATAAAATGGTAACGGTCGAGATGTTGGAAGCGGTAGGGCACGAATACTTCGAAGAATTCTTTGCGATGTGCAATCGTGTTCTAAAAAAAGACGGGATCATGGTGCATCAGATCATTACGAGTCCCGACGCAAGATACGAATCCTTTCGTAAGGGAGTCGACTTTATTCAGAAGCATATCTTTCCCGGATCACTTCTGCCTTCCGTCGCGAGAATCAATCGTGCGATCAATAAAACCGGCGATTTCCATCTTTATTCTTTGGAAGATATCGGAGCCAAATATGATCATACGCTGATGACTTGGCTGAAAGGATTTGATTCCAATATCGCTCTGATTCGAGATATGGGATTTAACGAATCCTTTATTCGGAAATGGAGATATTATTTTTCATACTGTGCGGCCGCGTTCTCTATGAAAAACATCAGTGTGGTTCAAGTCGTTTATACAAGACCGAATAATCTCACTCTTTGAAAAATAGATTTTAACGAGAGAATTAAAATGGAATGGTGAGAATATCGTGAAAGAAACACATTCTCACCAACCCAAAAAATCGGTTTTTCATTTTCTAAGACACTTTGCGCCGAAGAATGTTTTGGAAATTATCAAGAGGGAACTCAAATCCGGAATCACACCGGAGAAGATAACCTTGAGTATCGTAGTCGGCGCGGGATTCGGAGTTTTCCCTTTGATTGGAACGACGATGACGATCTGCGGAATTTTAGGAGTTCTTCTTCGATTGAATCCGGTAACGATTCAATTGGCGAATTACCTCGTTTATCCTTTGCAGATTCTCTTGATCTTCCCGTTTTTAAAAACCGGTTCCGATGTTTTGGGAATACCTCTGAATCTTAAATGGGCTGAAAATATTTCCGTAGATAATGTTCCGGAAATCGCGAAAGGAATTTTTGACGTTGCCGGATTTGCGGTTCTCGGTTGGTTGATTTGGGCGCCGGCGATTTCGATTCTTCTCTATTTTCTTCTTTTACCCTTTGTGAGAAGAGCGGGACGTTTATTCGATTCGAAGAAGAAAGAAAAATAAAATCAGGAAGTTCGTAGTTATGCTCTTGCAAATCCTTACTCTTATGTTGTCCGCTTGGGTGGTAGTGTTTGTCTTGATGACGGTTTTATGGTGGTTTGGAAAGAGGGCGAATAATTACGCCGTTGTAGACGTCGGATGGGGACTTTGTATATCCACAGCCGCGATCGTTTATTTCTGGTTAGGCGACGGGTTCCCTCTGAGAACCGCTCAGATCACAGTGATCGTTGCGTTTTGGGGTTGGAGACTTTCTTTGTTTATTTTAGTGACTCGAGTATTTTCCGGGCACGAGGACCCGCGTTATACGGCCTTTCGAACTGAATACGGAGATCAAGTTGATAGAAAGTTTTTTACAAACATATTTCAGTTTCAGGGTATTCTCGCCGTGCTTTTGAGTCTTCCTTTTGTATTTCCGAATATCAACGAAAACCCAAATACGAATTATTTCGAAATTTTCGGAATAGCCCTCTTTATCTTTTCGGTGTTAGGCGAGGCTTGGGCCGACTTCCAGCTAAACGAATTTAAGAAGAATGCTGAGAATAAGGGTAAGGTTTGCGATGTAGGATTGTGGAGATATTCGAGACACCCGAATTATTTCTTTGAATGGTTGATCTGGGTGGGCTTTGGGTTATTCTCTCTGGGTTCTCCATTCGGGTGGATTGGTTTGATTTCACCGATCGTAATGTTTATTCTTCTCACAAAAGTGACAGGGGTTCCTTTGAATGAAGTGGGTCAACTGAAGTCCAAGGGTGATTTGTATAAAGAATATAGCAGAAAGACGAACGCATTCTTTCCTTGGTTTCCAAAGGCTTAGATATCGAGAATTTCGGAATAAAAATTATTTCCTTCTTTTGGAAACCGGATCTTTGAGTTTAAAACACATTCTAAATATTGAATCTATTAAAATAAAAGGAAATTCTTTCATGAAATGGATTTACGATCTAATGGAAAAAGATATTTTTCCGCATTGGCTGATTCGGTTTCGAATCCGTCAATTGTTGAAACAACGTTTGAAAGATGAAGACAAGGGTTCTCTTGAAAAAAATCAGAAACATCTGATGGAATACGTGAACTCGTTGAAAAAATCTCCGATCGCGATTCATACGGGTGCGGCGAACGAACAACACTACGAAGTTCCTTCCGAGTTTTTCAAACTCGTGATGGGAAAACACATGAAATACAGTTCGGGCTTTTGGGAAACAGAGAATACTTCATTTGACGAATCCGAAAGGAAAATGCTCGAAATCACTTGCGAAAGAGCTCAAATTGAAAATGGGATGAGCGTCCTGGATCTCGGATGCGGCTGGGGATCCTTATCTCTTTATATGGCGGAGAAGTTTCCTAAGTCTTCGATTACGGGTGTTTCCAATTCTAAGAGTCAGAAAAAGTTTATCGATGGAGAAGCCAAAAAAAGGGGACTCAAAAATCTTACGATTCTTACTGCGGATATGAACGAGTTTAAGATCGCAAAAAAATTCGATCGTCTTGTCTCGGTGGAGATGCTGGAGCACATGAAGAACTATGAAAGGCTTTTCGAAAAATTTTCCGGATTCTTAAAACCGAAGGGGCTTTTCTTCGTGCATATCTTTACGCATCATAAATTTGCTTATGCGTTTGACGTTATAGACGATACGGATTGGATGTCCAAATATTTCTTTACCGGCGGGCAAATGCCTTCTCACGATTTATTTTTGTATTTCCAGAAAGACTTTCAAATTCAGAATCAATGGGTGGTCAATGGAAGCCACTATGCAAAAACTTCCGAAGCTTGGTTGAATGGAATGGTTCAAAATAAGGATCAAGTAAGGAAAATTCTTTCCGAAACCTATGGAGCTGATCAAGCCATAAAATGGTTCGTCTATTGGAAGGTGTTTTTTATGGCCTGCGCTGAACTCTGGAAGTTTCGAAACGGAGAAGAATGGATCGTTTCTCACTACCTATTTTCAAAACGTTAGACGAAACGGAGTTGAAGAGTTTCCGCATCGAACGCGAAGTGCGCCTCTGAAAGACCGAACCGCTCAAAACGGATTTTCCAATGAATCGCCAATCTTCCGACGTCGTGAGAACTCGTTACGAAGTGTCCGTCCTCAAAAAACCGGAAGCGGATTTTCGGTGCTGTTTTGAATTAAAACGCAGCCAGAGTGTATTTTTGTAAGAGTTCCTACACGGGACTTTTTTCTTGCAAAAAGTAGATTTTCGTGATAAAGCAAAGTCTCCCGAATTTTCCCGCCACCTCACCCCTCCACCCAAAATCAGGGAGGGGCGCCCCGGCTCTTACAGAAAATCGTCGTAGTTCCGACAAAGTTCTCTTGAGATTTCGTTATTTGTGGAAAAGACAAAAAGAGTCCTGGAAAGAAAGGTGATTCCTTCCAGGACTCTTATCAGTAATTTAATTTGAGAATTTTGATTTCTTTTTCTTCGAAACGAATCGTTTCTTTGAGAGTCTGAAACTTCTCCGCAGAAAAAGGATTCTGATGATTTCTGATTTCGGTTTTTAACTTTAGAATGTCTTCATAAAGATTCAAAATTTCTAAAGTGTTTTCCGTAGCTTCCTTCTTGTAGAGTTCGCGAATCATCCCGATCAGTCTGGAAGGAATGTCGGCGTGTACGACCTCGATCCAACTCAGGTCCTCGATTTCTCTAAAGATCCAGTTTTGGAGATAAAGAGCGACCAATCTCTCCATTCTCATAATTTCTTCTTTGGTACTTCTTGGAGAGATGCTCTTATAAAAACGATATCTCTTTCTGAGATGTTTTCCGGTCGCGACTGAATCGATCGGATTGGATTTGAGTTTGTTCCATTCTTCCACGAGAAGAGGAAAGTATTCTTTCCCGAAAAATGGTTCTCCCATTTCACAGATATGAGTTGCGGAAGGTTCGAAGACACGAAGTCTCGCTAAGAAAGAATCTGTGTCCGCCGTGACTAAATGTACGGGCGCGATTTCTTCGAGAGGACTTAAGATTGCGTTGATCTCTCGTAAGAATGTGCTTTTTAGCTGATCGCTCGGGTCAGCCAAAAGAAAAAAATTAAAATCGGACGAATCCCGAAAATCTCCCCTTTGTCTGGATCCGTAATAAAGGATCTCAAACGGCTTTAGGGAAAAAACGGTTTGCAGATTTTGTTTGATCGACTCCATCTTCCCTCTCTACTTAAAAAATAATTTCATTCTCGAAAGATTCTCCAGAATTGCGTCATACGCTCTGTCTCTTTCTTCCGGATTGCGAAACGGTAGGGATTTGATATGATTGAGATCGTTGTAAATGATCTCAATTGCGTTCGAAGAGGGGTTTTTTTTGATCGTGGATATATAATCCAGGTTGATAATTTCCGAATCTCCCAGCTTCAGCCACATGTCAGATCCTTGTAAGGGATAGAATATGGACCTGTACAGAATTGGTCAAGAAGACTAAAAAATTCTGAGACCTTTACGGATATTTTCATGAAATTCTTTTCCAAGGCCAGCAGGAGAATCGCCGGTTTCGTTTTTTAGGTCCGTTTCAAAGACAAAAACGAAGGATTCCTTCTGCCATTCCCAACGAATGTAACACTTCCCGTTGTGAATCCCTGTCAGAACGCTGGCCCTGGAATCGTTCGGCATCGAGAAATATTGATATTGTTTATTTTCAAGAGAACTCATTTCTTCCGAAGTCAAAAGATGCTTAAAATCAATCTGATTGTCTTCCGTATAAGAAGAGGCGCGCACTCGATCGTATTTGCTTAAGGAAGAATTGATCTGAAATTCATAAAATAAACCCCTCGCAAAGAGTTTTCCCGAGTTTAGAAGCGTAACCCCTTCCGAGGTTTCGTAAACCACGTCGTAATTGAGTCTTAGATAGCGAGGTGTTTCGATTTTCGTCGAGATTCCCTTGCTTTCCGGCGTTTTGCATGCCGCAAAACAAAAACCGACGATAAATAGACAAAGAAGAATCCTTTGAGTAATCCGGATCCGAACTGACGATTTCCGGCCGGGGCTATAAAAAGAATTTCGAATATTAGTAACTGATTTCATAGAGGTCGTCCTGATAATTACGAAAGAGATAAGAATGTTCCTTCTTTTCAGCCAGATATTCCGCGGGTAAAGGAACCTTTCCTCCGCCTCCGGTAAGATCCACGACGTAAAGAGGAACGGAAAGTCCGGAGATTCTTCCCCGAATCTGTTTCATGATCTCGACGCCTTTTGCGATTTCCACTCGGAATCCGCTGCTTCCCCAGACCTCGTCGCACTGATGCAGATAGTAGGGTTTGATTCCGATCGCGGTCAGCCCGTAAAACAGTTCCTTTAGGATTTCGGGAGAATCATTGATCCCTTTTAGAAGAACGCCTTGGTTGAGAACCATCACGTTTCCTTCTTGGATGAGAAGTGCGATCCTTTCTTTCACAAGAGGAGTGATTTCTTTCGGATGATTGAAATGAGTGACGAGATAAATCGGGAAGTGTTTTTTTAAAACTCTACAAAGAGAAGAATCGATCCTCATCGGAAGTGTCACCGGATATCGAGTATGAATTCTCACCTGATTGATATGCGAAATGGATTTGAGTTCCCCAAGAAGATAATCCAATCGATCGTCGGAAAGATTGAGAGGATCTCCACCGGAAAGAATCACTTCTTTGATTTCGGTATGCGCTCGAAAATACGCGAGAGCCTGATCCCATTCTTCCTTTCCCGGAGTGTGAAAGGACTTACTCACCTTTCTTTTGCGAGTGCAGAATCTGCAGTAGACGGCGCAGACGTGCGAAAGATACCAGAGCGCCCGATCCGGATAACGGTGTGTAACTCCTTTGACCGGCATATGAGATTCTTCCGCGAGAGGATCCTGTTTTTCAAAACCGTTTCGGATCAACTCTTCTTCCTGAGGAACGATCTGAAGTCGAATCGGGCAGTTCGGGTCCTCGGGATCGGCGAGATCGAGATAATAAGGCGTTACGGAGAATGCGAAGAATGTCGAACACGCGTCAAAGGAGAGTTTTTCTTTTGGAGTGAGTTCGATTTTTTCACCCAGTTCTTCTTGTGTTTTGATTCGATTTTGAATCTGCCATTTCCAATTCAACCACTCGGGCTGGTTTGTGGTTTGGTTTTGGACGGGTGAGGTTTGGGTAAAAGGAAAAGTGGACAGTGGAATCACTCCGTTGCTCTTCTGAAATCCTCGGATCTTCGTGTCTTCCGTCAACTAAGAACTGAAATTCTTCCTTTCTAAAAAAAGCCGGAAGGAGGACTTTCGAAACCTGCTTCCGGCCATCGTTTTATATTGCATCTCCGGTCGGGGACATTCTCAAGTTTTAGGAGATTCAGAACAAGAATGAGAATGATTCCAAAAAGGAGATTCTGTGTGCGTCCGAGGAAGAAGGTTCTCTTTGCCCAAAGAAACGACTGCCTCAAAACGGGGAGACTTACTCCCTAATACAGAATTGAATGGTTCCTTAAACAGCCGTCGGTGGGGGTAGAGAGAGGTAACGAAAAGAGAGAGAAACTCTACCGGATATGATTTCGATTTTGGGGACGGTATGGTTTGGTAAGAATTTACCGGAGAAACAATCCAGTCTGAGAAAGTCGACTCGGCCTTTATCGTCGTCGCCGAATGAAATTCCCTTTGCGAAAGGATTGGAAACCTGAGTGATGGTTCTGGACTGGGCCTTCGCTCTTACAAAGGGTTTATAAGATTCTAATTTACTCTCCGCAAAACCGTCTGCAAGAAAACATCCTGCTACGATCAGCGCAACGATTCCGAGTAAAGTACGGCGACTCATAGTTTGATTAGATCCCGAGAATGTTGAAAATCAATCCTTTTCCTTTCAAAAAATCTCGGGATTCTAAAGTTTTATTCTATTTTTTTACTTCGACTTCCACGGTCGGAAGCGAACCGCGAAGATATCCGCTTTTTAGAATGGTCTTCTGACCTTCTTCACTCGTAACGTAGGTTATAAAATCATCGATCTTTTGTCCGTGATCGGAAAGATAGAATAGATACAATCCTCTCGATAACTCATACGTTCTGTTGTAAACGTTCTCGATGCTCGGAACTACGTATGGTTCCTTTCCGGATAAAGAATATTCTAAGGCGCGGACTCTTCCTTTGTTTTCAAAGAGGGCGCTTCCCATTCCCATAAACCCGATTGCGTTCGGATTGGAATCGATGATTGCGGCCATTCCGTCGTTATCGGAAACAATTTTCGAAGTCGCCGAATATTCCACATTCTTACGAGCCTCGTAATTTTTTTGTCCGAGATCTTTTTGTTTTAATACGTGAGTTTCAAAGTAAGCCGCTGTTCCCGACTTATCGTTTCGAATGACTACTTGGATTTTTCCGGCCTTGCCTCCGAGTTTGGACCAGTCGCTGATTTCTCCGGAGAATACTTTCGAAGCGGTTTCCAAACTGATCTTACGAACCGCGTTGGACGGATTTACGATGATCGCGATTCCGTCGTAAGCGACCGCGAGAGATTCAAATTTTCCTCTCGAATCGAATTCTTTGAGTTCTTTCTCAGTAAGGGGTCGGCTCGCAGCGGCGATGTCCGTCTTTCCCTGGAATAATTTTTCGATTCCTTCGATGGAGCCGCCACCGTTTACGATCACTTGTGTTCCGGATTTTTTTCTGGAATATTCCAATCCGATCATCTGAAGCATCATGTGCATGGTTTCGGATCCGGTAACTGTGATCGTTTCTTTCGGCTTACAATTTCCGGTAAGCGCTACCGATAGAATGATTGCGAATAAGATTAGAGATTTCAATTTCATACGTCTGCTTTACGTTCCTACTTGAGTTCCCCGGGAGCGTGTTTTTGATCTCAAAAAAGTCTATTACAATTCGAGCTTGAATTATTACAAATTACCACATCGCTTTCGGCGCTTCGGATCGTTCAAAGAACTCCGTAGAATGGCTCCAAAACTCGATTTTGCTCCTTTGACGGACGGCGCTTGATTGTGCCTTTCCATCAACTCGGTAGAACGGACCTAGAAAAGCTCTTTGTTTGAGTTCCTACACGGGACTTTTTGCTTGCGAAAAGTTTGATTTTGTGATAGAGGAAAGTCTCTGGAATTTTTCCACCACCCGCCCCTCCGCCCAAAATTCGGGTGGGGCGCGCGACTTTTACGGTGGAACTGTCGTAGTTCCGACGGTTTTTCTTAAAGATCCTCCAGACAACTTCTGGAGGGCTACGGATCGCTATTTCTTAGCTTCGCTAAGAGCCAACCGCTATCGCGTCCTTTGGCCACAACGCTCTCTAAGGGTCGCCTTGTGTGGCTTCTTTTTCTTGACAGGGGGCCTGTTTCAAAACCAATAGAAGGTGCGCAATCTATTCGTAGGAAAATCCATGACTCTTGGTATCACAGAAGTAAAAAAAGGTATGGTTCTCAAAGTGGAAGGGGATCTTTACTCGGTTGTAAAAACCGAATTCGTAAACCCGGGTAAGGGCTCGGCTTTTATCAGAACAAAACTGAAAAACCTTACCAGAAACAGTTCCATCGAACGCACCTTCAAAGCGGCAGAAAAATTAGAAAGTGTCGAGTTAGAAAAAAGAAATATGACCATCTGCTACACCGAAGGAGATGATATCATCTTCATGGACTCAAACGACTTCGAACAAATGCCGGTGTCTAAAGAATATGTGGAAGACATTCTTCCATTCTTAAAAGAAGAAACCGCGATGGAAGTTACGTTCTATGAAGGAAAACCGATCGGAGTGATTCCTCCGAACTTTGCCATCTTAGAAGTTACCTATGCGGAAGAAGGTCTGAAAGGCGACACTTCCGGAACCGCGCAAAAACGCGTCACCGTCGAAACCGGCGGAGAAATCAACGTTCCTATTTTCGTTAAGCAGGGCGACGTCGTAAAAATAGACCTGCGAGATCTCACTTACGTAGAAAGGGTCAACAAATAACATCTGCGGAGGTACTACTATGGCAACGATAGTAAGACAAAACGGTCTTCCTGAAATCAAGGAGACAAACGAAGTAAAATCCTTTCTCAAAGAAAGAGGAATCGATTACGATCATTGGAAAGTTCCCGAAGGCGCGACCGAACTTACGAACAAAGAAGTTTTGGCGGACGCTGAAAAGGAAAGTCTCTTAGGTAAACTCGACGATCGTTTTCAAACCTTAAAAGAAAAAGAAGGATACCAATCCCGAGATCTGATCGTACTTCATCCGAACGTCTCCGGTTTGAGCGAGATGCTCGCAAAGTTTGATAGAGTTCACTATCACACCGACGAAGAAGTTCGTTATATCGTGGATGGATCCGGAGTTTTCGGTTTTGCTCTCAAGGGCGAAAAATTCTTAGTTCACGTTGTGAAAGACGATTTTATTTCCGTTCCGAGAAACACCAATCACTGGTTCTATCTCGACGATCAAAAAAGAATCAAGGCAGTACGTTACTTCCAAGACATGAGTGGTTGGGTTCCGAACTACGTGGAAGAAACCAATTCACTGGACTGATATGTCCGTCAAAAAACAACTGGAACGGCTCTCTTTGTTGGGAGCCGCTTATCACAAAAACGGATGGATGCCCGGAACCGCCGGCAATCTCTCCGTTCGTTTTGCGGGAGAATCCGGATTCTGGGTCAGCGGAAGCGGACTCGACAAAAACCTATTAAACAAACGTAATTTTCTTTTTGTCGATTTAGAATCGGGAAAGCCCGCGTCTTCTAAGGGAGCAAAACCCGAAAAGGGACTCAAGCCCAGTGCGGAAACTTCGATTCACCGCGCGGTTTATAGAGCCGTAGAAGGCGCCGGATGCGGGCTTCACGTTCATACCTTGGAATCCAATCTGATCGGAGCCAATACTTCCAAAGCGGAACCGATCGCTCTTCTGGAACTTCCCTCCATCGAAATCTTAAAAGCTTACGGGATCTGGGATGAGAATCCGAAAGTTTATGTTCCTGTAATATACAATTTTCCGAATGTTCAGGACATTTCCGATTGTTTGGAAAGATATCTGAAAGAATACAAGCCCGTCGTTCCGTTTTGTATCATCGAAAAACATGGGATTACGGTTTGGGGAAAGGATCTGATCGTCGCCAATCGAAATCTGGAAGCTACCGATTTTATTCTAAAATATATGGTTTCTTGGAAAAGTTTATCTTATCCAAGAGAAACAAAAGCGGTTCGCCAAGAACAATCCTCCGCCGATCGTGATCGGGCCGAAGTTTTTTCTACGGAGTTTCCGGTATATCCGGCAACTTTTTCGTAAGGGAAAACGTTTTGCCTTCCTCTAAGGAAATTTTGCCCATTCTTGTAGCTGGAGCCGGTTCAGGCATCGGAAAATCCGTATTAGAAAATCTGAATGCGATCGGTCAGAATGCGATCGGGATCTCCAGAACCGGAATCGAACGTGAGTCCAAATCCCCGTTTGAATTTGGAAAGAATTATCACTGTAACCTTTCCCGAATTTCGGAAGTTCCCGAATTTGTGTCTTCCTTGCAGAAACAATTCCCTATTTTATCGGGGGTCTATTTTACCTTTGGAAACGGCCTCTTCAAACCGGTGGAACAAATCACATTAGAAGAATGGAATGCTCATTTCGTTCTCAACTTGAATTCTCTCTTTGTTTTAACGAAGGAAATTCTTCCTTTATTAAAACCCGGAGCTTTTCTTTGTTATCTTTCCTCCACCGCGGGTTATCAAGGATTTCCGGAATCGACCGCGTACTGTGCGAGTCGACACGCGATCGCGGGTTTTGCCAAAGCTCTTAGAGAAGAATTAAAACCGAAAGGGATTCGTGTGATTACGGTTTATCCCGGCGCGGTTTACACGGATATTTGGAAGGGAAGAGAAGGTTTTGATCAGGATGATATGATCCCTGTGGACGACTTTGGAAAGTGGTTAGCCACTCTTTCCACGCTTCCCGACGCTGTATATCCGGATGAGATCCGGCTTCTTCCTAGAAAGGGGATTTTATAGTTCGATGTCGCTTAACAAAAAAATCTAAGAATGTCGATAGGGAAGTCGAACGGTGAACACCGTCTTTCCCGGTTCGGATTCGAAGACGATCTTTCCATTGTGTTTTTCTACAATTTTCAGACAGATATCCAGCCCCAGGCCGCTTCCTTCTCCCGGGGGTTTGGTAGTAAAGAAAGGATCGAAAATTTTATCCCTTAAAGAATCCGGAATTCCCGGACCCGAATCTTCCACTTTGATGACCGCATAACCGTTTTCTCGAAGACCGACAATATTCAATTTTCCTGAATAGTTCATCGCTTGGACCGCGTTCATGATGAGATTGGTCCAGAGATGAAGAAGGTCGTCCCGATAGATCGGAACCGGAGGAAGTTCTTCGAATTCAACGGAAAGATCCACCCCGTGTCGAAACAGATTTTGATAGAGCGCCAGGACGATATCTATGTTTTCTCGAATATTCGCTTCTTCTAAAATACTATTGCTTTCGAAATGGGCGAGGCTTTTGAGAGCGTAAAGAATTTTTGAAGAACGTTCTACCGCGGTTTGTATCGTCTGGGAATTTCTTTCCGGTCCCAAAAGATCGGTAATCAATTCCAAAATACCGATCACTTCGGAATGTTTTAGAATTTCAGAATATTCTCCTTCTCTTCCGTAGAGTCCGCATTCGATCGCGATCTCGCAGAGATCGTTTGAAGGATTTTCGATTCCGATTTTCTCAAGATTGATTCTGACTTCTTTGGCTCTTTTTCTTCTCTCCAAGCCGAGCACCAAGTCCGTATGATTTCCCGCGAATTCGATCAGTGAAGAGATCTGGTCTCGAATTCTCTCCGGAAGTTTGTTTAAGAGTAGAAAGTAGTCTTTTGATTTTTCCCTGAAGGATCTTGTATAGTGCTGAATGTTCTGATTCGAAGCTTGAATGGCGCCTAACGGATTGTTGATTTCGTGTGCGATCCCGGAAACCAATTGTCCCAGATCGGCGAGTTTGGCGGTTTGAACGAGTTGAGCTTGGGTTTTTGTAAGAGTGTCGATGATCTCTTCGAGTTCTTTTTTTTGATCTTCGATCAATTGATTTTTTCTCGTGATCTCAGCATACGCGGATCTTAAATTTGCAATTTCATTTTCCGCGTTATACACATCCGTGAGATCGGCTCCGGCGGAAATGATATAATCCGTTTTTCCGTTTCTGTCCTTGATCTCTCTGTTTTCCCATTGGATGAGTTTTCTTTCCTTGTGTTTTCCGATCCATTGTTCCTGGGTCTTGGGAAGAAACTTTCCTCGAATCATTCTTAGATAGATCTTTTTGATTTGATCCTTCTTGTGAGCTTCCGCGAAAATATCCCAGAACGGATAACCGCGGACCTCTTCGGATAAATAACCGAAAGCGTTTTCGCAGGCTTTGTTGAATCGAAGAATCTTTCCTTCCTTATCCAGTGCGACGAAAAGGACCCTGGTCGAATCCAAAATCATATTTAAGAAGTTCTTTTCTTCGATCGCTCTTTCTTCTCCCAGTTTTCTTTCGGTAATATTTCTCAACGTAAGAATCCAAAAATCGCTTTGGTCCGACTGGCTTGAAAAATTTCTCAGAGCGACTTCGTAGTATCTCAATTCTCCATTTACAAAAAGACGCAAATCCGGAATCGAATCGATTTTTTCATTCTTAAATCTTTGAATGAGTTGGTCCAAGTCGGGATAAATTTCCTTGAGGGTGATTCCGGCTGTATCGAGCCGATTCAGAAAAAGTTTTAAGGCTTCCTCGTTATAATCGAGGATTATATTATTTTTATCTAATATAAGAATTCCGTCCTGAATCAAGTTGAAAACTTTGTCTCTTGCCACCGGAATCAGATCCATCATCCGAAAGTAAAAGAGTCCGTACGCCCAAACCAAAGCCGTGATGGAACCCGTGATTGGGAAAACGTCCAAATGTGGATTGAGAAAGGGAAAGAGACCCGCGACGGTCATCAAAGCCCCCAAAAAAGGAAAAAGAATTCCGATCAGAAGAAGGAACATCTGTGCCTTACGAAAGCCCTTGAGCGTTACGAACTTCCAAATCAAGATGGCGACGATTAACAATTGAGCCGAAAGATAATAGACGACGAAAAGTTTCATCCAAGGGCCGTAGTCGTAAGTCAGGGCCTTCCAAGGAGAATCCGTAAGATAAAGAATATGAGTTCGGATCCATTCCGGATGCCAACCGGACCAGATTAGAATTTCGTTACAAAGCGGAACCAAGACTAAAAAAATCACAAGAGGAAATTTATAAACGAACGTAAGAGAAGTGATTCTGGGAATAAAAAAAGAAATGGCGATTACGATGATATCGTTTCCGATGAATTGAAAGTCGTCCCAGAATAAAATCCATCTTTCATTTCGGGAAAGAAGTTCGAAAAAACTTCCGAAGGCATAGATAGCAAAACCCAAAAGAACAAATAAAAATTCCTTACTTCCCCGAACTCTTAGATTCCTATAAGTGATATAAAAATTGATCGTGAAGATGGAAAAAGAAAGCCCTGAGTAAAACGCAAATGGAGACCATGTGAGGTCCATTGTTTCTTGCAGAGGTGGGAAGTTCATAATGAGGGACTCTACGTGAAAAGTTGCAAGAGGTTGTTTTTTCTCTCGGAACTAGTAGTAGCGTAAGGAAAAGAGATCCGACTGGGAAGTAGAAAAACAAGTTCGGATTAAAAATCTGACTTTTTTATCTTATCGCGGGATTCTTCGGCCCAATCTAAAAAACCTTTCGCAGTTGTGATTCCAAAATCGAGAGTGATCAAACTCAGTGTCTTGTTTGTTTCAGGATTTTCCATTTCGCTCACGAATTTACGAATATTTTCATAAATGTCCATTAGGCGAAGGACTTCTTCTTTTGTGTCTTGGAGATGTTTGATCAGAACTTCCTTCTTCACGTGATTCCCAAAAAAAAGTTTTAAGAGGAGTTCGTTTCGATATGGGGATTTTTCCACCGGTTTTTCGAGCCAGTCTCTGAGTTCTTTTTTTCCCTTAGGAGTTATCTTGTAGATCGTGGTTTCGGAACCGCTTCCTTTTTTTTCTTTGGACGACTTTAGGCAGGCTTCCTTTTCCAGTTGTTTGAGAATCGGGTAAATCTGTCCAAAACTCTCCTGCCAAAAAAAACCGATACTCTGTTCTATCGTCTTCTTGATTTCATAGGCGTTCATCGGGTTTTCTCCGAGGATTCCTAAGAGCGCATAACGTGTCTTGTTTACTCTCGCCATTTAAAGAATTATCCGAAAAGCAGAGAAATGGTTCTGATAAAAACGAATTGGACGGAAAGATTGGATTGGAGAGCCGCTGAAAAACTTCATCTCTGTCTTATAAAAGCAAAATTCCTAAAAAAGAGTCTTATATCTGTTAGATACTATCTGGCAGATAGATCAAGCAAATTTTGCTAATTTACAAAACAGCAGAATCTCAAAGAGAATTTTCGATCGTGACGTGAGTAATGACTCACGTCTTCGAGCGCGCTTATCTTTTTTTACCCGCTTCTCGAAAGATCTGAATCATTTTCAAACCATCGGTGAGATGGGCTACGGCGCTGATTCCACCCATCATCGCCCCGCTCATTCCGGGAGAGGCCGCGTCGGCTCCGGTAAGAAATAAATTTTTGATAGGGGTGACCGGAGAGAACCAAGGGGCTTCTTTTTCGCGGAAACGATCGGGAACACAGGGAAGGCCGTAAATAGTTCCTCGTTTGTGCTGTGTGAAGTGCTCCGTGGTAAGGGGAGTGGAGACTTCACTGTATTCTATATTGGCTTTAAAGCCGGGAAAACGTTCTTCTAAATAATCCAAGAGTCGATCTCGAATGGAATCTTTTAGTTTTTTATAATCCTCGTCCCTTTCTTTCCAAGGCTGATCCTTCCACTTTGCAAAAGGTGAGTAGTCGCTGAATGCGATGACTTCGGCGGTATGTCCGTGTGCGTGGGGATCTTTGAGAGAAGGAAAGGACAAATAGGCTCCGGGAACCTTGTTGTTTCCTTCGATCCAGTTGATTCCTTCCTTAAAATTTTGATCGTGATCAAAGGAACTATAGATCCAATAATTTTCTCCTAAGAATCCCATCTTTTTAGGATCATCTTTTAGACCGAGATACAAGGTGACGTTTGTGGTCAAAGGAAAGCGATCCGTAAACGATTTGAGTTTGTCTAAAAACGGGATTTGATATTTGGAAGGAATCAGCTTCGTATAAGTGTTGTAAGCTCCCGCGTTGGAAACGATTGCGCCTGCGGTATATTCTTCGATGACGTCCTCTTTGGCTTCTTCGGATTTTTTTCGATTTTTAACTTTTACGCCGACTGCCTTTCCGTCTTCGATTAGAATTTCCTGAACTTCTCTGGAGAGAAGAATTCTTCCTCCTTTTTCTTGGACGATTTTTTGGATCGACTGGGAGATCACTCCAGAACCGCCGATCGGATAATAACCGCCTTTGAGATAGTGCGCGACGATCAACGCGTGGATCGCAAACGCGCTCATAGAAGGTGGAAGTCCGTAGTCTCCCCACTGTGAAACCAAGATCGCTTTGAGTTTTGGAGATTTGAAATTCCGATCCATATATTCTTTGGTTGTGATCAAAGCGGAGTCTGCGCCGATGAGGTCGATCGCGTGTCCGAATTTATCTAAGAATGGGGGAAGGGCTTTGAGCATCATGTGTCTTCCGTGCCATCCTGCGACTTTCTGAACGTCTTCGAAATAATGTCCGATCGCCTTTGCTTCTTCCGGGAATAAAGATATTAGATCTTTCTTATATTCTTCCGGATCGCTGTTTTCCCCAAAAGTGATTCCGGGATAGACGAACTTTTCAAAGATTTGAGGCATTTTAAACCATTGAACTTCACCTCTTGTAATAAGATCGAAGATTTTTCGGAGCATCGAATTCTCATCCATATCTCCGATGTAATGAATTCCCACATCCCAAAGAAATTTACCTTCTCTTTTGAAGACGTGTGTAAAACCGCCGGCCTTAAAGTGTTGCTCGAGAATCAGAACTTTTTTGTTCCTATACTGTGCCATCAAAGAAGCCACGGTCAAGGCTCCGATTCCGGATCCGATCAGAATGAGATCGTAGTGTTTTTCTTTGATGTCCATCTTTGTCGATTCTCCCGAAAAAAGTTTCCGGACAGATTGTTCGTAGGAGAAAGATTCTGTCTTCTTAAAAATCAAAATGGACAAATTACTCAAGGAAGAACGGACGTAAAATGTCGAATCTCGAAGATCGAAAGAGATATTTGGATTTGGAATTTTTCTGTGAAAAAGTTTTTAGATGTAAGAGTTCCCACAGAGGAACGATTTTTTTGAGGAAGGAGAATTCTTTGTTTGTAGAATTTCTACGGGGGAGTGTCGCTTTAAGTGGAAAAGAAAAAAGCCGGGTTTAAACCCCGACTTCTTCTTCCTCAGTTTCGGATTCTTCTTCACCTTCGCTCATCAATTCCTTGAGTTCGTTGTAGGCTTTGTCCTTTTCCTGAACTCCGGTTTTTTTGATCGCTTTTCGAAGAACATTCTCCCACTGCTTTTCGGGTAGGTTCGCTTGGATGTCTTCTAAGAGTTCCAAAACTGCAATATCGTCTCCCGTGTTGAAGATTTCCGTTGCATCGTAACGAAAGAGTGCGGATAACTCCTCAATGTATTCACCTACGCTACTTCCTTTTCCGGAGGCGAGCCTCTTGTCTTGAAGCTGTGTCTTTTTTTCTGCCTTGCGGAGGTCCCTTTCTCTTCTTTCCAGTTCAGTGCGTTTCATAGAAAAACCCTCGATTTAGCTGATAAGCCAGTTTTTTACGGGGGCTTTTCGTGTATAGGAGATTCCCGGGAGGCCCCCAGGACCGGTTGTGCAAACGCTTGTTATAAAATCCATTCTCTCTATGATTTAGACGCACCGAACAAACGTTATGGCCTATAGAAATGTGGAAGGAAGAGAAATTAAGAAGAATCCACGGGCGTTTGGATCCGTTTGCCAGCCCGTGTCTTTCCTTCTTAAGGAAAAATCTTACGAAAACCTTCGGGAAGATTTCCTAACTTTCGAGTGGAATAATTCATAAAAACGACTCCAGTCTTCGCTTCGCAAATCACCTTTCCGTTGGCGGGGCCGTCCGCGTGGGACATTCTATAAAAGATGTCGCATCCTCTTGGATTAAAATCTCCCGCTGTGATCTCGACTCGAATCTTGTCTCGAAAAAAAGCTTCCGCTTTATAAACTACGGCGATGTCCGTAATGATGATACCAAGTCCTTCCACGTTGAGCTCGTTGTAATTGTGTTCTAAAAAGAAACGAGCTCTTGCTTCGTGAAGAAGTGAAATCACTCTGTCGTGTGCGAGATGATCCGCAAAGTTGATGTCGTAAATTCGAACGTCCAGATCGACCGACCAGACAAATTTATTAGGGAGTTCTAGTTGAATTCTTGGCATATTATTCCCCGAATTGTTTTCCTTCCGATTTCGCTTTTTCCATGGCTTTACGAATGATTTCGGCAGCTTCTTGTTCGCCTTCTTCTTCCTCTTCTCTCGAAAGAGGTTTGTGCGAGTTCATATTTTCGATCATTCTATAATCGCTGATATAAGAAGCCATTCTCGAATACTGAATGTAAAATAGAATCGAAGTGAATAACGCAAGCAAAATTGCGGTTCTTTTGATCGGAGCTTCCAGATACGAAGTCAGAGCAATGTAAAATAAAAAAGGAATATAAGCCGTAAACGCGACTCCGATCCCGATTCCGGCGTAAACGTGAATCAATCCTGCGAAGCTCTGGAGAATGATCGCAAGCCAGAATGTGCTGAACACCGCCGTGCTCGCCCTGAAATTTCGACTCCAATTTGTGACTCCCCCGCAGATCCACGAGACAAACATATAAAGTAATCCTAATATAGGGAAGGCGATAAAACTCGCTAAAAAATATGCGAGTGGCATTTCTAAAAATAAGAATGAAACCGGAGGAGTAGGAGTATCAAGAGGAGTGAAAAGTGTCATACTCAAGATCGCGCCCAAATACAGAAATCCGAGGAAGGTCAAAAAACGAAAGTAGATGGTAAGAATCGATTCCTGAGTTTTCGGGAGTTTTTTAAAAAAAGAAATCGGTTTGAATAGAATGTCGCGCACTTCCGCGACAATGGTTTGAAATGAATAAGAAAACTGAAACATGAGATCTCCGCTTTCGAACAGAATTTTCCGTGAAAGCGGGATGGCAAGAGGAAAAGAATTTAGATTTTATGTCCGTGAGAAGAAGGTTCTTCTTTGGTGACTCCATTCATATATTCTTCTAAATATGTGTGATCCGTATAATCCAACATCTTTGTAAAGTGAACGTGATCTCTCTGATATCCTAGAATAGATTCTAAGGTTTTAAAAATATTGAGACCGGCGCTGATTTCGATATCGGTTCCTCGAAACTGAAGAGGATGTTCGTAACCCGCGGCGTGTGTCACCGAGAGAACTTCTTTCCGTAGTCCCTTGATATAGTTTGCGTTTCTTTCCGCCTTGAGATCGATATCCAAGCCGGCCTGTAGCCAACGATTCTGCGTCGCGACTCCCGCGGGGCAGTGGTCGGTATGACATCTCTGGGCTTGAATGCATCCGATCGAGATCATGGCTTCTCTTGCGACGTTGATCAGATCGCAGCCCATCGCGAACGCTACGATGGCTCTATCAGGAAAACCTAATTTACCACTTCCGATCCAGGCCATCCTTTCCGAAAGATTTTCGTTCTGAAAGATCTGATAGACTCTCGCAAAACCCACTTTAAACGGAAGGGAGACGTGATCCGCAAACGCAAGGGGAGCGGCTCCGGTTCCACCTTCTCCTCCGTCGATCGTGATAAAATCGGGTCCTTTGTTTGTTTGTTTCATTCTCTCAGCGAGTTCGTTCCAGAATTCGATTTCTCCGATCGCACTTTTGATTCCGATCGGAAGTCCGCTCGCGGAATGAAGTCTTTCGATGAAGTCGATGAGTTCGCTTACGGTACTAAACTCGGAATGCGCGTTAGGCGAAATACAATCTTGTCCCACGGGAACTCCACGGATCTTTGCGATCTGTTCGGTAACTTTTTTTCCGGGAAGAATCCCTCCTTTCCCCGGTTTTGCACCTTGTGAAAGTTTGATTTCGATCATTCGGATTTGCGGATTCTCTTGAATCTTTTGTGCAAACATATCCAAGGAAAAATTCCCCTTCGTATCTCGGGTTCCAAAATATCCGGTTCCGATCTGCCAGACGATATCTCCGCCTAACTTGTGAAAGGGGCTAATCCCGCCTTCGCCAGTGTTCTGATAACAGTGGGCCATCATCGCGCCTTTGTTCAAAGCGGAAACCGCATTCTTACCCAAGGAACCGTAAGACATCGCCGATATGTTTACGACGGACGGAGGACGAAACGGTTTTTTACGATTGTGAAATTCTCCGATCACTTTGAGACAAGGGATCATAGAAGAATCGTTCTTGAGATGTTTTACTTTGGATTCCGGAAATGGAAACGTGCTGTGTTTGATGATCGGATATCCGGCTTCATACAAAAGTTCCGTGGTTCCAAAGCCGAAGTTGTTGTTTTGTTTTTTTGCGGTCGCGTAAACCCAGGAACGCTCCGCTCTGTTGAACGGCATCTCTTCTTTGTCGTTTGCAACCCAGTATTGTCTGAGTTCGGGTCCGATCATTTCAAAAAGATATCGGATTCTTCCCACCAACGGAAAGTTATGTTTGATAGCGTGTCTTCTCTGGAAGATGTCGTGAAGGAGTGCGAAGAGAGTATAAATCCCGATGGTTGAGAACAAGGAAGACCAAGGGTTTTCCAAAACAAACTGAATTAGAATTTGATAATCCGGAATTTGCATCCGGCAATTCTGTACCTTTTGATAGGGTTCCGCAAGAAATATTTTTACTAACTCGAGGATTCTTCCCTGTGCTTGTAAACAAATTCTTTCGAGAATTCTCCGCGTTTGTCCATGCGGGCGCCGATAAAATTCGTTCCATCCTGAAGAACAAAACTATTGCTCTTCACCCAATCTCCTGTATTGATGATTTTTAGATTGGGAATGCAGAGAAAATCGTGAGTATGACCCGAAATCAAAACTTTTTGACCTTGATGGGAAATTCTGGAAAGACGTTCGTAGTATCTTAAAATTTCTTCCGTCGTAGTGGGGTCTTGTCTATTGAGATGTTTTTGATAGAACGCTTCCGAAAAACGAAACAGATTCGGCAACAAGAGCGCAATCATATGCAAAAAGCGTAATAAAAAGATGGAGCCGATCCAAGTAAATCGATTGTATTGTCCTTGGTGTCCGTGTACGGCGATCAGAGTTTCCGTTTCGGCCTTTTCACAGATTTCCCAGTTTCTTTCTTTGAGATACTTTTCGATCTTCGGAGGAAGATTCATTAGATACGATGTAGAATCGTGATTACCTACGATGTAGATTTTATCACCGCCGCGCGCGGAAAGTGCGTCCAATCGATCAAAGAGTTTGTTGAATCTTTTTTTGCTTCGTTTCAATCTTCGAGAAGCGCTGAAAAACCAGTTCTCTATGATATCTCCCACGAGATAGATCGTCTGAAATCGAACGTTCTTTTTTTCCAGATGATCTAAGAATTGAAAGAGTTCTTTGTGTTTGTGGGACTTTATCTTTTTGTTGAGAAGGTAGTGAACGTCCGAAAGAAAAATTCCTTCATAGACTTTATCCCGCTCAAATTTCATTGAATTCCGATTTCAAGTTCAATCTGACGAAAGGATAGGCCTCTGTCAAACGATTCCGTTCAAATTCTCAAACGAGAAGAATAAAATTAGATTACAAGATTCTTCTTTTCAAAGTACTTTGAATCTTTCTTTCGCTTCTTTTTCCAGTCTTTCTCTATGATCGGGATGTGCGATTTCAATCAAGGCCTTCGCTCTTTGTCTCAGATTCTTCCCATACAAATTTGCGATTCCGTATTCGGTCACGATGTAATGAACGTGGGCGCGGGTTGTAACCACGTCGGCGCCGGGTTTGAGAATCGAAACAATTCTGGATTCTCCCTTTGCGGTTACGGAAGGAAGTGCGATGATCGGTTTGCCGCCTTCCGATAAGGAAGCTCCTCGGATAAAATCCATCTGTCCACCCACTCCGGAGAATTGTCTAGTTCCGATCGTGTCCGAGCAAACCTGTCCCGTGAGATCTACTTCGACTGCGGAATTGATCGCGGTGACTTTTGGATTTTTTCGGATCACATGAGGATCGTTGATATATCCGATGTCGAGCATCGCAACTTGAGGATTGTCGTCTATGAAGTCGTAGAGTTTTTTTGTTCCCATCACAAAACCGGAAACGATTTTTCCGGGATGTTTCTTTTTATGAATTCCGGTGATGATTCCTTTTTGAACGAGATCCATCACTCCGTCCGAAAACATTTCGGTATGAATTCCCAAGTCTTTGTGAGAAGTAAGACAGGTGAGGACCGCGTCCGGAATCGCGCCGATTCCCATCTGAAGAGTCGCGCCGTCTTCCACGAGAGAGGCTACGTTTTTTCCGATCGCGATTTCGACCGCCGTAAGAGGCGCCGATTTGTGTTCGTGCAAAGGAAGATTTCCTTCCACAAAAGAATGGATACGATCGATGTGAACGATTCCGTCCCCGTGGGTCCGAGGCATGTTCTCGTTGACCTGCGCGATCACGATCCTCGCCGTTTCTACCGCGGCCTTGCTGATATCGATGGAAACCCCCAGAGAACAAAAGCCGTGTTTATCGGGAGGGGATACTTGGACGAGAGCGACGTCTAACGGAAGAATTTTATTTCTAAAAAGGAGAGGGCATTCACTTAAGAACATTGGAATATAGTCCGCTCTTCCTTCTTCCACGGCCTTTCTTGTGTTGGCGCAGACGAAAAGTGAATTTACAAAAAAATGTCCTTCCATTCCGGGTTCGGCATAAGGCGCCGTCCCTTCGGTATGAAGGTGAATCATTTCCACGTTAGTCAGCTCGGGCGCTCGCGCGGTTAACGCGTCGATCAAAAGTGTGGGCGCGGCCGCGACGCTGTGTACGAAAACTCTCTGACCCGACTGGACGGAGGAAAGAGCCGAATTTGCGGAAATAAATTTAACTTTCATTCAATTTTTCGAAGCCTTTTTAAAAGGAATTCTCGTTCGGAATCGAAGGTCTTCAACCCATTTTTTTCATTTTTCTATCTACAGGAAAATGATATTTCTCAAGCTATGCATATAATGTCTTCACAACATACACGTAACATATACGTCAAATCCGAAGGAATGCTGATCTTCGTTTTAGCGTCGATTCAATTCACCCACATACTCGACTTCGTGATCATGATGCCCTTGGGAAGTTATTTTCAAGAGGCGTTTCATATCAATCCGAGAGAATTCTCATTCTTAATTTCCGCTTACACCTACAGCGCTTTTGCGGCGGGAATCGTAGGAGCTCTTTTTATCGATCGCTTCAACCGAAAGACGGCAGCTATCTTTTTGTATTTCGGTTTTATAATCGGGACTGCGTTGTGTGCGGTTGCGGATTCTTATCTTTTTCTTTTGTCCGCGAGAATTTTGTCAGGCGCTTTCGGGGGAGTTCTCAGTTCCGTGACCTTCGCGATCGTAGGAGACGCCATTGCGATGGAAAGAAGGGGAAGGGCAACAGGGGCGATTATGGGGGCTTTCTCCGTCGCGTCTGTAATCGGAATTCCTTTAGGATTGAAAATCGCTTCCTACTACGGATGGAACATGTCTTTTGCGGGAATCGCGATCGTAAGTCTTCCGATTTTGGTTTTGATGTATTATCACCTTCCTCATATTCCTCCGTTTCAATCCGCGGGTGATAACCCGGTTCTAAACTTCTTCCGCATTCTCACTTACAAAAAATATACTGCCTCTTATATGCTGATGATGTTTGTGATTTTGGGAGGTTTTACCGTAATTCCGTTTATCGCTCCTTATATGGAAAGAAACGTAGGAATTCCGAAAGATGAAATTCCTTGGATTTATTTTTTCGGCGGCTTAGTGACTCTTTTCTCTTCGAGATTGATCGGAATTTTATCGGATAAGATCGGGAAACACAAAGTATTCTATATTCTGGTTCCCTTATCCTTTGTTCCCATTTTTATCATGACCCATTTGGTAAAAACCTCCTTGGTCAACGTTGTGATTTTGACTACGTTCTTTATGGTTCTTGTTTCCGGAAGATGGATTCCTGCGCTGGCCCTGATTACTTCGAGCACGGAGCCGAGAGACCGTGGACGTTTTATGACAGTCATATCTTCGTTTCAAAACTTGGCTTCCGGTTTGGGTGCGACGATAGGGGGAAGTATTCTTTATGCGGCGAGTCCGACGGCTCCATACGAAAACTATGATATAGCCGGATACCTCGCGATAGGGTTTAACGTGATCGCTCTGATTCTAATTTCCAGAGTGAAGGCAGTTTCTTAGGAAAGAAAATTCCCGAAAAAATTTGCTCTAAATTCTTGACATTTTAATGAGACAGAATATTTTGCAGCCACACGAAAAGGAGGTGGTCTAGTGAATGAAAGTTGTTGTAAACAATTGACCTGTGAGGTGGCTGAGCAATAGCCCGGGTTTCACTTGCAATACAGCCGTAGTCGGGGCATTGCAATACAATCAGACCACTGACCTTTCTGAGTTTCGCGAACTGGTCATTCTCGAGCTTCCGATCCCGGCAGTTTGATGCCGGAGAAACGTTGCAGTCGCTCAGAAGGTTTCCCTCAAATCCCCTTTCTAATCTTCCAGTGTTCTTCCCGATCAACCGAAAATTCTTCTCTTTTTTAGAACCCTTTGAGATTCAGGTAGAATGAAACGTGCCCTGATACTATCCGGAGGAGGAGCCCGAGGCGCTTATCAAGCCGGGGTTCTCCGATATTTAGAAGAGATTCAATTCAAACCGGATGTCATCTGTGGAACTTCTGTAGGAGCTATTACGGCGACTGCGATGGGCTGCGGAATGAACGCCGCCGAAATCACCAAACTCTGGAAGTCGATCGAAGCCAAGAAGGTGATGCGTTATTCGATTTGGAACGATCTCGTAGATATCTTTGTAAAAAGTTATTCTCCTTTGACCGATACGACGCCTCTCAAAAATCTTCTCTATTCCTATTTGGACTTTCGAAACCTGAGAAAGAATCCTACGGAAGTGATTATCACCGCCGTAAACATTCTCACGGCCGAACTCGTATTCTTTCGAAACAAGGAAATCGATATCGAACACGTCATGGCCTCGTCAGCGATTCCTATGTTTTTTCCCTGGCAGTATGTGGACGGAGCTCCGCACTGGGACGGTGGTGTGATGGCCAACACTCCGATTCTTCCCGCAGTGGAAAGAGGGGCGACCGACATCGTAGTCGTTTTACTTTCACCGGTCGGCGGGATCGACATGGGACTTCCGAGAACAAGAAGAGAAGGATTGGAAAGGGTTTTTGAACTTTCTCTCATCGGTTCGTTTCAAACCGTGATGTCCAATATGAATTTTGAAAAGAAAAAGAGAAAAGGCAAAAAATCAAAACTCTCTTCTCTTTTATCCATTCCGAGCGCGGATCGCCCGGAATTAAAAATTAGAACGATCGGCCCGAGAACCTCGCTCGGCTTTAGTAGTATATTAAATTTTTCGCAAGTACAGGCGGACTATTTGATCAGCAGAGGTTACGAAGACGCAAGAATTCAATTTAATGAATAGAACGACGATCACCGACTCGTCGCTTGTGTTGTTGAAAAAAATATCAGAAGAATTCAACTTAGGAAATATATATGGAAGAATTATTCGTAAAGAACGGACATTTTGCGGGAAAGGACGGGACGATCTATCAGCTAAGAGGGGTCAATCTTTCCGGATCGGCGAAAGTCCCTTCGAAGCCGGACGGAACCACACACTTCGATCAGACTCTTACATTCTACAATCATAGAAACGTTTCCTTTGTCGGAAGGCCTTTGGAAGAAAGCCAGGCCGCCGAACACTTTGATCGTCTTCGAAAATGGGGATTCAATTTTCTACGATTCATCATCACTTGGGAAGCGATCGAACACAAGGGCCCCGGAAAATACGATACGGAATACATTGACTACATAGAAAGAATGGTCGCTCTCGCGGGACAAAAAGGACTTTATCTTTTTATCGATCCTCATCAAGACGTTTGGTCTCGTTTTACGGGAGGAGACGGGGCGCCCGGATGGACCTTGGAAGAATTGGGAATGGACATCGGAAAGATACGAGATTCCGAAACCGCAATCGTACATCATCACCAGGGAAGAAATTATAGAAGAATGTCCTGGCCTCTCAATTATCAGAAGTATGCGTGTGGAACGATGTTTTCTTTATTCTTCGGAGGAAAAGAATTTGCGCCGGATACAAAGATCGGAGGCAAGAACGTTCAGGATTTTTTACAAGATCATTATATCGATTCCGTACTCAAGATCGTACGAAAATTAAAAAAGTACAAACACGTAGTCGGCTTTGATTCCATGAACGAGCCTTCTCCCGGATGGATCGGTAAAAAGAATCTGGGAGAATTCGAAGCCTTCGGTTTTGGAAAGGTGATCAAAACTCCTCCATTCAAAGAAATGTATTTATCCGAAGGACGTGCGGTTTCTGCGGAACAGGCTTATATGCTCGGATTCTGGAGTCTTCCCTGGGGAAAGGTTCGATTGAATGCGGGAGGAGTTCCGCTTTGGAAACGAGGACATCAATGTATCTGGAGAAATCACGGAGTTTGGGATTACGATCCGAACGGCGCTCCGATGCTTCTCAAACCGGAATACTTCTACAAGAAGAATGGAAGAAAATACGAATTCTATTCCGATTTTATGCAGCCCTTTATCAAGAAGTTCAAGGAAAGAGTTCAAAAAGTAGAAAGTAGATTTCATATTTTTATAGAAAGCGATCCTTCTAAACTCGAATTGGAATGGAAAGAAACTCCCAAAAAGAATCACGGTTCCGTTGTGAACGCGACACATTGGTATGACGTCTCGGTGCTTATGCTCAAACGTTATTTTCCTTGGTTCGGAGTTCACGTCTTCAAAGCAAAGCCTGTTTTTGGAAGCGAGAATATCGATAAGGCTTACGAAGAAACGATTCGTATGATCCGAGATATGTCCGAAAGAAATATGGGAAATTGTCCGACCGTAATCGGAGAAACGGGACTTCCGATGGATTTGAATCAGAGAATCGCGTATCTCAAAAAAGATTACGGAGTTTTAGAAAAAGCTTTGGATCGAATCATGAAGGCGATCGAAAAAAATTTCGTAAACCTTGCACTCTGGAATTATACTCCGGATCATACTCACAGTTTAGGAGATCGTTGGAACGAAGAAGATCTTTCTATTTATTCATTGGATACGCCCGCGGCTTACGACGAAGACGGGGGACGGGCCGTGAAGGCCTTCAGCCGACCTTATCCCGTTCGAACGAAGGGTTTACCCGTGGCCTTGTCTTTTGATATGGAACGTTCTCTATTTAAGTTTTCTTTTCGACAAGAAGGAGATTTATTTCCGGAAACTGAAATCTTCATTCCGGACATTCATTATAAGAATGGCTTTGAAGTTTTGGTGAATGCAGGTTCGTATCAGTACGACGCCCGTGCCAGAACTCTCAAGTTTAAGGGAGAAAAGGGAATTCTACATTATGGAATAACTATTTTACCGTCGAAAAAATCACTTTTCAGGGAACAAGATCGGACTAAAGTGGTTCCGAATACTCAAAAGAGGAAGATTAGATGAAAAAAGTTCTCATGATTACCCTAAGCGCAGTAGCGGTTCTATCTCTGACTGTTATGTGCGGTGGACCAAAACATTCTGCGGAAGAATGTGCTCCTATCGTTGAAGAAATGTTAACGAATCTGACTGCCGGACAAAAAGCAGACGATACCGCAAACATCGCAACTATGAAAGCGACATTAGTTCCTGTTTTACAAAAAGAATGTATGTCTGGAAAATTTGATCTGACTTGTCTCAAGTCCGCGAAAAGCATTCCCGCAATTCAGGCTTGTAAGAAATAAGATTTTTCCAATCGATAAAGCAGGGAAGGAATTCTTCTTCTCTGCTTTTGTTTTTTGTCCAACCCTCGTTCTCTCTTCATTCTTCTAAAAGAAAAAAACCTTCCTCTTCCGAATAACATCCGTGTTCTCGATACGGCCCCGAAGGATAAAAATGAATCTTCTGTGCGTATCTCCTTCCGATTCTTAAACAATTGAGACAAATATCCCAGCGAATCGCCCAGTCACATTCTTCCTTTCGAAAAGAGGGAAAGACCCGAAGAAGGGGTTTGGATTCCGGTTGTTCTTGAGATTTCTGATTGGGTTCGTTTTGAGAAAAGATCGGAGAGGGGAAGTCGAGCAAAAGTCCAAAACAAAACAATCCGACAATGCAAAGTTTAGAAATCAGGATCGGATTTCCGTAATCGTGGATTCTTTTCTCCGGTTCGAAATCGTTTTGAAAAAGTGAGGACATCTAAGATTTGTATCGAAAGAATCGATTCCTACAAGGAGAGAAATTTTCTCCGATTCGATTTTTAGATTCAAAATGATTTTAAGAAGGAAAAAGTTTTTCTTCTCTTTTTCTTGCATGCCAAATCTTGAATAGGGAAAACCCGAAGAGGAGGATAGAAATTCCGTTTGCGATATGACTCCAAATCGAAGGGGCAGGTCCGTGTTCTCCTTGCATCAGAATTTGCGTGGTCAATATCAAGACTAAACTTCCTATCAGGCTGAACACCCATTTCCCACCTGGTTTTTTAGATTCGGATCGAATCCAAAACGAAAGGGGAATTAAGATTCCCGCAAAGATCACATTTCCCCAAAACGTGTGCATCTCTCGGATGATAAGTCCGATTCCGCAGACCCCGACGAGCCAAGCTGGGATCAAATAAAAGTAACGTGGACGAATCCTTTGATCCAAAGTGAGTTCTAAGATTCCGCCCGCAAGACTTAGTATGGAACAAAAAATCAATAAGCCCCAAGGATTCCAAGTTACGTCGTAAAAACTTAAAATGATAGAAACAAGTACGGCAAAAATTCCCAATACTCCGCCGGTTCCGTTATAAACGATTGTCATGAAACGCCTCGTTTCATCAACAAACGGTCTTCCTTTTTATTCGTAAAAAATGGCGCTGATTCAAAAGCGTTGTTTTCGAATGGATCCGATCTTTGAGTAAAGAGCGCGTGTTCTTCTTATAAAAAAATGGAATTTTGTCTTTTGAAGCGCCCCGTAATGGAAGTCACTGGAACCGTCTTCTGTATGGGAAACATATTGATTGCTCCGGTTCAAAAAGTTGAAGATCGTCTCGCCGTCGATGGAAAGACAAACGTGGAAACCTTTCTGATTCCGGAAGAATATTGGAATCGATTGAACGCCGGCGAGAGAATTTTTCTGAGAAAGAAAATCCCGGTTTTGATGAGGAAATACGGAAAGTATCTTCTTTCGATACGAAGAATCAATCCGGAAGTCGGTAAAACGATGTATCAAAAAAATCAAGGGCCTTTGATCCGAATCAATGTAAGAATGGACTTTGGAACCTGGGCGATCTTGAGTTCTTACGCGAACGCTCACGGAGTTTCCCGGTGTTTTCTCGTAAACTATATGCTTTGGTTAGAAGACATTGGAGTTGGAGAATCTATCAGTAAAACTTTAAATGTGGGAACTCCCTCATTTCACGACTTTTACTGCAATATTCTGACCCTCGATCTGAGATCGAATCGAATTTCGAGAGAATTTATCTTCGATCCGAACCCGATCTACGCAAAAGATCGTATCCAGTATTACTAAAATTCTCGGAATCCCAATTTCCATTCCAACTTTTCTCTTTCTACGACGAAAGAGAAGGACCGACGATTCCCAAAAACCTCCATTGACTTTTTCTCAAATAAAAGATCCGATGGATTCTAAATTTGAGTCCAAGAACAAAATAGGAAAAACAAATATGCACAGACGAAATCATTCGATTTATTTTTTCTTCGTTGTCTTTCTCATCTCGTTCTTCTTTGCGGGATCCTTATCGGCTTTTGATCACACTCATTCCAAGTTTTCAAACGAACTCAAAAAATACGTTCAAAACGGCCTGGTCGATTACGCATCCTGGAAGACAAATCGTTCCGCTTTGGATTCTTATCTTCAAACCCTGAGCGCGGTGGAAGAAAAAGAATATTCTTCCTTTTCCAACTCGGAGAAGTTGAGTTTTCTTATCAACGCGTATAACGCGTTTACGATTCGATTGATCCTCGACCATTATCCTCTCAAAAGTATCAAAGATATCGGCGGACTTTTTTCCGGACCCTGGAAAATTGAATTTTTTACTCTTTTTGGAACTAAGAAGAATCTGGATTGGATCGAACACGAGAAGCTCCGAAAAGATTTTCAGGAACCGAGAATCCACTTCGCGATCAACTGCGCGTCCAAAGGATGTCCCCCGATTTTAAACGAATCTTATCAAGCGGCGAGAATCGAAGAACAACTGAGTTCCGTTGCTAAAAAATTTCTCTCCGATTCTAAATACAATCGATACGATTCTTCCGCAAAAATTCTTTATCTTTCCAAAATCTTCCAATGGTTTCAGACGGACTTCACTCGTAAAAGTGGGAACCTAGTTTCCTTCTTCAACGCAAATTCCGGACTTTCGTCGGTTCCGGCCTCCGCGGAGATCCAACATCTGGATTACGATTGGAATCTGAATCAGAGGAAATAATCCGGTCGGTTCGGAAAAAAAACTGTAAATTTGAAAAAAAGCCGGATTCACTCTGTTAACTCATGATAGAAGGCTGGAGCGGCAAAGGAATTTACTTGAAATCGGGTTTCCCATCTTCAACTTAGTTCCAATGACCTCCCGGAAAGATTTTATGGATGCTCTCTATCGAGAGTACAGTGGAAAGATTTTTGATTTCCTCTATAAATATTCCTCCGGGAATCCTGAAGTAGCGATGGACTTAATGCAGGATACATTCCTGAATTTTTTCAGGAAGTATTCGGATTCGGATCTGGATAAGGAACAAGCGATTCGCTTGCTCTACACGATTGCGCGAAACCGTTCCATCAATCATTCGCGGAAATTCTCGACCGTAAAGGAAAGTGGAAATTCCGAAATGCAGGACTTTCAGGAAAAGAAACTTTCCTTCGTTAGAAAAGCCGAACTCAAAGATCTGGAAGAACGTCTTCTGGTTTGTTTGGATGAACTAGAAGAAGACGAGAGGTATGCTTTGATCCTTCGCTTTATGGAAGACTACAATTTGTCTACCATCGCTGAGATTATGGACATTTCAGTTTCAACCGCTTCTCGCTTGATCGTAAAAGCGACCGCGAAAGTGACTGAGATCGCTGAAAAAAAGAATTTGAAGCCCTGATTGATTATAAAAGAAAAAAAGTTGGAAGCATCGGGAATGGAAAGGGAAGAGAAGATAAAAGAAATTCTGCTGGAAGGCAAGCAGAACGAACTTAGTCCTTCTGTAGAATGGCTCGGCAAAGGTTTGAGCAGTTCTTGGGTTGAATATTCGCCCAAACAGTCGGATTTTGAGTCGCTCTATACCCGTGCTCAAACCTCGAATGTTGTTTCTTTCTCCAATTTTACAAAAAACAAAATCGTTATATCCCTTTCTGCCGCTGCCATATTTTTAATGGCGATCACATTAGGATATTATTCTATCCTTAAAAACAATTCCCCGCCGACCGTCGAAAAGGGCGGAGTTGAAATCTCACAAGTCGAAGGGGAAGCGTATCTGACTTCCTCCGATCCGAAGGACAAAATTCTTCTCAAACCGGGAGTTCGGATCCAAGAGGGACAGAGGGTAGTCACCGCCCCGAGCGCGTTCTTAAATCTCAAAGTCGCCGACGGAATCGCGGTTCGTGTTCTTGGAGATTCCCAAGTGTCCTTTCGAAAAATCGATCTTTCAACTCATTACAAAATTGGAATCGACCTGGAAAAAGGCGAACTTCTTGCCCATATTCATAAGAATTTAAAGAAAGAAGAATTTACAGTTCGTTCGGAAACCGTCAGCGCGGAAGTCCGTGGAACCAGTTTTAGCTTTCAAAACCTTCCAGGAGAAGGAACCAAAATTCAAGTTTTAGAAGGCCGTGTTGCCGTCAGCGCCCGAGCGGAATCTCAAAAAACCGCGCCGGAAGGCGAGCAGGTTTTAGAGCCGAATCAAACAATCTTTGCAAACCAAAAGGGCTTTGTTCGAAGCCGTCTGAAAGATTCCGAAAAAGATCTACTCAATAGCGAATTTGAGAAACTGCCGATCGAGAGCGTTCCTCGCGACAAGAACAAGGCCTATTCCAGCAAACAAGAACTCCTAACGGAGTTTCAGAGAATGGAAAGAGTCGTTCTCGTGGACGGAAAGACGATCGAAGGCGTCATCGTGGACATGGACGAAAAAGCGATGTATGTTCAAACTCTGGAAAAGGAAATTACCATTCCTCGAGAGTCCGTATCCGAAGTGATTCAAGTCCACTAAACGAAATTCTCTTTGACAGAGTGTTGGTAAATCGGGAAATTTAGTCCTCGAGGACCCCGCATGACACAAGACGACCCCGGTAAAAAAAGGATTTTTAGCAATTACCTCATAGACCGGGATTTCCAACTCAAGTTCTTACTAAATTATTCCTTACTCATTCTATTCGGACTTCTTTTAACGGTCGGTTTTCTTTATTGGTTGAATTTTACAAAGTTTGACAAAGGTGTCGTTTTCCGTTTGAGAAACGATCCGGTCAAAGTGTATCAAAAAGGTTTTGAAGAACAAAACGGAGTAGAAAAGGAAAAGTTCGTTGAGAGAGAAATCTTTCTTCCTGACTACGATCACAGACTGGATATGTTTACGATCCAGGTAAATGGAATTCTTCTTTTGTCCGGTTTGTTCTTAGGATTGACCGCGATTTTTACCGTGATCTATTCTCATAAGATGGCCGGCCCCGTTTACAATATCAAAAATCATCTCAAAAGATTGGCCGACGGGGAAACCGTTAAGAAGATCAAGATTCGGAAAGGGGATGAGTTCCAGGAACTTGCGGATCTTCTGAATCAGGTCATCGAAAAAAGAATCAACAACTCTAAGAGTTAGATTTTCTCCCCGGCGAGGTTAACGAACTTATGCTTCCGATATGATTTCTCTTTATCGGATGCACGGTTCTTTAGGAAATTAATTGTGGATTTTTTTCCGAACCTATGCAAACATTTTCGGTATGATTCGAAATGTTTTATTACTAACTTCTTTCTTTTTATTTTTTCCGCAGATTCTTTTCGCGGATGAAGAAGTTGCAATTGCACTCTTCGTTTCCGGAAAGGTTCAATATACTTTAAGTGGAAAAACCGAAGCCCTCAAAAAGAATGTCGTATTAACAAAAACCGCGAAGGTAGAAACCGGAGACGGGAAAGCGGATCTTCAACTAGGATCGAGCGCCGTGATTCGTCTCGCACCTTTTACCAAAATTGAAATTTCGGAACTCTACTCGGATGGAACCAAAAACAAAACCAAGGTCAATTTGGTTTCCGGTAAACTTTTCGCCAACGTTCAAAAATCGAATAAAAAAGAAGACTTAGAAGTAAGTTCCGTTTCTTATACTGCGGGCGTTCGCGGGACTCAGTTTGTAATCAGCGAGGATAAGGAGAATGCTCCGAAAAATGACGATTCTTCCATACCTGACGGCGTTTTTGTAAATGAAGGAGCGGTTGCAGTGAATTCTTCTTCCGGAAGCGAATTGGATTTGAAAGCCGGAGAACAGGCTTCTTGGAACGGCAAAGAATTGCTGATCGAACCTCTGAAAGAATTTATGAAAGAGAAGATGAAAATCATTCAGACCTTCAAAACGATCAAGGCAGAGAATTATCAGATGCTCAAAGATCAAAAACTAAAAAACAAAGAACTTTTAGAGAACTTTCCAAAATCATAATATTCTAAAACTAGAATGTTTCGCCGCGTCCTGCGGACGCGGCGTAGTAAAATTCCAAATTCTTCCGCCGAAGACGATATTTAAGGATCAAGGATTGTTCGTAATAAATCCTTTGATCACTTCGGCCAATTCTTCTCCCTTGTCCTCTTGTAGAAAATGTCCAGCATTTGCAATGGTGACGTGTTTTTGACCTTTGGTTCCCGGTACGATTCTTCGAAAGAAAATATCTCCGCCCTTTGTGATCGGATCACTGTCGCTAAACGCGACAAGAAACGGTTTTTTCCAGGTTTTCAAAATTTCCCAGGCTTTACGATTCGGTTCAGAAGCCGGGTCGTCCGGTGTGATCGGAACCAAGGCAGGAAATTTGCGGGCCGCCGCTTTGAATGATTCTTCCGGATAGGGCGCGTCATACGCCGCGACGATTTCTTTTGAGAGTTCGGAAACACATCCGTTTTTTACGATCGTTCCGATCGAAAGTCGTTTTACGTTTTGAGAAAAATGTCTCCACTTTAAAAAGTCTTCTTTGGGTGGAATGTCTCCGGTCGGTAAAAAAGTATTTCCGGCAACGATTCTTGAAAAACGTTCCTGATTCTCCGCCGCCAAACGAAGTCCCAAAAGTCCTCCCCAATCCTGACAGAAGAGGGTTACGTTTTTGAGATCGAGTCCAATGAGAAATTCTTTTAACCAATCCATGTGGCTTTGATAGGAAAAGAATTCAGGATCGTTCGGTTTATCGGATTTTCCAAAACCGATGAGATCGGGTGCGATCACTCGATAGCCTGCGGCCGCCAAAGGTGGAATCATCTTGCGATAGAGAAAAGACCAAGACGGTTCTCCGTGGAGTAAAAGCACGGTTTCGCTAGCGTCCTTTTTTCCTTCGTCGACGTAGTGCATTCTCAGATTTTGAATTTGAATATAGTTCGGTTGAAACTTGTAACCTGGAAGGTTGTCAAAGGCGGAATCCGGTGTTCTTAAAATTTCCATGGGGCATCAGAATTCCCGGGATTGCCTTTCGGGGAAGCACTTTTCGAAACGTTTCTTTCCTCGTTTTTGGAAAAAGAATTTGTCCGCCGGTTTTTGGTCATTCGAGTAGAATTCGGATCGTAGTCGAATTTTTACTTTGAGATAGAATCTTTTTTTCTAATCTAAGAATCTTGTGATCGCGGATTCTTTTGGTTTTTAGAAAAGTCTTTTTGAGAAGAATCGTTGTAGGATGTCTTACAAATCTGAAATTCGAAGAGGCCTCTTTCGTCCGATTTCAATGTGACATAATGTACATTATCGGAAGTAATACATTATGTCTACTTTACCCGTTTATCTCCCCTCGATTCAAAATTCTTAGGCGATGCAAACCGGAAAACATCCGAAGTCATTTCTGAAATTCCGGGCGTTTTCAAAAATCGAAATCGGAGATTCTTCCGAAATTGGATACGATCAGGAAATCTTCGGAAAAACGATATATCGAAGTCTTGGAAAGTGAACGTGAACCAAGCCGGTTTTTGGAGACTCGTTTCCAAGGATAATCGTTTCGTCATCCAGATGGAGCAACTTTCCGAAAATTCTCTCGTGATCGTAATGTTCAGGATGAACGATCACGTCTTGACCGGATTTGAAGTCGTAAGGTCCGGGCGAGACGCTCGCCGAAACAATCGGTCTGGGAGAAGTCGCGGCTGCCGTTTTTAGGGCGTCTTCGGCGGTTAACAAAGTGGATTCTCCAGCGCCGAAGGTTTTCATTCTTGCAAACCATTCGTGTAAATTTTCGTGCCCGGGAACGATCGGTTTGAATTTTCGAATCGTATTCAAGAACCAAAAAATTTGGTAGATCGCAAAGTCGCCTCGCGCCGGAATCTCGCCCCCGAAAAACTGTTTCTTGTCTAAGACCTTTGCAAACTCAGGAAGCATTTTGGAAAGACTGAGTTGGAGATACGGAACCAATTTCTCCATATTCTCCCTTGTCAATTTTTCCTGGGGTTGCATCGCAGCCCGATCGTCCACGAGTTCCTGCGGAAGTTTTTGAGCGTAAGAACCCATCACGAACTTGGCGACTTTTAAGAAGATGTCGGCGTCGACCAATTCCGCTAAAAGATTGGCGGAGGCCGCATCCGGGTTTTCGATCGAGATCGGAGGTTGCGGAAGAATTCGGTTGAGCTCTTCGATGATCAAACGGGAATCGCAGTAGATATCGGATCCGAGTTGTAATACGGGGGCCCTTCTATATCCTCCCGTGAGAATGGTCTGATCGGGTTTCGGCAAGGTCACCGGAGTCACTGTGGACAACCAAGTCGCTTTCTTATATCCTAAAAAAAGTCTTACCCGTTCCGAATAAGGAGACGCCGGATAGTGATGAAGAATGATTTCTTTTTCTGTGGTCATTCATCAAAAGATCAAACAATACTTGCTTTTGGACAAATCAAATTCTTATTCTCAAGTGATTTAACGTTGAAAAAGTAAAATGAAGAATTCTTAACTTTCTTTGTTTATAAGAATTTTCTGATTTGATTCAGGACCTATCTTATCTTTTAGGAGTTCCCTTATATCTTTGATTTTGTTTCTTCTTAAGTCAAATTTCGATCTCGTTTTTTCCTTTTGTTCCGGAAGAATTTTGAAAATTTCTTCCATCTCCTTTTCTTTATCAGTCCATATTGTATCACTCTTTTTTTAAAACGAATAGGTATCAAAATGAAACAAGCTGTAATCACAGGCGGAACTGAAGGAATCGGAAAGGCGACGGTTGCCGGACTTGCGAGCAAAGGTTGGGCGATCACGATGGTAGTAAGAAATCCGGACAAGGCAAGAAATGTAATCGAAGAGATTCAATCCAAAACTGGAAACAAGAACATCGACTTTGTTCTCTGCGATCTTTCTTCTCTTTCACAGGTCGCAAAGGTTGGTAAAGAATTGGCGAAAAAACTTCCGAAGATCGACGCATTGATCAACAACGCCGGTTTGATTTCTCCGGTCAGAAAAACTTCCATCGACGGTTACGAATCGAACTTTGCGGTCAATCACCTCGCCCACGTTTTACTTACAAACACTCTTCTTGATAACCTGATTTCTGCGGATCAGGGAAGAATCATTGCGGTCAGTTCTAGACTTTATAAAAGCGCAAATCCGAACGTTGACGATTTTCAAAAAGAAAAATCCTATTCTTGGATGACGGCTTATTCGGATTCTAAGTTGTTCAATATTTTTTTTGTTCAGGATCTTGCTGAAAAATTGAAAGGAACCAAAGTGACGGCTAACGCGCTTCATCCTGGCGTTGTTAGCACTGAACTCGCGAGAGAAGTCAAGGGACCGATCGGTTTTATCTACTCCGGGATTCAAAAGTTATTTTTTCTTTCTCCCGAAAAAGGCGCCGAGACTTCGATCTATCTCGCGGATTCTCCGGAGGTTGCGCAGGTCAGCGGTCAATACTTTGACAGCAAAAAACAACAGAAGCTCACCGGTCCCGCTTTGAACTTTTCCCTAAAATCGAAATTGCTTGAAGAGACGAGCCGGATTCTTTCTAAATCGTATTAGATTCTCCTAAAATGTTCCTCGAAGCGAAAGTCGGATGGAACGGGGCGCCGACGGTCTTGTATGAACGTCGTTGTATCCTCCTTCGTTCGGACCTTCCGCTTCGTGTTTTAGACGCGACGCGTAGTAGTAGTCGATATCGCTTACCTTTGCGTTTTGTATATTAAACATCTCGAATACGAGGCTCCAATTTTCGTCGAACCTTTTCCCCGCCTGAAGATTGAATAACGTAGTCGGAGGGGAGCGGAAGCTGTTATCTTCGATCAAAGAACGCGGACCGAAGTATCTTCCGCGGACCGATCCGAAAAATTGATTTGTCTCTTTGAGAGTGATTCCTCCGGTATAAACGTTTTCGATCGAACCGGGAATAAAGTTTCCGGCTTCGTCCTCGCTGCTTCGAAATCTGGAACGGGAAATGGAAACGTCCGCGTCGAAGGTTAGGTTTTTTAGAATGTCGATCGAGTTCGAGCATTCTACTCCTCTTCTTGAACTCGATCTGCTCGGTTCGGTCGTCGCAGCGTCGCCTACAAAGATCAACTCCGAATCCAAGTCCAATCGCCAAACGCTTACGGTGGTTTTCCAAAAATCCAAAAGAATACTTCGAATTCCGGCTTCCCCTCCTCTCGACATTACGATCGGAATAAACGGATGTGCTTTGTCGGTCAATCCTCTCGCGTCGTTTGTGTGAAAACCGTGTCCCCCGTTGAGATAAACTTCCGTCTTGGACCATGGTCCGAATACGATTCCCGCTTTCGGACTTCCCACGGAGGCACGTTTGCGATCGCTGAGTTCCGGATTCTTATCGTCTACGTGAAATTGAAACTGATCGGCTCTGGCTCCCAAGACGGTTCGTATTTTAGACATCCATTGAATTCTACTTTCGTAATATACTGAAAGGTTGGTTTCGATGATCAAATCTTTTTTTAAATTGTCTAGTTGAGCCCTCGCTTCCGTATGATATAAAGAATTTTGTATAAAGTCTCTTCGGATTTGAATTCCCACTTGGTTCTCAAATTTTATTTCCTTCCATTGAGAAAGAATTTTATAACTTCCTTTGAAACCGGAAACGGTTCTTCGGTCCGTCTGGTCGACTTGATCTCCTCTTTCGTGGTCGTTTAAGAAATAAGTCGTATTGGAAAAAAGAGAAAGATCGCTGTATAAGCCGTATATTAGTAATTTTGCATCCGTATTCTTGTCCCGATGATGAGCTTCCCAGGAAAGACTTCCCCGATTTGTAAGCCCTCCGTCGGTCGGATCGATTGCGTCAAAACGTCCGATGCCGTCGTTTTCCGGCAAAAGCCAGGACTTGCCTCTTTCGATCGCCCTCTTAGGAATCTGATGAGTCGTGTGCCAGTTCCCTCGATATCCCATTCCTAAAAGACGAAAGCCGCTTCGTTCGTCGCCTACGCTGTAGCTTAAGATTCCGTTCGCTTTTTTATAATTTTCTTTTACGGTCCAGGGTCCGTCGGAATGAGAAGCTTCGATCGCATAGAGAAGAACCCCCGGTCCGATCTGATGGGACTTTGCGATGATAGTTCTTCCATATCCAAAGGTGCCTCCTTCTACGCTTGCGATTCCTTTTTTTAAGGATCGAAAGTAAGACACGTTCATCGCACCTGCGGAAGAAAAGTTTCCTTCTTCTGCGTAGTAAACTCCCTTTTTGAATTTGATCTCTTCGATGAGTTCCGGTATGACAAAGCTGATATCGGAATAACCCTGTCCGTGTCCGTGAGAAGGATTGTTGACGGGTATTCCGTTTACACTCGCTGCGAAGTCAGTTCCATGATCGAGATTGAAACCTCTGAGATAGTATTGATTTGCTTTTCCGGACCCGCTATGTTGAGTTACGATCATTCCCGGAATGAACTCGGCGATTTCTCCCGCTCTTGAGATCGGTCGAGATCGAATTTGTTCGGAACGAATCGTACCTTCGCTCGCGGATCCTGCGATCCCGATCCCATAGTCGGACTTACCATTGACAATGATTCCGGAATTTTTGTTTTCTTCCGATTTGTTTACCGGCTCTTGCGCTCCTCTTTGAGCCGGAACTCCTAAACAAAATAATAAAATAAGAATCCTTTGGATTCTCCGTGATACGTCCTTCTCCATTTGCCCACCTGATGAGTTTTAGGGAGAATTTCGAAAAAGAACGATCGTATCCTCTTATCATATAGGCGCGGCCATATCATAAAAATGGAATGGATGATTCTTCTTTGAGAAGCCCCAAGTAGTCTTTCGGGGCCCTTCGCTTTGTACGGACGTACAGCGCGAGAATGCAAATAACCTAACCTCGAGGTAATCTATTGCGGGAGATCTGGCTCGCCTAACATACATTAGGCACACAGTTGCGGGTCAGCGCGGGATTTTCACCCATCTTCATCCCTGAAAGCTGAGTCCAATGAATTTTCATTGATTGATTGTTACAAGAAAAATTTAATAAAACGTTAAGTTTATCTTTATATTTTCGAATTTGAATCGAAGTTGATGATCCTTTCGAGCTCGATTTCAATATATTCTCCATTTTGAATATGCAAAATATCATTTTTAATTAAATCGGCTCGATACATTCTGGCAATTCGTGTCATAACGTAGCCATGCGTACACAATGCGGCGGTTTTTTCCCGGAAGAAATCGATTTTTTGAACGAGTGCGGACTGGATTCTTCTGTCCACGTCTTTCTTACTTTCTCCTCCGGGAAAAAATAGGTGATCATACATTGGATTTTGAGATTGCCATCGTTCCCAGAATTGATCTCCGTATTTCTGATTCACTTCGCTTATCAAAATTCCTTGCGCTTCTCCCAAATGAATTTCTCTCAAACCGATTTCGAACTCGATCGGCACATTTAATGTCGTTGACACGATGATTCCGGTTTCCTTGGCTCTTTCCAAATCACTGCTAAGAATTCTTTTTATATTCTTCTCTTTTAGTTGAAGAGCTAGTTCCTCCGCCTGTTTTTTGCCTTTAGCGTTCAACGGGATTTCGAGATGCCCCTGTAGTCGCCCTTCCGCATTCCATGAAGTTTCCCCGTGTCTGAAAATAATGAGTTTTTGATTTTTCATCATAACTAATCTTAAATAGGATCTGATAATAGATTCAAAAAGTAGTAGATTGCGAAATAGGTTAGCATTGTAAGCAGAGAACTCAAGACGATAAGTCGATTGGCGTCTACGATATGATTTATCTTCAACTCTTCTTTAACATCGCCTAATATCGGCTTAACGTTTTTGATCCCATGGTAGTAATTGGTTCCTCCGAGTTGGATCTTTAACGCCCCCGCTACGGTCGCTTCCGCAAGGCCGGAATTGGGACTCGGGTGTTTACGGCCATCTCTATAAAGAATCTTGAATGCGGTTTTAGCGTCTTGCCCTAAAAGGAAAGAGGAAACGACGATCAAGTGAGAAGTAATCCTCGCGGGAATGTAATTGGCTATGTCGTCGACTCTCGCAGGAAACCAGCCAAAGTCTCTGTATTTATCATTCTTATAACCGAAAAGAGAGTCTAACGTGTTGATCGATCGGTAAAACATCGCCCAAGGAGCTCCTCCGAAAACCGCGAAGAATAAGGGAGAAGTCACTCCATCAACGAGACTTTCGGCGGTGCTTTCGATACAAGCTCGGATGATCTCCGGTTCCTCCAAGTCTTCCGTGTCTCTGGCTACGATTCTCGATACCCTTTCCCTTGCTTTGACAAGATCTTGTTTGAGAAGGGCTTTATAAACTTCTTCAGTATGGTCCAATAGATCCCGTAACGCGATCGTAGTGTAGATGATAAAAACTGAAAGAATTGTTCCCGCTATCCAATGGAGTGCTTCCGCGCTCCGAATCAAAAAATAAGGCAAGAAAAATGAAATCGTATAAACTGCAATGGAGGTAAGTATCCCGGAAAATATTTCCGATCGAACATTGGATCGAATTCTTTCTTCCAAAAATCTCGCTAACTTTCCAATGGCGCGCACCGGGTGGGGAAAATTTCTCGGATCTCCGAGGATCCAGTCGACTAAAAGTGAAATGCTTACGATCCAAGGCATAGGAGTTAAGCGATTCCAAGGATTTTGTAGATTCTTTGCAAGTCTAAAGAATTACGAACGTGATCCGCAAGTTTGTCCAAGGACTTTTCTAAGTTGTAATTGGTTTGAATTTCGACTAACGCGTTTTTTCCTTTGCGTATTCGAATCTTATCTATAAATTTTCTACGAAATTCATCTTCGTCAAAGATACCGTGAATGTAAGTTCCCCAGATTCTTTCGTTTTTATGGCTGTGACCAAGGGAGTCGGTCGTCTCTTTCGAAAATAGTCCGGGAGTTTGTTCCAAAACCGTCGATTTTCCGTGGTGGATTTCATAACCGCTGACCTTCGTTCCGGTAGGAAGATGAATCGCGGTAATTTGTCTTAGAGATTTATATTTTTCTAATACGGTTACGATCTGCAAAAGCCCGAGTCCCTCCGCGCTGCCTCGATCCGTCTCGATTTGATGAGGATCCGAGATCGTTTTCCCCAATATCTGATAACCTCCGCAGATCCCGACGATTTCAGTTTTTTCTTGTTTGGCTAACTCTTGAATTTTTTTTGCTAATCCGACATTGTGAAGATGTTCCAAATCCGTGATCACGTTCTTGCTTCCCGGAAGAAGGATTACGTCGGGATCTCCTAAGTCGGTCAAGGATCGTACGATTCTGACACGAACATCCGGCTCCAGTCGGAGTGCGTCGATGTCCGTATGATTGGAGATGCGGGGAGTGTCGATCAATGCGATGTCTATCCTATCTCCAAGCGGGGAATGATCGTCTAACGCGCCCGATTTGAATTCGAGGGAATCTTCTTCCGGGAGGTCTATGTTTTGAAGATGAGATACGATTCCGAGTACCGGTTTTCCGGCGTATTCTTCCAGATAGGTAGTTCCCGTTTTTAGGAGTTCCTTGATTCCTCGAAAACGATTGATTATAAATCCGGAAACAAGCTTTCTTTCCCATTCGGCGAGAGTTTCCATCGTTCCTAAAATGGAACCGAACAAACCTCCGTGATCGATGTTTCCGACTAAGAGCACGTTGGCAGCCGCATACTGGGCCATTCTCATATTTACGATATCGTTCTTTTTTAAATTTACTTCCGAAGCGCTTCCTGCGCCCTCTATTAGGATTACATCATATTCCGAAGAAAGAGAATCGTAGGCTTTTTTTACTTCCGCAAACGCGGTCGTTTTGTATTTGGAATAGTCTCGAAAGTCCATCGCTGCGATCGGCTTTCCATTGATGACGACTTGCGAATCTTTTTCGCTCGACGGTTTGAGTAGAATCGGATTCATCCGTATGTCGGGAAGAATTTTTGCGGCCTGAGCTTGCAGAGCCTGCGCCCGCCCGATTTCTCCACCTTCGGGAGTTACGAAAGAATTTAGGGCCATATTTTGAGATTTAAAGGGAGCAACCTTGAATCCGTCTTGAACTAAAATTCTACAAAGGGCGCTCGTGAGAATACTCTTCCCTACGTTAGACGCCGTTCCTTGAAACATCAGCGCCGGCGTTTTACGAACGATTTTCGGAATTCTTTTCTTTTTAAGATTCAGCTCTTCTAAAGCTTCTATAAGCCTTTTGTTTTCTTCCCTTGTGCGGACCGCGACTCGAATGAATCGATCGGAAAGACCTCTGAAGTTCCCGCAGTTTCGAACCGCAATTTTGTGTTTTGTTAGTAAGAATTCGGAAAGAAAATCGGCATTTTTATCGTTTATTATTTTTAGAAGCAGAAAGTTTGCGTCGCTCGGAAAGACTTGAAGAAATCCTAAATTAGAAAGCCATAATGAGAAATCTTCTCTCCAAACTGTCACGTTGTCTCTGGCATTTTGAAAATATTCTTTGTCATCGATCGCTTTTTCAAATACGGATGCCGCTATTGTATTTACATTCCACATCGGTAATCTTCGAGAAAGTGGAGCGATGATTTCCGAAGAAGCAAAACAAACCCCCATCCGAAGTCCGGGGATCGCCAGAATCTTTGTCAAAGACCAAATGAGGATCACGTTCTTTGGGCGCTGATTGCGAAAAGAGGTTCCTTCTTTACAGAAGTCTATAAACGATTCGTCGATTACAAAGATCGAATTTGGAAATTCCGCCGTTAAGGATACAATTTCTTCCGGAATCAAACTTACACCGGTCGGATTGTTGGGGTGCCCTAAGAAAACTAGGCCTTTTTTTTGCGGATTCTTGTTTAAAATTGTTCGAATAGAATTTGTATCGAGACGAAAGAACTCTTCTTCGTTTAATAAAATCTCATGGACTGGAAGTCCGGCGATTCCAACGGCCTCACTGTATTCTCCGTAGGACGGGATCTGTATAACCGCGAAGTCGAATTCTGCGACAAATGGAATTTGACGAATCAATTCGGAAGCTCCGTTTCCGAGAGCGATTTGCTCCGGATAGATTCCATAAACGGAATGTATCTTATTTTTGAGAGAAGCGTAGTTCGGATCCGGATAGGATACGATCTCGCTAATCTTAGAAAGTATCGTAGGTCGTAACCATTCCGGGAAGCCCATAGGATTGATGTTTGCCGAAAAATCCAAAATTTCCTCCGGTAAACATCCGACTTTTTCTCCGAGTTCCCTTAGATTGCCCCCGTGTTTCGAATGTCGCATTAGCAAATTCCTTTGTTAGTCGATTTTTCTCGGATCAAGAGTGGGATGCCGCTTACTAAGAAGAATACGGTTTCCGAGTCGGAGGCTATCGTTTGATTACAAATTCCTAATAAATCTCTATAGATTCTTCCCAGTTTTGTTTCCGGCACCAAACCGAGGCCGACCTCGTTCGTGACGAAAATCACTTTACCGACGGACGAAGTTCGGATGGAAAGAAGGAGTTGTTTGCATCGGTTTTCGATTTCCAATTCACTTATCATTCTTTTTTCTTTTTCCGCTTGGTAGAGTAGATTGTTGACCCAAAGACTCAGGCAATCGATCACAACGACGGAACTCGAAAGAAAAGCAGAGTTTTGAAAACAACCGGAGAGATCGGTTTCTTCTTCTAAAGTTTCCCATTCACTTTCGTTTCTTTCCTTTTTGTGTTTGAGAATTCTTTCTTCCATCTCTTCGTCTAACACTGGTGAAGTGGCTAGAAAATATTTGTTTCCGGTAAACGAGGCGGCGTGCGTAAGCGCGAAACGACTTTTGCCGCTTCTACATCCGCCGGTAATCAAGGTTATCCCGGCCATTCCGCCCTCCTCTTCGCCGAAAATTGATTGAGGCCGGTTAAGAGTGCGCTTCCATCCGAAAAAATTTCTAAGGAGGAAGCGGATGCGCTTTGAACTTGAAAACTCAAATGAGAGGAAGGGTTTACTTTTAGTAAAAGACAGATGAGGGTGGAGATGACCCCTCCATGTGTGACTAGTAGTATTTTTTTAGCCGAAGATTCTTTGAGGAAAGAAGAAAGAAAATCGATACGATCTAAGAATTCTTTAAAGGATTCTCCTCCCGGAAATGAAAACTGGGAGGGGGTTTGAGCCCAGCTCACGAGCGCTAAAGGATTTGTTTTTTCGATATCGAAAAAACTTTTTCCTTCCCAGTTTCCAAAATGAATTTCCTGTAGAGCTGGTAAGTGCGCGACTTCCTCGCTTGTATCCAGTTTCATTTCTTTCCAAGTTTGAAGGGAACGTTTGGACGGACTGAGATATACTCTTTCTTTAGATGTATAAAACGTATTCTTACAATATTCTCCGAGAGCTTGTGCGTCTAAGAATCCTTGTTCGGAAAGGGGCGGATCCAAACGACCTACATATTTAAAACGATAATCGAATCCAATGTCTGCGTTTCGAACAAGATAAAGAGTTTTTTTCATAGGAAGTCTCCCATTTTTCTTTTTGCATTTTTCCAATTCTCGATTCCTTGCGAGACCGAATCGTAAACGCTTTTCCCGATCAAATGTCCGCTGAGCGTATGTTTCCCCGTATAACTAGCTATAGGTGAAAAATCCGGGGATGCGAAGGCGATACAATCAGTCCCGGTTCCGGTGGAGAACTTTTTACTCGTGTTGCTCGGGATCTTTGCTTCTAAAACCGCGAGGCTTCTTGCCTCTGCGATAAGCGAAACCGCTTCGATGGAAGCTTTCAAGTTCATCGGGATCGAAGACTGTACGAGAATATTGATGGTTCCGTAAGTCGGAGAACGATATGGCCGATCTCCGATACAAACCGCGTTTCCAAGGCCGACGGTGACTAACGTTCTTATCGAACATTCATTTTCTTGTAAGATCGTTTCAGAATAATTTTCAAGGGAGGCACTCGTAAGCAACCCTACAACGTTTCCGGTTTGTTTTCTCGCGTTCCATTTATTTAGAAAGTATTCTTCCGGATCAATTTCAAGAGTGAGATCTTCGTTTCGAACTCGGTGCCAGATCACGTGATTTGTCTTTTCCCAACCCCCTCCGACCACGGCCCAGCTAAGAACGTTATGTGACCTTTCAAAGCAGACTTCCAGCCATTCCGGCTCACAGACGGTTTGAAAAGAAAATGCGGAAATCATCTACGATCCTTTGCGCAGGAATCTACAAAACCTTTCGGTAAAAGAGGATTGGATGCCCAGTGTGCGTGAACATAGGAAGCCAAAATAGATCCGCGGCAGTAACCTTCTTCCGTTACTTCGTTTCCTCTTCGTTTTCGAATTTTATAAACCGTTTTTGTTTCAGACGGGAAATGCAATTCCAAGTCGGAATAACGAAATTGATGACCTCGAAATCGAAGGCCCGCTTCGCCAAAGACCGTTTTTTCTTCGATTGCCACTTCGACGTATCCGAGTGCCTTGAGTTTTTCACCCATTTTAACGTTAGCCGATATTAACCCCAACATCGGGAAAGTTTCGTTCGAAACGAGCGTGATTTGATCGGATAAATACATCAGGCCGCCGCATTCGGCGTAAATCGGTTTTTCAGAATATGCAAATTCTCGAATGGATTCTAACATGGATTCATTTTCAGATAGATCGCGCGCATACAGTTCGGGGTAGCCTCCGCCGAAATAGAGTCCGTCCACTTCGGGAATCCGCGTGTCTTTGATAGGAGAAAAGAAAGCTAACTCCGCACCCCAGTCTCTCAATTGTCTCAGGTTTTCTTCATAATAAAAATGGAATGCAGCATCTAGAGCGATTCCAATCTTGCAACGATTGGGTTGTGATTCGGTTTTTGTTTCTCGAATCATCACTTTCTCTGCGGAGTTTGCGATGGTAAGAATACGATCCAATTGCAAGCAAGATTCGGCGAGAGTCCCCCAAAAAGTAAATCGATCTTCCGAAAGATTTTCTTTGGAGGCTGAATACAAGCCGAGATGTCTTTCCGGAAACGCTTGTTCCTTGTGTTTTGGAAAACCTCCTAAGACCGAGACTTCGGTGGACGCTTCTTTTAGAATTTTGAGATGAGATTCGCTTCCGATAAAATTGGAGATGGTGCCCGCTACGTTAAGATCGGGATCAAATTCTTTAAGCCCTTTTAAAATGGCGGCGATCGTTCTCGCCATTCCGCTCGCGTCGACGACAGCGATCACGGGAGCTTGTAACCACTTTGCGATTTCAGCGGTCGATCCGACTTCCGTGTTCGGCGAGTGTCCGTCAAAGAGCCCCATCACTCCTTCTATGATTGCGATGTCTGCATTCTTTGTTGCTTCGTAGAACGTGCGTAAGACGGATTCCTTTCCCATCAACCATCCATCCAGGTTATGACACGTTTTTTCCGAAACACGAGCGTGATAAGTCGGATCGAGATAGTCAGGTCCACACTTAAAGGTCGCAACGTTTAAACCGCGTTTTTGAAATGCGAGAGTCAGAGCCAATACGATCGTCGTTTTTCCGACTCCGCTTCCGGTTCCTGCGATTACGATTCTTGGGATCGTAATGTTTGCTAAAGCGACATCGTTCATCAGAAATCGATTCCTTTTTGTGCGGGAAATCCGCTTTGATATGGATGTTTCACGGCTTCGATAAGGCTTACGAGGTCGGCGTAATCTAAGAGCGATTCCGGGCAACGTCGTCCGGTGAGAATTACGTGAACGTGCGAGGGGCGTCGTTTGAGAACCGCGAGAACTTCCTCAACTTGCAACCAATCATAATGAAATGCGTATGTGATTTCATCTAAGACGATTATCTCGTGATTTCCTTCTAAGATCATTTGAGAAGAAGTTTCCCAAGCGGCCTTCGCGGCTGCTTTGTCTTTGTCGAGATCGTCGCTATTCCAAGTAAATCCTAAACCCATGACGTGAAAATCCAACTCGGGAATTGTCTTTGCAAATTTCCTTTCTCCCGTTTCCCATTTTCCTTTTAAGAATTGGATGACTCCGCATTTCATTCCTCTTCCCAAGGCGCGAAAGATGATTCCGAGTGCGGCGGTCGTTTTACCTTTGCCGTTCCCTGTGTGAATCAACACAAGACCTCTTGGATCCTTTTTTTCAGTCATCGAGAAACATCCTTGAGCTGAAGTAGAAGCGGCAAAACTTCTTCCAATCGATCGGAGGCTGTTGTGAATATCGTTTTGACTTGGAAGTCTTCCGCGCTTTTTCGAGTGATCGGGCCGAGCGTAATCCAGGGAACATCTTTCATAGATTCTCCCCAAGGGCAGTTTTTTAGAAGAGAAACCGAACTGGAACTAGGGACGATGACATAATGAACGTTAGGCGGTATGGTTTCCTGAAAACGTGGAACGTATCGATAACAAGGTAAAAATTCAGATTCTATTTTTAATTCTTGGAAGAATGTTTTGAGATTGGGCCTTCCTCGTTCCGAAGTGATCACAAGGTTTTTCCCTGAGGAAAAAATTTCTAATTTTTGTTCGATCGCTTCCTTGCAGTGTCCGGAAAGAATGTGGTCCGGCGTAAGGCCAAAATCGTTTAAAGTTTTGCTTACGTCCTCTCCGAATGCGATCAGTGTATGAGTCCTTAGACGCTCGGGCGTTTTTCTATTTTCGGCAAGAGCTTTCAAAAAGAATCCGATCCCTTCTTTGCATGAAAATATTATGTTATAAGAATATGATATACTCTGTAGATAATAATCGAAAATATTCTCTTCGATCGCCTCCACTTCTATGGAAGGCGCTTCCAGGACGATTGCGCCCTGTTCTTTCAAAATTTTACTCAACCTTGACGGACCGGATCGGGAACGAACGATCAACACGGAAATACCTTGCAAGGATTCTGAAACGGTCACGTCTCTTCCGTCAGAGCTCGTCTCTCGAGAATGTTTTAGTTCTCCAAGATTGTTCATTTAATTCTTTTGGCCTTTCTGAATCCGTGTGAAAAATCGGGAGAATACAATTTAGAATCCGCAAAATCGTGACAGTCGAGAACGGGGCCGACAAAGATGATCGCGGTCGAAGATATCTTTTCGGATTTTACTTTTTCGGCAATGTCGCTTAACATTCCTGTCACGATTTTTTGTTCCGGCCAGGTCGCTCTTTGAACAACCGCGACGGGACAGGATTCTCCATAGAATGGAAGGAGTTGTTCTACGATCTTTCGTATATGAAGAACGCTCAAAAAAAGAGTCAAGGTCGCTCCGGATTGCGCTAAAACTTCCAATTTTTCTTTTTCCGGCATCGGAGTTCTTCCTTCCGCTCTTGTGATGATTACGGTCTGCGAAACCTCGGGAAGAGTGAGTTCCTTTCCTAAGGCAGCTGCTGCGGCGGTAAACGAGCTGACGCCAGGAACAATTTCGTATTCCACTCCGAGTTCATCCAGTCGTCTCATCTGTTCCGCGGTCGATCCGAAGATGGAAGGATCTCCGGTATGAACACGGGCGACGTCTTGATTCTTCTCTTTTGCCTGAACGATAACGTTAATAATTTCGTCTAACGTCATATTGGAGGAATCCAACACGAGTGCGTCCGGATGAGCTCGTTCAATGACCGCTAATGGAACTAAAGAGCCCGTATAAAGAACAACGGGACAGTTGGATACGAGCCTTGCTCCTTTTACCGTGATCAATTCCGGATCTCCGGGTCCGGCTCCGATGATAAATACTTTCATAATATACTTCTTTCTAACATTTAAGAATTACCCCTCGGACCACAGACCAGACATCGAGGGGCATCGCTCCCAGCCAAGACAGATCCACGTATTCTTTTTCATCCAAGGAAACACGTTTGCTTTCATCTTTTGCATAGGATAAGAGTCTTTCACTCACGGAAGAATTTCGGTAGATAACGAATTTCTCATATATTTCTCGAGGAGGGATCTCTTCGGAAACCTCGAGCAAGAATTCATAAGAAATGGATTTTATTTTTTGAGGATCCAATACTTTTAGTTCGCAGTATCTTCCTCCGTAATCTCCCGGATCGGAAAAACCGAAGTCTTCAAATCGAGTGGGGGTTTTTAGTTTTCCTACGATATAGTTCCTGGATCCGATCCTATAAAGAATCCCTCCCCCCAGTCTCCCGATGTAGGCTAACGTATTCTTTGTCGCATTAAACTTAGCGGGAGAATGTGAAGAAGGACTCTTTTTTACTTGAGATAATAGGTCCAAGGCCGCGATCGCTCTGGATGCGGAAGAATCGGCGTGCATAGGAACTACAGAAGGCGCGAGAAATTCTTTATTCTCTTCTTCAGCTTCCATAACGCCAGTTGATGTTTTGAGAAAGGCGCCTTTGATCTTTGTGATATTCAATTGAATCGAAGCATCTTCCGGGGTTTCAGATCTGCTTTGCAAATCCCCTTCCGAACGAAGCGAAAACGCGCGTCTTTGACCTTCTTTGACGCTTCCGTCTTCCAGAGAATATTTATTTGTATATCCTCGAGGCGTGACCATAAATCCTTCGTAGACGAACGTATTTGTCGATCCTACGATCACGGTAGTGTTCATTCCAATTTCATAATCTAAGAAATTATCTAGATCCGAGAGTTGAACCGATTGTTGTCTTCGATAGGCGCTTTTTACGAGTGCGACCGGAGTGGTTCCGGGACGATGTCGCTTAATAATTTTAGACGCTTCTACGATTTGTCTTTGCCTTCTTCCGGATGCCGGATTATAAAGCGTGATTACGAAGTCTCCTTTGGCGGCGCATTCGAGACGAGTTTCGATCACGGACCAAGGAGTGAGAAGATCCGATAAAGAAATTCTCGCCATATCGTGAACGAGAGGAGCTCCTACCAAGGAAGCACAGGAACTGTCCGCAGTCACGCCGGGGATCATTCGTATTTCGGGAGAATCATCCTTCTTCCATCCGATTTTGCGTAACACTTCGAAGACGAGACCGGCCATTCCATAAACTCCCGCGTCTCCCGAGGAGATCAGAGTAACGATGTTTCCTTCTTTTGCGGAATCGACCGCCGCTTGAGCTCGACCAACTTCTTCGGTCATTCCGGTTCGAGTGACTTGTTTTCCAACTAAGTGATGTTTGACGAGTCCTATATAAGTCGCGTAACCGATCACAAGATCCGCTTCTTGGATCGCTTTCAAAACTGCGGGTGTAATGTGTGAGTCGTTGCCCGGTCCGATCCCGACGATATTGAGTCTTCCCTTTTTCATTTCGATATTGTTTCCAAGTTTGTGATCGATGTTTCTCTACTCGGAAACGAAATCCTGGAGATCGCGACGGTAAGATTTTTACCGTCTACTTCTTCTTTGTATTTTTGTTTTGGAAGAAGAAGGGATTTTGCTCCCGAAGCGAGAAGGCTCGCGGCCTCGCTCACGGATTTTGTTCCCACGAACCGCTTCACTACATCGGAAGGAGTTTCTATGTTTGAAACACGATCCAATTCTTCCGAAGAAAAGGAGATCAAATCCCAACCGTATTTTTCGCAGAGTTGTAAGAATGCGGATTCGTCCTTTTTTAATTCCGCGGTAGCAATCGCACGAACACTCCGAAAAGAAAGTTCGGCAGTTTCTAAAGCGAGAAAAATTCCTCTTTCTACAGTTTCAAAGGGAATCCCTCGATCACAGCCGAGACCCAATATCAGAGTTTTAGGATGATATAATATAGAATTTTCGTAATGTTGCGGATGTGTTTTTGCCAGATTGTTTCGATCCGTCGCGATCAAAAGAATTTCATATTCATCCGAGGGAACGTCGTTCAAGGACGTCGTGTATTCCACTCCTTTGGGAAGATTTTTTTCAATCGGCCACCAATTCGGTTCTCCGGATTCCTGCACAAACAAAACCCTCGTCTCGTTGACTACGGCGGCGCAACCTTTCGTCACGTTTCGATCCGGATTCTCCAAAACCCATCCGAGTTCTCTTCCTAAAATATCTACGGTGAGAGTTCCCGAAACGTCGGAAGCGGTCGTAATCACCGGGACGTTTTGTAACGTCTGAGAAAGTCGTTCCGTAAAAAAATTTCCTCGACCTACGTGACCTGACAAAACGCAGATTGAAAAGTTGGCTCGATCATCTACGCAGAGAACGGCGGGATCCACTTTTTTATTTTCGAGTAAAGGGGCGATCATCCGAACGACGGCGCCTACGCTGATGATAAAGATATGACAGTCGTATTCTTGGAAGGTTTCGACTAACGTTTTATCCATGGGAAGAGAAAGAAGTTTTGCACCCTTCGGGGCCTGATCGATGAATTTGGGAGATACAAAGAGGTCCACTCCTTCCCAAGACGAATGGATTCTTTTTGCGATTTCCAATCCGTGTTTTGTAATTACAAAAACGGAATATGGTTTTCTATTCCGTTTCACAGTTTTGCCCTCGAAGTACACCCTTTCGTTTTCGAATCGAGAGAATTACCATGGAGAAGTAATCGCAATTCTCGTTTTGAATCGATTCAAGATCTTTTACGATTCTCTGTCGATCCGTCGTCCCATAGGAAACGTAAGTCGCGTTGGAAAGAAGATCTAATTCTTTTAAGATCGTTACTAGTTGGGGAACCACCTGCCCCACCTTTGTGAGAACGATCGTATCAAAGTCCTTTGTAAGTTGAGGAAGGTCTTCGATTCCGTAGGTTCCTGGAACTACGCAGAATCTTTCTCTTCCGTCCACGAGGGGAGTTTGAATCGCAGCGGGAATCGCGGTGATCGAAGAAACCGCAGGTACGATCTCGATTTCAATTCCGGGCCAACGATCTTCCGCTTCTTCTAAGAGATAACTCCAAGAACTATAAACGGAAGGATCGCCTTGTGTGATAAAAGCTACGTTATGCCCTTCTTCTAACCTTTTCCCGATTTCTAAAAATGCCTTGTCCCAAGCGGGAATGAGAATTTCCGGATCCTTTGTCATCGGGAAGTGAAGAAATAATTTTTCCTGCGCTTCGTTCTCTCTTACGATCGGAGAACAAACTCTCCAAGCAAAGGGTTCCAAGAGCTCGCTGCTTTTCGGTATCGCCAATACCTCGACGGTGTTGAGAACGTGCACCGCTCTGAGAGTAATCAGATCCGTCGCACCGGGGCCCACTCCGACTCCGTAGAGTTTTCCATATTTTTTTTGGTTCATGCGGAAAAACCCTCCGGCTTGACGACTTTAAAGATATGAATCGGATTCAGAGCTTCGTATCTAAGATAATCTGCGAGCGGTTGCCCTCTTGAAATGTTGAGTAACGTAACTTCAGGCATCATACCAAGTTTTTTAAAACTTTGATACGCTTCCGCTACGTTGTCGAGAGTCACCGCGTTGATCACGAGGCTTCCTCCGTTTGTAAGACGATTCAAAGAAACACGAATGATTTCGTAGAGATTTCCTTTGGACCCTCCCACAAAAACCGAATCCGGATTTGGTAGATTCTCCAGAATGTCAGGCGCCAATCCAGCGATGACTTCCACGTTATCCGTTCTTTGCGAGAGAATGTTTTGTCTGCAGATTTCGATTCCTTCGGGGTCCACTTCGATCGCGTAGGATTTTCCGTTCTTAGCGATTTGAGCCGCTTCGATCGCTATGGAACCCGATCCGGCACCGATATCCCATACAACGGAATCGTTGCGAAGGTCGAGGAAAACGATGGAAAGAATTCGAACTTCTTTTTTTGTGATCAATCCCTTTTTGGGGATTCTTTTTGCATAACTTTCCTCCGAGACGTTAGGCACAATTGAAGGAGGTTTCCAATCAATTTGTTTTCGGATAAGAATCAAGACGTTCAATGGACTGATCGATTCTTCTTCGCTTAACAAATCGATATCGTATCTACGAATCCTTTCCTCTTTTCCTCCCAGGTTTTCGCACACGTATGCGGTCCAATCGGATTCTCCAAAGGATTTGAGATAAGAAGCGATGGCTTGAGGATGATTGACTTCGTCCGTGAGAAGCGCGACTTTACGTAAAGATTGAAGCTTTGTAATCAATCCCTCGATGGGTCTTCCGTGTAAGGAAAGAATTTCCGCGTCGTCCCATTTGATTCCGATTCTTGCAAACGCTTGTTGTATGGAGCTCGGAGCCGGAATAAAATCCACGTGTTCCATACCGACCTTGTTTCCTATGAGATTTCCGATACCGAAAAAAAGAGGATCGCCGGAAGCAAGAACGCATACCGTGTGTTCTGCTGCGAGTTCAGCGATTCTTTCGGTCGCCTTCAAGATATTTCCTTTGAATACGATTTTTTCACCGGAGAACTGAGGAAAAAAATCGAGATGTCTTTCCCCTCCCGCCAAAACTTGAGCCTTTGCGACGGCGTTGACTGCGATGCTGGATAAACCGGGACAACCTTCGTCGCCCATTCCTATAACGGTAACAGCTTTCATGACGTCGTCCTTTTGGATGAGAGAAGTAGAAGCGCGTGAATGATCGCGACCGCGATCGTACTTCCCCCCTTTCTTCCTCGCGTAAGAATATAAGGAGCCGAATGTTTATGAGAAGAATCTAATGTTAGAATCACTTCCTTTGATTCGACAGCCGATACGAAACCCACTGGAACTCCTATGATCAACGCGGGGCGAATTCCTTCTTCCTGAATCAGTCTCGCGATTTCGAGTAACGCGGTGGGCGCATTTCCGACTGCGATCACCGCGCCGTTTAAGAGATCGAATCTTTTGGCTTTTTGAAAGGATTCGATTGCTCGCGTTGAATTTTTTTCTTTGGCAATGTCGATTACATCGGGATCGGAAATAAAGCTGTATGCTTTGCAACCGTATGCGCCGAGTCTTTCTTGATTGAGACCCGCGAGAATCATCTGCACGTCGCAAACGATCGGGCATCCGTTTGTCAAAGCCGCGATTCCGGAATCGATAGCGTTCGGATGAATTTTTGTTAGATCCTTATATTCAAAGTCCGCGGTTGCGTGGATAATTCTTCGCACCACTTCCCATTCTTCTTTGGAAAAGGAATGGGAACCCGCCTCTTCGTCGATTACGGCGAAGGATTGGTCTTCGATCGCTCTTCCAAACGACGTCATTTGTCTCATGTCATTCATTGTCAGTGATTTCCTTTTCAAGTGCGATATTCTGCGAAAAGTTTTCGCATTTTCCTAAGAGGGCTCCGTCAAAATCCACCATATAACAGGAAATTCTCATATTCGTTCCAGCGTGTTTGGAGCAATTTTTCGCGACGATTTCGCAGATTCGGGTGGTGATATCTACGTACCCGTGAACTTTACAAACTTCTAATACATGACGAGCGGTGTTTGCGTTTTGGATTTCAAACGCGACGTCTTCAGGAACTCCGATGCTTCTTGCGATGTCGGATAACAATTTTGTGTTTACCGAGGAGCCGCCTCGATGTGTCATCATAACGCCGTCGGCCATCTTGGATAACTTACCGATCATACCGACGATGATTACGTGACTCATCGTTTCCTTTACGCTCGTTTTGATTCCGGTTCCGATAAAGTCTCCGACTTGGATAAAAGAAAGTTCGTTTAAGTTGGGAAGAAGATCCATGGCGAACTTTTCGGATTTCCCGCCAGTGGTTAAAACAACGGTGTCGCTTCCGTATTCTTTCGCCATCTGGATGGCTTGGATAACGCTCGCTTTAAACGCCGCAGTCGAATACGGTTTTACGATTCCGGTCGTTCCTAGGATGGAGATTCCTCCGATAAGTCCTAGGCGTTCGTTCATCGTTTTTTTGGCCATCTCTTGACCTCCGGGGACGCTGATCTCCACCTCAGCGCCGTTAAACGGACTACCTTCCAATTCTTCGAGTATCATTTCACTGATATTCTTCCTAGGTACGGGATTGATCGCGGGCCCTCCGACTTCAAGTCCGAGCCCCGCTTTGGTGACGGTTGCGACTCCGTCGCCTCCCTTAAGAATGATGGAACTTTCTTTTGTTAAGCGAACTCGCGCGGTGAGTTCGGCTCCGTGTGTACAGTCCGGATCGTCTCCCGCGTCTTTGATTACGCTGCAGATCGCGGTTTCTCCGTCCAGCTCGCAACGTTTGACCGAAAAAAGAACCTGTCTTTTGTTTGGAAGAGTCGTTTCGATTTCCAAAACCGGGAGTCCTTTGAGGAGTAAACGCGCCGCCGCCTTTGCCGCTGCGGCCGAACAAGCCCCCGTAGTAAATCCTTCTCTCAGTTCTTTTGCGGTCATAAGAATTCGAAACTTCCTAGGAAACTACCGGTTTCGTTTCTTTAACTGAGTGAAAGAATGCTTCCACTCCGATTCTATCTTCGAGAACCCCTCTGTTTAAAAGGAACTCTTTTGTGATTTGTAATAATCTGCCGTCTCCTGCTAAAAATGCATTTTCTGGAATATAATAAAAATCTAAAGTATTGATAAGAATTTGTTCAAACTTTTCCATCCGCTCGAAGTCGTTGATAGCAGGAATGATTCTGGTTTGAAAAACTCCGCACTCATTGGGTATACTTTCTAAAATTTTTGAAATCGGAATGAATTTGTCGGCTTCGGAAAAAAGCCAGAGAACCCTCGTGTCCGAAAGTCTTTTTTTCCATCCGGAAGAATGAAGAATACTTTGAATCGCGGTGATCCCGGTATCCGTCGCGACCAAAAGGGTTTTTCCGGGATGCGGCCATTCCGGATTTCCTAAAAACTTTCCCCAAGGGCCTGAGAACTCGAGTTCGTCTCCGACGTTAAGACGAGAGAGATGTTTGGAAACCATTCCTTCGTATAATACTTGAAAGGTGATATCGAATTCTTCCTGGTTTACGTCCGAAGAAATGACGGAATACGCTCGTTTGAATTCTTTTCCTTCCGCCGATTTTAAGCCGGAGTTTAGAATGATATACTGACCCCCGATAAAATTAAGAGGTCCATTCAAAGAATTGAATGTGATCGTACATACGTTCGAAGTATGAAGAATGTTTTTGATCTTTATTTTTTTCGGAGGATTGGCCATGTCGTTCTCTCAAGCCGGATAAATTTCGTGAACGAAGTCGTGTATTTCTTCGAGATCTCGATAGAGGTTTTGAAAGGATTGAATGGAGTTTTTCAGTTCTAATTCTACTTTTTTTGTAAGGATCAAAAGAGAACGATAGTATGCCATCTTTGGATCGTCCTTTTTTGTTTTTGAAATCATCTGTTCGAGATCCGTAAGAGACGCCTCGTAAAACTGAATCAAGGATTCGAAATCTTTTGCTTCCGCAAGCGATCGGATCGGGCCCGGAGCTTTGAGCGCTTCTTCTCCGATTTCGGCGCGTTCGTGCTGAACCGTCGCCTCGTCCTTGATTCCGATTACGTTCATCATTCCCAATCTTAAAGCCGCTACTTCGTGACAAGCCATTGAATTCTCCTAATTTACTGCATGATATTGTCTACGAGCCTGGAAACCAGTCGGTCGTTAAACAGATGTTCGGTGACCAATTCCTCGGCGTCGTAATCGTTTACTTTTTGATACCAGATTCCATCGGGATAAACGACGACCGCTGGGCCTTCTCCACATCTTCCCAGACAGGAACTTTTAGTTACTCGAAAGTCGTTTTGTCTTCCGTGTTTTTTAATTGTTAAGCGCATTCGATTGATAAGCGAAATGCTTCCTTTGCTCGCGCAGTCCACGTTCTCGCAGACAAGGATATGTTTTTTAAGATTACGATGAGGAAATTCGTGAGGAGCCGCTTGTGTATGTGTTTCGAGATGTCTCAAACTCCAGAGGAGAGAGTTGAGCCCCCCGACTTTATTTTTGAGTCCCGGTATTTGAACTCGGTATTCGCAATTATCACAAGGAAGAATTCCTTTTCCGTTAATGGCCTGCGAAATTCTTTCGTCGAGAATCGTAAATAAGATTGGATCCGGTCCGAAATGCGGAAGCGCTTGTATTCCTATCCAAGGATATTTTTGGGAATGTTCTTCTACCAGATTGGAAATCTTTTGAATGAGCTTTCCGCCGAACAGAAAATACGGAACTACCAGGATTTTATCCGGACGAAGTTTCACCGCCATTTCCAAGGCTTCATTTAACAAAGGTTTGGTGATTCCGATAAAACAAGGTTTTACGAAAAGAAAGGAGTTTGCTTCTTCAAAAATGCGAACGGCCTTGTAAAAGTCGCTGTTTGCGTCCGCGTCGCTCGCGCCCCGACTCACGACGATAACCCCGGTCTTTCGATTAGATTCTTCCGAAATTTCTTTGTTCTGATTCGCTCGAATGGATAAGAGTTTTATGATATTGGAATGGATTCCCAGCGGCATCGCGGGGAGAAACCTGTGTTCCGGAAATTCTTCCTTGAGATCGGAAAGGATCAAAGGAATATCATTTTTTACGTGACCCGATGCGAATAAGAATAAAGGAAGAATGACGATCTTTTTGTGAGTAAACGCAAATTCTCGAAGAGTCGTTTTGAAATCGGGAGTTGTGAGTTCGATGTATGCGGTTCGGATCGTAGTAGCCGGATGTAAGTTTCGATAACCTTCGACAAATTCTTCAAATTCCAAGTTGGAAGCATTCTCTCTGCTTCCGTGTCCTACGATGAGAATTCCGAAGGAGTTCATCTATATCGTTTCCGGTTCGGTCTTTTGATTTAGGATGAAATGGGAAACCAAAAAACCGATGCCCAACCAAAGCAGAATGTTCGTTGCCAGGCTCGTAAGGATGAATTGCAAACGAAGCGACTCGGGTGCGAGGCTCTTCGTAGAGTGTTCCGGAATTCCTGGTATTACAAAAAGATAAAAAAGAAAAAGGATGAGCAGAAGCAAAGAAAGGACATTTGCTGCGATCGGACTTTTATTAAGTAATTTAAAAAAAGTGAATATTCCAATCAGAGTTGTCGTGGATCCGAGCACTGCCCCAAACCACCAGTTTTGCCTTAACCCGAAATCTTCTTCCGATCCTACAATCCCCGGCAACTGAGGCGGAAGCCCTAAGGACGGAATTCCAAAAAAAATCAAAAACCCCAGAATAGAAATGGTAAACGAGGATTTCCAGCGCGTTCTCAAAAACTCCGGAGAAAGTAATTGAGAAAATTCTAATAAACTAAAACCGATCGTCGCTAAGGATCCGAAAGCAAGTCCCAGAAGAATCGCGCCTACCCAGGTCCAGACAAAACGTTTCGGAGAAAACGTATTCGATTCTTCTGATGGATTTGCGGAGCGAGGATGTTCTTTGGTTCCATGTTCGTGAGAATGGACATGGCCCGAATTCTCACTCGACTTTGTTTCAAAACTTTCGGCCTTTAGGATCAGAGGAGTTACTAAAACTTGGAGTAAAATCCCGTAACCCAACCCGGCGATCAAACCCGCCTTACATCCTAAGACCAATCGTTTGAGAAAAATTTCTTTCATTTTAATGACAAGGAAATCCGGTCGCGTGTCGTATATCGTGAAAGGATGCGTGTAAGGTCGGCATTGGTTCCAAACCAACGATATAGATCACAAAAAAAGAAATCAGAATCAGTGATAGAGTCAAAACCGGATCCAAAGAAAGGACGGTATGGCTCTTCCGCGTGGACGTAGAGACGGTATGCATAGGTTACTCCTCCTAAAGAGTGAACGTAGACAAAACGATTATGGAACACATGAGATTCCTACGGATAGGACCTAACACGTGTTCTATGGTAATTTTCTATTTAAGCTACGAGTTACCTTTACTCCGAGGCAAAACGTATCTTCAGGATCTTCATTGAACGTATTCTGACTTGAGATCATCCTACTCAGCATGCCTTCCCAGGTTACCCCAGTGACTTAATATGCCTTTCGTCCCTCTTACAGCGGCGGATACCGTGACGGATTCTAACCGTCTTCCCACAGATGTGTGACACCTGCGTTCCAATGAAAATGGACTGTAAGTCCACCAGGGATCCGATGGATTCTTTTGAAAAGAATATTTTTTATTCGAATTCTAAAAAGCGTAAGTCATTTTTTAGAGTTGAAACCAAACGATTTGTATTCTAAGATACAAGTTGGTTTGAAAAAACCGAAAGCTTACGATGAAGTCGCGGTTCGAAAAGATAAAAAATTGTTTAAGCGACATCGGGTAAGAATGGTTTGAAGATTTGGAATTCGTTTGTTCGGGATTCTAAGATGCCCGTCGTTATTAAGAATCCTGCTTGACCCTGACTATAAGAAGTTTATACATTCCGCATGTTTCTTCTCGCACAAGCCCGTCCCGTTTTAGTCTGGCCTGAATTCTCTTGGGTCCCGGTCATCAACGGAACTATCTTTGTTGCTTTGCTGATACTTGCAGGATATTGGCTCGAAAAAAGATTTCGTCGTTCGACCGAACTCCGCTCTCTCTATCGAGCGAAAATTCTCAAAAAACTTCCTCTTACCTATCTCAACGGAAGAGACGTTATACACATCCATACCTTTTTGGATCAGGCGAGTGTGGGGGTTCTCAGAAGAATTGTAGAGTCCCCTTCTTGGTTTCAGGAAGTTCTGCTTCCCGAGCTCGCGACATATCTTGCACATTTGGGAGAACTTCCGGCTTGGAGAGACGTTTTGATCTTCAAGAGGCTCCAACATCTCGTTCACGATCTGGGCCCTCATCCAAAAAAAATCATTCCGGTAGTATTCTTAACCGATGGTGAAGAAGCTTTTCCGGGATTGTTATTTTCCGGTCCGATCGGACCCGAGTCGGTTCAAAAATCTTTTCACGCAAAGGTCTTTGCAAAAAAACTATATCATTCGTTTCCAATCGGAGCGGGAGAAAAAATTCACGTTCTCTTTTCAAGTGAAGATCGAGAGTGGACACGATTTGACGCGACGATCTTAAATTTCAAAGGAAACGATATCGGAATCCAAATCCAGACGCTTCCGGAGAAAGACGCGGAGAAATCGAGAACCTGGGGCGGGGTTCACATGGCCGGTGCAATCGGTCAAGACGATCAACCTCTTCCCGACGAATTCAGAGATAGCCTTCATCAGATTCTAAGATACTCGGGAATAGGCGCATCGGCGACGGCTGACATTCAAAAAAGGGTGAACGCGTTTAAGGAACATCCGGGTCTGGTTCGAAAGGACCACAAGCCAGAAGACATTCAGATTTTCCTTCAACTCTACGCTTCTTGTTATGCGAAGTATCGTTCGGATATTTCTCCGATTCCAAAACCGGTGTTGTTGTTTCTTCATTTTTTCTTTTTGGATGAGAATCTGCTTTCTCCCTCAAGGATCGTTCAACTCTTTTCCACGTTGGAAAAATTGAGAAGTCGTTCGGAAGAACCCTATCCGTCTAACCACAGTATTGCGATCTATCTTTTGCCGGAATGGCTGGGTTTGATTCTTTCCGGAAAAAAAACTCCTTCTCGAAATCATCTCGCACAATCCTACGAACAAGTAAAAGCCTCTCTCGTTCGTAAAACGGGAAAGGACGACTCCGCAAATCAGAGCGGGGTCGAGGACCTCCTACATCTCCTCGATTGGGAATTGAGTAATCTTTTATACAACGGACTCATCGGAGTTTCTTCCAATCCGAATCTCGCTTATCCGATTCTTTCCGAAGATCAGATGTATGGAGAGACGGATGCGTTTCTTATGACCTCCGAAAAACTAAAAGCAGTAGTCGATCACGTTCATAAGATAGACAAACATCTCTTTCATAGACAGATCACTTTCGAACCCGAGCAGACTCCGGGAAAACCCGAGCTTGCTATGAAGGAAATTTTTCCGGATTGTATCATTCTTCCCGTCTTTGGAAACAGAGGCGTTCTCTGGCAGGAAGTTACTTCCGGAGTGAGTTCGAGAGGAAGACTTGTGTTTCCTCAGATTCTCAATGAGAACATGACTTTGGCGATCACAAGAACCTTGGGAGAATTTCGGTGGGAAATTGAAAGAACCGTTCGCGGAAGAAAGTGGAAGGATTCTTCTCCTCCGTCTTTGACATCCGAGTATTATCTTTATCTGGAGAATTATCGTAAGTCCCCGGCTCTGACTCCCGACGCAAAGAAGGGAATCGATCAACAATTGATGAAATACAAAAAGAATCTGAAGGATATCTTCGGCTCGGATTATTCTTATTGGATTTTATTTGAATCCACCGGAAAATTGAGACTCAACCGGGTTTGCAGAGACATTCTGAACCGTTATGTGCCCTTTGCCCCTGAAATCAGAACCGCTCTTCGAAAGGATCCGATTCTTAAGGAATCCATGGATTCTTTCGAAGCGAGAAAGCGGAGACTTGTTTCCGGAATCAAAAAAAGATACAACCCCTACTTTCAGGCGGGCAACGTTCCCGCGGAAGTTCAGGAAACGATTCGATTATTCGAAGAAATGTAAGAATATTATAATAATCTTTCAAAGGCTGAGGTTCTAAAATCCTTGTTTACGAAGAATTTAGAGCCACAGGCCGGACATCCGTAATTCCCCGAACTTTGCACTTTCAAAAGATGAAAACAAATCGGACAATTGACTAATATCGGGGATCCTTCCGAAAAACTTTTGTCCGCTGGGCCGTCGGACGCGGTTAAATGGGATTTGGCCGATTCCCTGTCTTGGAAAACAGGAATGGAAGTGTTACCTTCCGAAGAAAGATCGATTCCTTCCTGCACCGTACAGAGTGCGAACTTGGATTCCGGAAAACGTTCGGGAAGTCGGTTTAAAATCGACGCGCCTTCGAGCGTCGCGGAATTCAAACCGGAAGCGTCCAAGAGAATTCGTCGCGGAGCCTCGGAAAGTTCTTCCAATTTGGAGAATAGAGCTTCTCCCAGCTTAAAGTCCAAATCGCCTTGCAGGTTGATGATAATTTCTTTCAAAGTGTCCCGATCTAAAACCGATTTATTCTCCTATTGGAGTCGGGCAAGAAAAGAATTTCTGCAACACATTTTTCCAATCGGCCAAAATTCGGCGTCCGTTATTTCAAAAAGATTGGACTTTTAAGAACAAGAGGATTTTATTTCCTACATGCTCGGTCAATGGAATCGGAGGATGTGGATTTTCCCTTTGGATCTTTTTTTCATGGGAATTTCTTTCTTTTTAGCGCATTGGATCCGATTTGAATCCTTTGTTTTTTTGATCCCTCCGGAAAGATTTTTAACTTCTCTTATCATCGTGATTCTGGTTCGCGCCGGGGTTTTTATTCTTTCGGATATCTACAGATCGATCTGGGCTTACGCTTCGATTCACGATCTGGTGGAGATCATCAAGGTTACACTTCTCTCTTCCTTGATCTCGACGACCGCGCTTCTTTTTTACAATCGTTTCGAACAACTTTCGAGAATGGTTCCCGTTCTGGACACGTTACTCTTACTCAGTTTTTTGTGTATTCGGAGTTTTTCTTGGAGAGTGTTTCGAGATCAGTACATTCTTAAAAAATCCAAGGAAGAAGGAGTTCCTACTCTGATCCTGGGAGCCGGAAAAGTAGGAGCTACTCTCCTTTCCGAGATCAGAAGACACAACGAACTCAAACTCAATCCGGTCGGCTTTTTGGATGATAACGTCCAAAAGATCGGGGCTCATATTCAAGGGGTTCCGATTCTTGCGAAGATAGAACAAGCCGAACAGATGATCAGCCAATTCGGAGTCAAACAAGTCATCATTGCCATTTCCAATCCGGATGGGAAGTTGATCAGCCGTCTGATTCGTTCTTTTGAGAATTCGGACGTGAAATTCAAAATTCTTCCTTCTTTGGGTTCTTTGTTTTTTGATTCTCCTAAGTTGAATCAACTCCGGGAAGTTCAGGTGGAAGACCTTTTGGGTCGTCCGGTTGTCGATCTCGAAATCGAATCCATTCGTTCTTATCTAAGAGGCAAATCCATTCTTATCACCGGAGCCGGCGGATCGATCGGAAGCGAACTCTGCAGACAAGTCGCGGTGTTCGAACCTTCTCGAATTCTTCTTTTGGATTCCGCAGAAACTCCGTTATACGAAATCGAATACGAACTCAAGAAAAAATTGCAAAGTCAGAACATCGAACTCGTTCCGATCGTAGCTGATATCAAAAATCTTTCTCGTGTGAGTTCCATCTTTGAAAGACATTCTCCCCAAGTTGTTTTTCACTCGGCGGCTTACAAACACGTTCCGATGATGGAAGTCAATCCGACCGAAGCCGTGATGAACAATATCCTCGGTACAAAAAACATCGCGGATATTTCTCGCCTTTCCGGTGTGGAACGTTTTGTTTTGATCTCGACGGACAAGGCGGTCAATCCAGTGAACATCATGGGAGCTTCCAAACGCGCGGCCGAACTCTATCTTCAACACGTTTCTCGCGAGACAAGAACCAAGTTTATCACGGTTCGATTTGGAAACGTGCTCGGATCCAACGGTTCCGTGATTCCAAGATTCAGAGAACAGATCGCAAACGGCGGACCAGTGACCGTAACCCACCCCGATGTGATCCGTTATTTTATGACGATTCCGGAAGCGACCCAACTTGTACTCCAAGCCGGAAGTATGGGAGAATGCGGAGAGATCTTTATCTTAGAAATGGGCGAGCCCGTAAAAATTCTCAACCTCGCGGAAGAGATGATTCGTCTCTGCGGACTCAGACCTCACGTAGATATTCCGATTCAATTCACCGGACTCAGACCGGGAGAAAAATTATTTGAAGAGCTTCTCTTGGATCTCGAAGGGATTAAAAAAACACATCATCCTAAAATCAAGATCGCATCTCCTCTGGAGAATCAAGAACCTACTACCTTCTTAGCCAGATTCAACGAACTTCTCACCGCTGGAAGAACCAATAAGGACAAGGAAATTTTCCTCGCCTTTAAGGCTCTGGTTCCGGAATACAAAATTCATGGCGATTATCTCAGCGAATCGAACGTGGAAGGTCCGGACCGCAACTTTAAGAATGGATAAGGGAAATCTGAAAGAAGAAATTCTGAGTCTTAGAAAGTTCAAGCGACAACTCTTTGATCTTTACTGGGACGGGTTCGGCACTTTCTTTCTGCACGCGCTTCCTCATCCCAAACTCGTCATCGGCAAACGAGGATTAGTCGGAGACGAAAAAGAATCCGGGATCGTTCTCGTTTTTAGTCCCAAAGGCGGAGTACGTAATCTCGACGCCGGAGAAGAATGGATCTACGCCGAACTTCAATTCGGATACAACTGGGAAGAAGTGTTTATTCCCTGGGATTGTGTCCTCCGCTATTTTGATAAAACTCAGGCAACGCTTACAAATATGAAAGTCTTTACGACGGAAACTGAAGATCTCAAACAATCTTCCCTGACCGAGAAGACGGTTTTAACAGAGAAAAAAGAGGGTGATACGAAGGACGACAAGTCCAACGTAATTCAAGTGGACTTTGGGAGTAAATCGAAACAATGAGCCAGAATAAATTCAAATGGTTTGTACTTGGGGACTTGGACGGATTTTTCGGTCTGATGATCGACAATCTGATTCAGATTCTTGTTCTTTCTTTTTTGCTGACTACGCTTTGCGGCGTGCCGGGGGACTTTGTATATAAGGTCATTCTTCCGGGAACGGCAATTTCTCTTTTGCTCGGAAATCTTTTCTATTCTTGGCAGGCGCATCGTCTCGCCCAGAAAGAAAATAGAAACGACGTAACCGCTCTTCCATACGGGATCAATACCGTATCGCTCTTTGCATTCGTTTTCTTTATTATACTTCCCGTATATAAGAAAACCGGCGATTACAAGATCGCGTGGCAGGTCGGGCTCGTAGCAAGTCTTCTTTCCGGTCTTATCGAAATGTTCGGATCCTTTATTGCGGAAAGAATCCGAAAGGTGACTCCGAGGGCCGCACTTCTTTCTTCTCTTGCCGGAATTGCGATCACCTTTATTTCAATGGACTTTTTGGTTCGTACGTTTCAGAATCCACTGATAGCGTTTCTTCCTTTTGGAATCATTCTTCTGCAATACTTTGCAAGGGTCGTATTTCCGTTCCGTCTTCCGGGAGGACTCGTCTCCGTAATTTTAGGAACCGCGCTTGCTTGGTCGCAAGGTGCCTGGGGAAATCCGATCATGGACGGCGCACTTCTGAAGGCGTCCACGAATCAGATCGGATTCTACTTACCGGTTTTATCGATCGGCGATTTGTTTTCCGCGTTTCAACTCGCGGATATCCGAGAATATCTAGCGGTTATCATTCCGATGGGAATTTTTAACGTGATCGGATCTTTGCAAAACATAGAATCCGCGGAAGCCTCCGGAGATTCTTTTAATACGAGGGATTCTCTTCTGGCGAACGGAGTCGGAACCGTAATCGGTTCTTTCTTTGGTTCCCCGTTTCCTACTACGATCTATATCGGGCATCCCGGTTGGAAGGCGCTCGGTGCGAGAGCCGGTTACTCCACTCTCAACGGAATTTTTATGACGGTCGTCGCGCTCTTTGGACTTCTTGCATTTATCCAAGCTCTGATTCCCGTAGAAGCGGGAATGGCGATCGTTCTTTGGATCGGAATCGTGATCGGTTCGCAAGCCTTCGAAGCGACTCCGAGCAGACACGCGCCTGCGGTTGTGATCGGAATTCTTCCGGCGCTAGCAGGTTGGGGAGTACTTTTAGTTCAATCCACGTTCAACTACGCCGACAGATCGATCGCGGGAATATTAGAAAACGCTGGTATAAAAGAAACCGCACATCTCTGGATGTCGGATGTTCCTTTAGGGCTGCCCTTTCTTCCGTATCCACTCGGAGGACTTTTGAGTCTTTCTCAGGGGTTTCTAATTTCCTCGATGATCTGGGCTTCCATCGCCGTCTTTGTGATCGATCGTGATTTTAAGAAGGCATTGATCACGTGTCTGATCGCGTCGGTTCTGGCCGCGACCGGATTTATCCACGGATTCTCATTGAGAGGAAATGATATTCTCGCTCAGTTCGAACCGGGATTTAATTCTTTCGTTACCGCTTATATTCTTCTTGGATTTTTATTCTTACTCGCTTCGTTTTTTAGAAAGGAACCGAGAAAAGTTTAAGCAAAAATTCTCCGAGCTTTGTGTCTAACGATTGTTCGCTCGGAAGAATCGCAAGGGAAAGAAGAATTTTGCGATTTGCTAAAAACAAATTGCGAAGCTCGGAAAAAAGGTGTTTGTGATTTGCGGTTTTTTTCTTAAAAAACGAAACGCGGCTTTGTCAAAGCCTTCTTCCAGGGATCGAAAGTCGCGTTGGAAAGGTCTAAATAAAGAATCGTGGATTTGTATTTGATCAAGTCCGCGATTTTGTAACAAATGAGGGTCGAAAGATTTCGAATCTTAAAAAAGACAATTGGACTGAAATATCCAATCTTAAAAACGCGTCTTTCGAAACTCGAAAAAATAGAAGTAGATCTTAGTCTTACTGGTAGTATATAAAAAGATGATGAATAGGAGAAACCAAAATGTGGTTTAAACGAATTGGGTTGTTTTTGCTGACCAATATCTTGGTCGTAGTTACGATTTCGATCGTAACGAGCGTGCTTGGAATCGGGCCGTATCTCAACGCAAACGGACTTAATTACGGATCCTTGATGGTATTTGCCCTCCTTTGGGGTATGGGCGGATCTTTTATTTCCCTCCTTCTCTCCAAGTTTATGGCGAAGATGATGATGGGCGTAAAGATCATCGATCCAAAATCGGCGTCCGGAGTGGAGAGAGAATTGTATTCCAAGGTGGAAAGGCTCGCGAGAACCGCGAACATTCCTATGCCGGAAGTTGGGATTTATAATTCTCCCGAAGTCAACGCGTTTGCAACCGGACCTTCCAAGTCCAGTTCTCTCGTAGCCGTTTCCAGCGGACTTTTACACGTGATGGACAACGGAGAAGTCGAAGGAGTTCTCGCACACGAACTCGCGCACGTGGCGAACGGAGACATGGTCACCATGACTCTTATACAAGGCGTAATTAACGCTTTTGTAATATTCTTCTCAAGAATCGTAAGTTACGCGTTGAGCACTCTCGTAAAAGACGAAGACGCACAATATACCGTACGTTGGGTTGGAAATATCGTACTCAGTATTCTTTTTAGTATTCTCGGATCGATCGTGGTCGCGTATTTTTCCAGAACGAGAGAATACCGTGCGGACGCGGGCGGAGCAAAAATCGCAGGACGTCAGAATATGGTTGCGGCTCTTGAAAAGTTAAAACGTACTTTCGAAGCTCCGGAAGATCCAAGAGGCGGAGAAGCCCTTGCGACGATGAAGATTTCGGGACACAGTAAGTGGTTTGCTCTTTTTTCCACTCACCCTCCGTTAGAAGCGAGAATCGCAGCTCTTAAGAATTCCGGATATTGATCGGAATTTTTTTGAAGTCCAAAGTCCAGCCCGGTTTTGCCGGGCTTTTCTTTCTTGGAAATAAAAAAGAATTGTTTGAAATGTCTCCGGTTTTTTGAATAGAACCCGTAAATTAAAAATCCTGGGATGTAAAACCTAGATGTCTATTGTTAAATCCAAAATCAGAACCATACCTGACTATCCAAAACCGGGAATCTTGTTTCGCGATATTACTTCACTCCTTCTCGATCCGGAAGGACTTGCCTTAACGATCGGAACCTTTGTAAACAGATACCAAGGTAAGGGAATCACAAAAGTCGCCGGTATCGAAGCCAGAGGTTTTCTCACCGGAGCTCCCGTTGCTTTTCAACTTGGAGTTGGTTTTATTCCCATTCGTAAAAAAGGAAAACTTCCTTCGGAAACCGTTTCGGAAGAATACGATTTGGAATACGGAAAGGACGTTATCGAAATTCATAGAGACGCGGTTCAACCGGGAGATAGAATTCTCGTGATGGACGATTTGATCGCAACCGGTGGAACCATGATCGCGGCGGTAAAACTTCTGCGAAAACTGGGAGCCGAAGTCTACGAAGCCGGAGTGATCATCGATCTTCCGGATCTGGGCGGGGGCAAAAAACTCAAAGAAGAATTGCAAGTTCCCGTATTTGCGATCTGCGAGTTCGAAGGACATTAGAAAATTCTAAAAATTGAATATTCTCTTTGGAGGGCCCATTGACGGCTAATCTATCCGGTTTTTTAAGAATTGGGGTCAAGAGAAGTCGCCAACTTCTTCTTGTTTCGGTGATTTTGTTTTTCCAAACAAAAACCAATGCGGTGGAGGGTCCTCTTCCTTTTGACGAACTTCGAAAAGGAGTCGTTCAAATTCGAGTTTATTCCCAAGCTGTGAATCCGTTTTCACCTTGGACGACGGACCCAGTTCGTGCGAGTTCCGGAACCGGTTTTTTGATCGGGAATAAAAGAATCATCACAAACGCCCACGTCATTTCGAACGCGAAGTTCGTTCAGGTTCAGAGATACAATCAAACCGAATGGTATGGAGTCAAAATTCTCCATATCGCTCACGACTGTGACCTGGCCGTTCTCGAAGCCGAAAGCCCCGAATTCTACAAAGACTCGAGAGATCTTCAACTCGGAGAAATCCCCGAACTCAATTCTCCTTTGATCGTGGTCGGTTATCCGATCGGTGGAAACAAGGTTTCCGTAACGAGAGGAATCGTTTCAAGAAAGGATCAATCCGTTTATTCTCATTCCGCAGTGGATAGCCATTTGGTCCTGCAAGTGGACGCGGCGATCAATCCGGGAAACTCCGGAGGACCTGCAATCCAAGACGACAAAGTTGTTGGGATCGCGTTTCAAGTCGCGACCAAGGGTGAAAATATCGGTTATCTCATTCCCACCAACGTTATACGCCATTTCCTCACCGATATCGAAGACGGAAAATACGACGGTTATGTGGAACTCGGAGTTCGAACTCTCAATTCGTTTAACGTTTCTTTGCGAAAGGCAAAAGGAATTCCGGATTCTTTAGAAGGTGTTTTTGTTTCCAAGGTTTTGAAAAACGGATCCGCTGAAAAGTATCTGAAAGAAGGAGACTTTCTCGTGGAGATCGACGGAAATCCGATCGGTAAAAACGGAACCGTGATGCAGGACCGGGACGCGCGAGTGGACTTCGTCGAGATCGTGGATAACAAACACGCTGGAGACAAGATCACTTTTAAACTCTATAGAAACGGAAAAGAAATGTCTGTGTCCTTTCCGGCGATTCGAATGCCGGACTTCGACTTTATGCGGAACCAATACGATAAACCGTATGATTTCGCGATGATCGGAGGACTTCTCTTTCAAGAGATGTCACGAGATCTGATCACGAGTTGGAGCCGAGGCGGAAACACTTCCGGAGGAAGCCAACTCTTATACCGATTTTTTTATTTTATCGAAGACGGACTCAACAGAACCAAAAAGACGGACGTAGTTCTCTATCGAAAGTTATCGCACCCGGTCAATTCTTCTTCCGATTACTTTGTAAATTTGGTTTTGGAATCCGTAAACGGAGTTCCCGTGACTCAGTTGGATGATCTCAAAAAAATCTTAAACGATTCGAAAGACAAATACCTTCGTCTGAAATTTTTAGACGTTCAAGTGCCGTTGATTCTCAATCGAGAAGAAGCGGAGAAGGCCGACGAAAAGATCCGTAAGACCTACGGACTGGAATCAGAAAATGGAAAATAGAATGTTCAAATTCGCGGTCTCCTCTGTAATTCTTTTTCTTTCGTTCGGGATTTTAGCCGAAACTTCTTCCGGTAAGAATGGTGATTTTTTTTCCGTAAAAAAGAATCGTTCTACAACCAAGAACGTTTCCAAAAAAGAAACTTCGAATCCGATGATTCCTCCTCCTATTTCCAAAGGAACCTCGGAAGAATATCAGAAAAGTATAATACAAATCAAAGTAACCTTTCAGGAACCGGAATATCATCAGCCTTGGAAGAAAAAAAGCCCGAGAGTCAGAAGAGGCGTGGGTTTGGTGACGGAAGGAAATCGGATTCTGATTCCTTATACGTTGCTTCCGGACGCAACTCTGATCGAAGTCAAAAAGTATTCTTCTTATTCCGAAATCAAGGCCGTCGTATTTCGAAAAGATCCGGAATCCAATCTTGCGCTTTTGAGAGTGGAGAAGAAAAACTTCTTCGACGATCTATCCCCTCTTCCACTTTCTCCGATCGTGGTTTTCCCGAAACAAGCAAACATCTATCAATTGGACAATTCCGGCTCGATTCAATCCACAGCCGCAACTCTTTTGAGCATGGATATGGATCAGATGCCGCTCGGACAAATTGAACTTCCCGTTGTCGATATCAGTTCAAGCGAAGGCCTAAACGGTTTTGGTGAAATCGTGATCGAATCCGGAAGGGTTGTCGGGCTTCTTTATGATTTTACGACCGGCAAAAATTCAGGAAGAATCATTCCTTCTTTTATCATTCAAAAATTCTTAAATACTCCCGGAACCAATCTTTTCGCGCACAAAGGTTTTCGATTTCGTCCGATCACCGATACCACGGTTAAGAAATACTACGGAATGGAAGAATCCGATTCCGGGATTTTGGTCGCCGACGTAATTCCCGGTTCTTCGGCGAGCGGGGTTTTAAAACTCGAGGATATCATCCTGGAATTCGGCGGAAAAAAAGTGGATTCCAAGGGTTACATCGAACACCCGTTATACGGGAAACAAGTTCTTTCCTTTCTGGCGCACGCGGGTGATTCGTTCGGTTATTCTTTAGGAAAGGAAATCCCGATTCTTATCTTGAGAGATAAGAAAAAGATCTCTCTGAACATGAAGTTGAAACCTTTCCCGCACGAGGCAGTAAGAATCCCATTTAAGAATACTCCGATGACAAACGACTTTGCCGTGGAAGGCGGATTCGTTTTTCTTGAACTCTCCGAGGCCCTCTTGGAAGAATGGGGAAAGGATTGGAGATCGAGGGTGGACCGAAAACTTCTGTATCTCTTCGACTACTCCAAGTTTCACGAGAAGGAAGGAGACGTTGGAAAGATCGTACTTCTTTCTCAGGTTCTCCCCGACGAATCCAACAACGGTTTTCATGATCTGAGTTTTAAGATCGTGGAGAAATTGGACGGTAAAGACGTGAAGTCCGTGAGCGAGTTAAAACAAAATCTAAGAGAAGGAAAAGGAAGTTTTGCCCTGATTTCTCTGGACGACGGAACCGAGATCGCCCTGGAAAGAAGTAAACTCAAAGAAATCAACGATAGAATCTATAAAAGTTATAAGATTCGAATTTCGGAGAATTGAAGTTTCAATTACCGTAAAGTTTTGTTGTGTGAGATCCTACAAAATAAATTCTTCTTTGTAAAACTACGCTGCGGAGAATATAGATTTTTCCGTAATTATCTTTGATGCGGACTTAAGTCCGTTTTCAAGTCTTTTTCGCAAAGGTATTTCTTTGTGGAACAACTCTTTTTTCTAAGAAGGTTTTGTCTTTCTCGCCGCTCAGAAATTTTCGAAGAAACATTTCTTCGGAGTTTGCGGATTCATTTCCAGATTTCGTAATTGAGAGTTCTCGAAATAAAAACCAATTTGAAGAGAAACAAAAACAGAATACTTCCGGTTACGAGCCAGTAAATCCGATCGGAGATCGTCTCGTCTTCGAGTTTCCAAAAAATTAAAAAGGCGATCGAAACCGTAAACATCCTCGAAACGTTTTCGTAAGAAGACCAATAGAGAATATAACCCGCCGAAAAAATAGAAAACATCACCAAGAAAAAAGAAAGCCGATTTCCCAAAGCCTTCTTCCAATCGCCGCCGAAAAGAACGAAAAGTCCCGAGAGAAACAAAAGAAATAGAGGGACTCTCGAAAACTTTTTGGCAAACAAAGTCAGTTTGGTTTCAAAGTCGGGCGCTTGTAAAAAGGAAAAAAGAGAAGGATCGTTGATTTCTTTCCAATAACCTATAAAGCCGTCTAACGGTGAAAAAAAATCGGTAAAACGTGCGGGAGTCCATTCCGGAATTTGAATTCTTAAAAAGACGGCCCAGAGGATCGGGAACGCGAGTGTGGAAGCGATCCAAAAGGAAGTTTTCCATTTTCTCTCCAACAAGGATTGGATGCCCAAGGGAAAAAGTAAGAATAAAGCCTGTTCTTTTGTAAGGATCGCAAACGCGCCTATCAAAGAGAACAAAACCCATTTTTCTTTTTTATAAAGCCAATAAACCGTCACCAATAGACTCGTCAAGGCAGCGTCGCTTACCAAGAGCGCATAACTTCCCAAAAGAAAGGGAGAAAACAAATACAAACTCGAATGGATCCGATGTTTCTCTCCGCAGAGATCTCGGAGCAAAAACCAAGAGAACAAAATCAGGATCAAATTTACGAAAAACATTCCCGTTACGGTTCCCCAGGGACCAAACCAGCCGAAGGGAGAAATCAAAAGAGGATAACCGATTCTTGGAGCGCGAATGTTGGCCTCGAAACCTTTCGGCCATTCGAGACTGAATTCGCTTAACATTCTGGAGTAAAAATAAAAAATCTGTCCGTCGTAACCTGCGCCGAGATCGCCCGGTTGGCTTTGAAAGACTACGGCGCCTTTCGGCGTCTGTTCCGGGTTTTGAACTACGAACTGCATTCCGAAGTTGATCTGAGAACTCGGATTCCAGTCGTATTTTTTCCAAATAAAAAGAGAAGAAAGAAGATAGACGATTAGAAATAGAGGAAGAACAAAAGAAGGATTTTCAAACCAGGATCGAATTCGTAGGAGAATTAAATTCCGATCGGAAGCCACTACTTTTTCCGTTCGGAGGATTGAACGAATTCTAAGATCGCATCGCCATACAACTCCGAACTCTTTCTCGCGGCGTTGAACGTCAAATGATGAGGATCCAAAAAGGATTTTTTATCCGGCATGGAATCTTTGAGATCATAAAAGCCGAAGTTGGAATCTTTTTGAGATTCAAAAAAATTCAGATAACCTCGATACCAGTTTCCATTTTTATAATATTTACTTTCGATCGGATTTTCGGGAGAATTGATTACTACGAGTTTTTTACCTTTTGCTTTGAACTTTGCGATCGTCTTTTCCAAAAATCTAAACTCGGACCAGATAAAAAATTCGGAAGCTCCAAGGATCTCTTTGTTCTTCTGAACTTTTTTTAGACGATTCAACGCGCCTTCGTTTTCGGGATTGTAGTAGAGACGTTTTTCGTAGTCTTTAAAATACTCTTCGTCGGACATATTCTCGACTCGATCGTCGTCCAGACCGTGAATTCTTTCATAGGAAATTCCGGTTCTGATTTCTCTTCTGCAAAAGTTTTGCGGAAGTCGGATTCCATAGGTCGCGGGGATTCCAAAAATTCTCGCGTCGACTTCGTTCGAACTGGTAGTCGGTGATACAGAAAATTGTAATGTTACCGATTGCGGTTTATCTTCAAAGGAAAGAAGAAGCGGCTTCCAGCCCGATTTCGGATAGGTTTGATCTAAGAGAGGAAAGGAATTCTTATCTTTTTGTCTTTGGATTTGAACGTGTACGCCCGGCTTTTGCGTGAAGATGTCTTCCGAAAGTTTTCCGTCTTTGAGTTCGCATTCGATCGTAAACTGAGGCGGGGTCCAACCGCGAAGGAAAATTCCTTCCTTCGGCATTACGCCGGTATAATAGTGATACGAACGCATCGTCCTTGTATGGTGTTCTATGTATTCCATCCAGGGATCGTATAAAAAGCTTCTATAACGATTGAGAAGAATCCCGGTTTTGGCGAGTTGTGCGAAAAAATCTCCCTTAGAATATTCTCTCCAATGATCCGCCAAAAATTCTCCGGGAAAGATGAAACGATTCTGATGTCGGACTTTATAATCCTTGATCCTCGCGGCTTCGTCAAAGCTTACAAAACCAGATTCATTTTTTTGAATATAATCTAATTGTAAATCAGCCGGATTAAAAACGTAGACAACAACTTCCGGATTTTTGGAGAGAATATCGTCCGAGTAGTAATAAAGATCCGTAGGAGACATCGCGGGATGAGAATAGAATTCGGCGTGAAAGGTCGAAGCGTTTTTTGCAGATGAAGAATTGAGTTTTTCCGCGATCTGATTTGGATAAGAAGAATAGAGGGCTACGCTGCTTCCTGCGATCAGAATTCCCTTTTCGTCTTTTTCAAAATGGATGTCTCTTCTTTTGTGAAGAAAGTTGTACCAAGGAGAAGTGTCCCACTCGAGTTCGTTTGGAAATTCGAAAAGTGCGATCGGAAAGATCACTCGATCTAAAAATACGAATCCAAAAAGGAGAAGGAGGGAGATCCAAAAAGTTTTAAACTTTATTTGTGATTCAGAATTCATTTTACCTTGGAATTACAGTCGGAACAGGTTCCATAGAGAATGATCTCATGGGTGTCCACGGTAAAACCTTTGGGGCTTTTGTCGAGAGGAAACGGGCAGATTTCAATGTCAAAGACCCGATCGCATTGTTTGCAATGAAAGTGGTGGTGATGATGGAGATGGCTCGCTTCAAAGCGGGAAGATTCTCCCGGAAGATGAATCTCATTGATCGCTCCGGTTTCCATCAGATGATTTACGGCTCTGTAGACGGTGGCGATTCCGAGATTGTCGAGATTCTTTCGAGAGAGTTCGAAAATCTCTTTGATCGAGAGAGGTCCTTTTGCGGCTTCGAGAACCTTTAAGATCTCCCCTTTCTGTTTTGTGTTTCTAAGGGCGGCTTTTCCTAATTCTGCTTTCATCCAAAAAGGTCCGAGGACCGGTGCGTTCCTCTTCTAATTCTCAGATCTCATCCTCTGGTCTGTCAACCTCATTTAAAAAGCCCGTCCTAAGGGAATCCTACACTGGATCGGAGATTTTGTGTGAGATCCTACAATTTCAATTTTCAGAAGAATCCAATTTTTTTGAAAATAAGTTTGATTCTCAGTATCAAATAAAAAGAATTGTCACAGTATTGTCAGGAGATACGCAATGAACTTAGCCACATTACTTCGAGAAGGAACCTCGGAGGAACACAGATCCGCCGAAAGTTCCGCCTTCATACGCTGTTTTATGAAAGGCATTTTGGAAAAAGGAACTTATTCGAGACATCTGGAAGCCTTTTACTTTGTTTACGAAGCTTTAGAAAAAGAATTGGAGCGCCATTCCAAAAATCCGGTCCTCGGATCGATCTATTTTCCCGAACTCAATCGCAGAGACGCAATCCTAGAGGATCTTCAGTTTTTCTTCGGATCTTGGAAAGCGGAGGAACACAAACCGACGCCGGCAACTCAGGTTTACGTAGAAAGAATCCGAAAAATTTCCGAAACCCAACCGACTCTTCTCGTCGCGCATTCTTACGTGCGTTATTTGGGTGATCTTTCCGGAGGTCAGATTCTAAAAAAAGTAGCGGCTCGAGCGCTCGCCCTTCCGGAAGGAGAAGGAATTTCTTTTTACGAGTTTCCGCAGGTTACGGACATCAACGCTTTCAAACAAAATTACAGAGCTGCGTTAGACGCTCTTGCGATTGAAGATTCCGAAAAACAGAATATTCTTTCCGAATCAAAACAAGTCTTTCTTTTGAACCAAGGAATCTTTTCCGAATTGGAAAAAGATCTCATCGCGGCCATCGGTAAGGAAACTTATGACTCAGTCCTCTCCAAAGGATAAAAGAAAAGGTTCGGTCTATTTTTTACCGGGAGCGATCTTTTTAGCGATGCTTCCGGTGACGATGATCGTTCCCGTATTTAAGGAAATCGTAAAGGACAGATTTCAATCGGGCAACAGCGAGGTTGCCTGGTTTTTGAGCGTCGCGATGCTCGGATCTTTTTTCTTTTCTCCGATCGCCGGTTTTCTTTCGGATCGTTTTGGAACTAGAAAAAAAATCATCATTCTTTTTTGTTTCTTGGACGCACTCGTCTTAAGTCTTCTTCCTTATGCGGAAAGTCTTCCCGTACTTTTGAGCCTTCGCTTTTTAGAAGGAGGAGCTCACGTTTTTGTGATCGGTTTGCTTTTGGCTTCGGTCGCCGACTTTGAACACGGAGAATCTCAATTACAACTCAAAGGAGGAGCCTTGATGGGTTTTTCCGGAATGCTCCTTTCTTTGGGCGGCGCCGTTGGAATTTCACTCGGATTTTTAGGAAAAGAGAACCCTTATCTTCCTTTTTACGCTGGTTCGGCGATTCTTTTGTTTCTCGCATTCATCGTATATCGTTTTGTTCCGGAAGTGGAAAACCTAACTTCTAAAAAACATTCTTCTTGGAAAGAATCCGGGATCCTATTTCTTTCTCACCCACTTCTTTTGTTTCCGATGGCATTTCAATTCTTAGATCGATTTACGTCCGGTTATTTTATGAGTTCTCTCAATCTTCGTCTTCGGGAAGAATTTTTACTCAATCCTTCGGAGACGGGCCGTCTACTTTCTCTAGTCTTTCTTCCGATGGCTCTTTTATCTTATCCCGCGATTCGTCTTACAAAAAAAACGGGAAAGTATTTTCCGGTCGCAATCGGTTCTTTGATCTATGGAGTCGCGTTGACTCTTTCCGGGACGTTTCATTCCATCGGTTGGATCACGATTTCCCTTCTTTTCTGCGGATTGGGGGCGGGGCTTATGTTCGCAACTTCTTTGCGCTTGGCCTCTTCTCTTTGTAATCGAGAGAACAATGGAATTGTAATGTCCGCTTTGACCGGAATCGGTTCTCTCGGTTTTTTCCTAGGCCCGATTTCTTCCGTTGGACTCGATCGAATTTCCGATTCGATTTCTTTGTTTCGAAGTTCTTCCCTTACTGCGGTCGTTTTCGGGCTGGCGCAGATTCTTCTTGTTCTTGTAAGCATTCCCTTTTATAAATATTTGAACAAAAAAGAATATTAGAAAATATTAAAATATTACGTATTCCAGGCAATTGGCTGCGGGAAAGGAATTTATAGTTTTGTTGGAACTCTAACAGAGTCGATTTAAAAATAAAACCCAAAAACGTCTAACGATTAAAGAATTTTGACAAAGAAAAAATTTTAGTGATTTCGAATCGAATCTCGTAAACAAATCTTAGAACTGAGCCGAAAAACCGCCGTAGAAGAATCTCGGTCTCGTCGGATTGTAAGCCAGCTCGTATTCATTGAGAACGTTATCCACACCGACAAACAAGGCGAAGTGTTTTTCAAAAAACTTCTGTTCCATTCTTATATTGATGATTGTAAACGGTTTCCCGTATGTTACCGGAGGATTTTCGTTTAACTTGACTTCGGTCGGAATGTAATCTTGTCCCGCCGCAGAAAGACTGTTTGTCGAACTGTAAAACGGTCTTTTGTCTAAGTGTTTTCCTCGAAGATTGAATTGAAATCCGCCCGGAGAATTGTATATAAAATTAGCGGAGATTTGATGGAGCGCTCTTCCTTCCAAGGGGCGATCCGTTGTAAGATCTCTTGTATCGGTTTGATTGTAGCCGAGTTCCAAAGTATAGTGTTTTAGAAAACGATATTGAACCCCGAGTTCTCCTCCTCGCGTGTAAGCCCTTGCGATGTTCTGCAATTGAAATTGAGAAAACTCTCTTCCTTGATTGGAATCGAATTTGTATTGGATCAAGTTGATGATATCGTTTCGATACAAACTCAAGGAAAGAGTAAGAAAATTAAAAGGACTGTATTCGAGATCGGAATTGACGGTGATCGACTTCTCAGGTTTTAAATTCGGATTTCCTTCCACAACGTAACCGACCGCTGGATTTTCAAAACGAAGATATAGTTCTTGAAAGCTCGGAGGACGAAACCCTCTTCCATAACTCGTTCTCCAGACTAAGTTTTGAAGAATGTCATAACGTGCCGCTAACTTCGGGGTAGTCTGATTTCCGAATTGAGAATCGTCGTCGTATCGAACTCCGGGTACGATCCGAATTCGGGGAGAACGAGAGAGAGTCCATTCGTCTTGAAAAAATGCGGCCCTCCTCGTGCGATAGACAAAACGATTTTGTAAACGATCGGATTCCAATTCGTTTGCAAAGGATTCAACTCCTGCGGTTATAAAATGTTTTTCTGCGGCTTCCCAGTCGAGTTGAACGGTTCCTTGCGAAGTCAATTCCGCGTTGAGTTGTTTAACGTCCAACTCATTGGAACCCCTTTGATCGTTAGTGTATTTGTTTTCCCATTTCGAAATGTTTCCTCGAAAGGAGATCAGATTCTTTCTTCCAAATCCGTATTCTAACGCGCCCGTTGCGAGAAAGTCGTGGGTCTTATTGTTTCGATCAAAGACCGCCTTGGACTGAGTGACGTCGACTCCGTTTTGATCCCTGTGTTGATAGAGAATTCTTGTCTTTGCTTTAAATTTTCCATCGGGATTGAACGTAAGATTCATCCCCGTGTTTAAATCCTGATATGCGTTTCCGGTCGTCGCTTGAGAATCCGGAACCAAACGATAACCAGGATTTTTATTGTATCCCGCGGAAACATTTCCGCTTACGAGTTCGTTTCGAAAACCCAGATTCGCAGTCGTATTGAACTCGCCTTCGGTGTTGAAGTTTTTTCGATTTCCGTTTCCGTATGTGGTTCTCATCTCATAGCTGAGTTTTTTATCCGCGTCTCGGGAGATCAAATTGATCACGCCTCCGATCGCGTCGGCTCCATACAACGCGGAAGAAGCCCCTTTTACGATTTCGATTCTTTCCAAGTTTTGAACTTTAAAACGGCTTAGGTCTACAGCGTTGTTCAGTCTTCCCGAAATTCTTTCTCCGTCGATAAGAATCAGGACATACTGAGAATCCATACCCAACATTCGAACCCGAGATCCTCCGAAAAAAGGCACAACGTCGATTCCAAGTTGAGTTTCCAAAACTTCGGCGGCATTTCTTGCGCCGCTCGCCTCGATCTTCTTTCTTGAGATCACTTCCGTCGCGACTGTGGAATCTTTGAGTCTTCTTTCTCCGCGAGAACCCGTTACTACGATCTGAGAATCGTCTTGTGAGTTTTCTTTCTGAGTTTCCGGGACGCCCGCGTCCTGTTTCACAGTGGTCGTGTTAGGTGATTCCTTTTCGGGAGGAGAAAAATCTTTTTTTGTTTTGTCGTCTTGCGCTTGTAAGGGCGAGAGAAAAAGAATCAGAAAGAAAATCGAAATTCCTTTGTGTTTGAGGAGTTTATGAATTAAGAACATGAAGTTAGTAAGGGATTTGTTTCCATCTAACGGTTGGATAAGCCGAGGTTCCTTCGGAACTATAATAACCGGTGACTTGAAAAAGATAGTATGCGTTGCCGGTATTCGATCGTATTACAAAAATCTTATAATTAGGTTGCAAAAAGGCGAGACTGTAATTAAACCATTTGTTGAGGACGTCGCTTCCTACGTAATTGGTCTGAACTCCTCCGCTCGCGAGTTCGGAAACGTTTGTGTCCGCGAAAAAATTGGAGTTGGTACAACCCAATGCAGTCGAAGAACTTCCCGAAGCCGCGTTAAAATCCGTAACCACGGGGTTCGTCATACAAGCTCCTCCGCTTCCGGAAGGATTTGTAATCCCGCTGTTTGTCTGAAGCTTAAATCTCTGAAATCCTACGTCCCAACCCCCGGCTGTGTCCGGAACAACGGCTTGTACTAAATTAGAAAAATTGAATTTAACCCAAACGTCGTACGAAATCGCTCTTACTTTTGTAGTGTAGGAACCGTCTCCGTTGGATTCGGTGGAAAGAATTTTAGAACTCGCTGCCTCTTCCAATTGTTTTTGAAGAGCGAGCAAGGATTGTCTGAGAGCGAGTTCAGTCTCATCCACGGATGGATGTTGTCTCGCGCAGGATAAAAATAGTAAGATCCCGAACCCCAAACAAATTTGTTTCCTAAGAAGTTTGAAGCCCGAGATTTGTTTCATTACAAATACCAAGGAGAACTTAGTTTTTTAGAGTAATTTGAAACGTAGTCGTAGGAGGTTCCGCGGTTCTGCTTGCTAAGTAAAAAACGAAGTAGTAGTCTCCGCCTTTTGTAGCGTTCAGAGTGTAAACGTAAGGACCATCCGTTGCCGCAGCGCCGTATTGACCTTCACTCGGAGTTGTGTAAGAAGCTCTCGTGGAATCGTAAGCGGAATCCAATAACGGGCAAGAAGCGGTATTGTAAACGAGGGGCGCATTTGTATTTCCGGCGGTCCCTTCGTCAAAGTCCGCTACGTTTCTTCCTCGGAAGGTGATCTGATCTCCGGCCTTTACGTTGGAAAATTTTACAGCCGCGATCGAGTGGTTTACAAAGGGAACCTTTCCGTAGACGAGGGTTTGTACGGAAGTGGTCGCGGTCATGGCCGGAAGACCCGCCACTCTTCCTCCTACGGTCGCGGAGCAATTGTAGCTATTGGCGGTAAGCCCCAACAAAAGAAGAGTGACCGGATCTACGTCTTCCTTGTCGTCTTTTTTACAGTGAATGAGAGAGCCTAGGATGAGGCCGAAAATAAGGGTTGTTTTTGCAATCTTTTGAATCGTTTTCATGAATTCTCCTTCCGTCTTTTGAAACCACTTTGGAATTATGAAGATGAGAGTCAAACTCAAAATCGATGTAGGGTTAGCGAATGGGCCAATTGCGAAGAATTTTGAGAATATTCGGGTAGGATCTTTTACATTTCGGGAGAGTTTTAGAATTTGGTTTCTATTTCTTGGAACTCGGTTTTCAGTCGTTCTTAGAATGATTCTGAGAGATTCGCTTTTCCCCAATTCAATCATTTGGTTTTCGATTCTTCTCTTTTGTTTTTCTTCCTGCGCGATCTTAGAAAAAGACCCGATTTCCGGAGCGATTCCCGTTTTTTCCAAGGAAGGAAAGATTCTTAGATACTATCCGTATCAGGTGCGTTGGATCGGTTTTGGCGAGAATGAATTTCCAGACACGGCGAGGTTAAGCGATTTTAGGAATTTGGTTTCTTTGGAAATTCTCCATCCGGACTTTCAAAACTTGGAAGAATTGAGCGCACTCAAGACGGTCGGTTTTTTGAACGTCAACGGGACCAAGGTAAAAAATTTAAGTCCCCTTTCTAAACTTCCCCTTCTCCACAGCCTCTATTTGAATCAGACTTTCGTAGACGAAAAGGATCTCGCCCGTTATCCGAACGTAGGATCTCTTACAAAACTGGGTTTGTACAAAACCAAGATCAAGGATCTTTCCTTTATCGGTCCCGAATGCAAATTGAGACAGTTGGATATCCGAGGAACGGAAGTCGCTTCTTTGGAACCGATCGCGGGTTGTAAAAATCTTCTCGAGCTGAGAATCGGAAACACAAAGATCAACGAGATCAAATATATCTATGAGATGAAAGACCTTCGATATCTAGAATGGTCCGGTTTGAATATTTCCAGAGAAGAATTGGACTGGATCCGGATACAACTTCCTTATTTAAAATTGGTTCCGATCTATTCCAGTAATTTATAATATTCTTAAAAATTAATAAGAGAGGGGACTTGATTCTCCCGGATTTGTATAAAGAAGAATATCCCCTTTGTCCACGGGAACACCTTCCGCCGTGACCTGCCCCGAAGTTTCGATCGTTTCTAAGGCTCTTACCGGATAACGTTTTCCGTTTTCTTTTTCCAAAACGATGGAAGCGTTTTTACGAACTCGGGACAAACGAAGACCCCAGACCTCGAGGGTTTTTCCACCGCTTTCCAAAACAAGAGCGCTAATTCGATTTATATCGGAAGAGATCGCTTTTCTATATTCTCCGGAGGGAGGAGTGTTGGGAATAAAATCGGGTCGGATCAAGATGAAGTTTGATTTTTTCGATTCCAATTCGAAAACGAGATGATCGCAGTCGTAGGCGCGCACGAGCGCCCAACGATTTCCGGATTCCCTATTTGTAAAAATTCGGCAGGATTCGGGAACGAGTTGAAATCCATTCCTTGTCGGTTTTGCAATTCCTTCGATTCTGGTTTCTTCCCGATTTTTACTGAGGGTTACGCTCAGTTGTGTAAAAATAAATTTTGGATTCTTTCGGGCAGAGGTTACGTCCAAAAACAACTGTCTGACAAAATAACCCTCTTCTAATTTCTGAATCTTGGAATAGTATTCCCCGGAGGCGATTTTCAAGAATGGGGTTGGATCGGGTTCCATTCTTTCCTCACTTGAGGAACAAAATAGAATCGTGAGCATACAAATTCCTAAAGGAATCGAGCGTTTCATGCATTTTATAAAGTAATAGATAGGAAATATTTTATCCAATGTTGATTGCTCCTGATTTGAGGGGGCACGATCCTGGCAAGTTACGGGGGCAAGAGAGAATCTCAATCAAGTTTCCGCTCTTTCCTCCGCTATAAAAAAGTATGTCGGGACCCTTTTTTACATTCTGCGGACGCTCCACTCCGAGTCAACGTTCTAGATTGTATGTCTTTTTTCGTCTAAGAATCTTGATGAGAGGGAATTCTCGAGACAATGATGGGTTTTTTTCGGGGATTCTACTTTGCCTTTTTTTTCTCAACGCCTGTTCCTTAGAAGGCGTTTTCCCTTCTCTCTTCCCGACCGAAAAACAGAAGTTAGGCGCTCAGTATGTTCAGGCCTTGATTCTTACCGCGATCAGTTGTAGCGGTCCTGGAAAATTCTGGGTAAGGGACATTACAAAAAATGCATCTTATTGTCTACAGGCAAGTCTCGTAGGAGAAGGAGATACCGTTTCCATCTACGCGGAATACGGGCAAGAGAAGAATCTGGATTACAAAAGTATCGTTCGGGAATTCGATCAGAAAATTTTTCCGAAACTCAGCGCTGCCTTCGGACCTCCTTCCGATATGGACCAGAGCGGAAAGGTCCACATTCTCTTTTTGGATATTCGAGACGGAAGTAAACCGGGCGGTTCTTTTGTAGCGGGTTTTTTTGATCCTTTTGATTTTCTTTCGGACGATCCCCGATCGAGCGTACGCTCCAACGCAAAAGAGATTCTTTATATTGATTCGGTGCAGTTGAAAGAATTGGCCGAAAAGGATCTCGCGGCGGGAAAATCGGACACAATGCTTTCCACGATCGCCCATGAGTTTCAGCACCTCATTCGATTTCAATTCGAACTTCCCGACTATCTTTCCCAAAAGGTGCGCGATGAAACCTGGCTGAACGAAGGTACAAGCGAGGTCGCGAGCGATATAGCGGGTTATTCTCCTCAGTTGAATCGGATCCAGTGTTATCGAGGGAACGTCGCGGGAGTCTGCGCAAGAGGAGTGAACGGTTCCACCATCTTCGGATCGGCAAACTTTTCGTCGATCGTGGACTATTCTTTTGCGTATGCTTTTATGAAATATCTTTACACGGTTTCCGGAGCAAGCGTTCAGGAAAGAAATTCTTTTTTTAAAAAGACCGTCGCAGGCCCTTCTTTGCGAGCGAAGGACGCTCAGAGTTTGGCTGAGATCTTTTTGACTTCTTCCGCTGTGGCTTCGCTTTCCGCGTCTCAGAAAAATGATCTCGGTGTTTCCGGTGAAACTTCTTTTATACGTTTGTTTGCGGCTTTTCTCTGGTTGTCGACGGGTGAGACGACTCTTTCGGAAGCGCAGTTGGGAGTGGATTCTGCGGGAGCCGCGGGTTTTAAAACCGGAATGGAATCCGTTCTATCCGCCCTTCCCTTTCCGCTCGCGAATCAAGACGGAGGAGAACTGAGAAAGTTGTATGACACACAACCTCTTCCTTTTATTCTTCCTCTTTCCAATCTCAAGCCGGGGCAGTTTCATTTTATCGATCAGAATCGGAGCAACACGGGAACACAACCGGCGGTAGTCCTTTTAAAAAAGACGGTTCCTAGTTTAAAAATTCTGCAAGTAAACGCGGATCCGTATCGTTTAGGTCAGGTCTCTCAATCCGTGACGAGAACGAATGACGAAGGAGAACCTTTTCTTCTCCCGGAAACCGACGGCCCGGAAATCATCTGCCCTCTCGAATACTTTCATTCTTCCGAAAGAAATCGAACAAATTAAAACTGTGGGAACTCCTTCGTTTTCAATCGACTGAACCATCTTTCAAAAAGTTTAGAAGAACGAAATATACGATTTTTGTAGGAGCTCTTACAATTTAAAAATTCATTTCATTTGAAACCTTTGTTCCGACAAAGTATTTCTCTAAAAAATTCTTGCAATCGGACTTGAAGTCCGTATGAGATAAAATTTTCGGAAAAGATCTCTTTTCAAAAGAAAAGAATCATTCCATTCCAGGAATCATACCGCGAAATTCAGCCATTCTTTCTTCCGCGGCTTTTTGCGCGAGTTCCAGAGAACGAGTGACGGCTTGTTTGATACTTTTTTGTAAAAGTTTTTTATCGTTTTTAGAAAGGAGTTCGTCTTCGATGAGAATGTCTTTGATGTTCAACTTTCCGTCGGAGATACAAGTTACAAGATCGTTTTTTGACTTTGCTTCGAAGGAGAGAGCCATGAGATCCTTTTCCACTTTTTTCATTCTCACGCGCATCTGATTCATCTGCTTCATGGATTCTAACTTGTTTCCAAACATTCTTTGATTCCCTTTGAACCTATTTTATTTTTAAGAAGAATTCGATCACACGGATTTTTTTCGTGTAGGAGCCCTCTCCAATCAAATTTCCGAACGCTGAAAAACGAGCAACCAGAAAAGAAAATTAGAAGGATAGCTCCATTCCCAAAGAAGTGAAATACTCGGAATAATACTGCGAGTAAGCCGGAAGACGGAACGGCCCGACGTCGGTGTAGATCACACCCTTAGAGAGATTGTTTCGAAAGTTCATAAAGAAGATCGCGTTTTGAAAGCTGGTCTTTCCTCGAAAACCCGCAGAGAAGGAACGAAGAGGTTCGTCTGTCTGCGTGTTGATTCCCGCGTTTCTCTGCGAGACGAGATTGTAGTAGTTGTTTCCGAGAAAGAGAGAATATCTTCCCGCCGGATCCAAGAGCATCGTAAAGCCCAAGGTCGTGGCGTCCGATTCCGGAGTCATATAAAGACCGTTGTTCTTGGTCGTAGGATCGGCGGAATAACTATAACGGATGTTGAGAATGATCTTTGTAAAATCGATGAACATCGAAAAGCGCGCGGCTTCCGGATTGTAAAGACCTTTGTCTTTTTCCTTATTCAAAACCGAAGTCTGAAATGAAAGACGTCGAATCGGTTGGATGTTTGCTTGCCATTCGATTACGCGACCGCTGGTGTTTCCCAGAGCCTGATTTCTAAGAACCGGATTGTTTCCCATATTCGGATCGGAGTTGAGCGCTTGAGAATTGGATCCGGGAGAAGAATAAAGAAAACGACTGGAAGCCATGCTTGAGTTTCCGAAGGAACTTCCGGATACGATCTTGGTATTGATGTAGTCGTTCGGTTTAAACGAAAAACCGGCCATCGAATAACCTTGATCTTTTTGATCCGCGGTATAAGGCAGAGAATTTCCGGTTTTGAGAATCGCGTCCACTCCGGGGGCGACGGAGTAACTCAGTTCAAAGTTGTCTAACGTGGATTGATTGACCCCGGTTTTATCTCCGTTTCCAAACGGATCCGACTTTCTTCCGCGAAGAGAAGGAGCCAATTCCGAAAAAGGAGACGAAGGGCGAATCGACGAATTCAGCTGAACCTTTCCCTGTTTTCCGCCGAAAAAGCGAGCTCCGGTCCAGTTTGTATTTTGATCGCTGAATAAAGAATCCGGTTGATTCCAAGCGAGAGTATCCTTGGAAGGAAATGGACTCCAGCCGTTTCCGAGTTTTGCAAAATTAGATCCTCGGTCTTCTTGGATTTCGTAGGATCTTTCCATTTCTTCGAGAACTCCGATTTTTCGAGAACCCAAGATACGGAAAACCTGGATGTCCTTCGGTTTTTCTTCTTTATCTTTGAGAGTCGGTTCCGATTTGGAAGGAGTTTCGTTTTCCTCCATCGGCAAGGAATCGATTTTTGGGAGGTTATCGGGCGCTTTTACCTGAGCAATGGATATGAGAACTCCAAGTCCCAGAGCGGACAAACCGCTGACCAGCAAGGAGGATTGAATATTGATCGCCCCGATGAGTCTCATTTTCGTATCTTTATTTATATCGGTAATCAGAATCGAAGGATCACCTACAAATGCAAGTCTGGTATAAGACGAATTGTTTCTAAAGAATCCGATGAAAGGCGGATTCTTTTTTTCCAGAATGTTTGGTTCCCATTTGAGTTTTCCAAAGTTTGAAAGTGTCTTTAGTGGAGAAGACAGAGCAAAAATAATTCAAAAAAAACGAGTTTGATTCCTTCCATCCAGTTTCAAAACCGAGGGGGTTGCAGGAAAGAAATTTTTTACCGAATTCTGTCCCATCAACACTCAAGGCATATTTCTATTCGTGTTCTTCTTCTTTTTTCCGATCGATTCTTTCCTCTATCATGTGGAACAGACTTCCCGGAGGATATTTTCCGTTTTTGCCAAATTTTCCCGCGGGAATTCCAAAAACTTCGGGAATCAGTTCTTCTACGTGAGAGCAGGTATAAATTTGAAATTTTCCCTTATCGATCGCTTTTCGGATATGAACGGGAAGATTCAAGTCTCGAACGTTAAACGTAGGAATGTAAACCCTGTATTTGTCCTTAGAATTTCCGACGAGTTGGATCATGTCATACCAAGCTGCGATCTTCGTATTCACCGAACCGACCGGAAGAATTTCTCCGTACTGAGAGAGAGCTCCCGTGACCGCGATGTTACAAGGGATTTCTAAACCGGAAAGCGCCGAAAGAATCGCGAGTAACTCCGCACAACTCGCGGAATCTCCGTCGATCGGAGAATAGTTTTGTTCAAACAAAATGGAAGCGTCGAGACCAAAGGATTGGATATGAGAGAACATTCCTTTAATATAAGATTGTAATATAAAAACTCCCTTATCGTGTAAGTCGCCGGAAAGATTGACTTCTCTTTCGATGTTGATAAAATTCCCGGAACCTAAAGCGACACGAGCCGAAACTTGGTTGACCTGACCAAAATCGGATAAAGAAGAATGGAGTAAGATGACTGATAAGCCGTTGATTCTTCCCGTCTTTTTGCCTTTGAGTTGGATCGAAGTCAGACCTTCTCGAACGCTTTCTTGATATCTTCTTTTGTGAACCGCGATTCTTTTTTCGATCGTAGGAATGGCGGATTCCACTTGGGCGCGAGTGATCGTCTTTTTTTCCTTTTTGAAAAGAACCAGGAGTTCTCCTACGAAGGTTCGAAGTTCCGCGAACGAAAGAGAAAGCCTCGCCCTGCTGTCGTTCCAACGAAGTCCGATTTCGAGTAACGCGTCGACCGCGGAAGAATCGAAACTAGGATAACCGGGTTTTTCCCAGGAATGTATGAGTCCACCGAAGAGCTGAAGATTCTTCTTACTCTTCATCACCGCTTCGTAGGGAAGATGAATCTTAAAAGAAAAACTTTCATAGAAGTCCGGATCAACTCCGGAGATAAAATCCACTTCCCCTTCTTCCCCCGCGAGAATCAGACGAAAACGAGTGTTGATCGAAGGATGAAAACGATTCATCTCTTTGGAGCCGGTCATTTCCGGAAGAGTTAAGAAGTCGATACTTCCGGTCTGCAGAACTCCTTTTACGAGAAAGTATAAGTTCGGATCTTCCGTGAGGGCTCTCATCGGTAAAAGTAAATAACCGCCGTCGGCCTCCACCATTTTGCCCGCGCGGTATTCCGAGTTTCCGGGAAAACCCGCGAGTGTTAAGAATCCCGGATGGGGATCGCAGACCACTTTGATTCCTTTTTTAAGATTGGAGATATATTCTTGGAGTAAGGTAAGATTCGATTCTAATGCCGGACCGGTTATAAGAATGTTGGAGAGGATGCCCGGATTTTCCAGAGCCTTCGGTAAGGAATTCAGTTCTTCTCTGTGAAACGCCAAAAAATCGGGGAGCCCGTTTTTGGGTCTTTGTTTTCCCGCGTGAAGTTTGATTTCTGCCTGAGCGGCGGTTATTCTTTTTATCACTGAGACGATTGTTCCCTACTTCCCTTCGGCTATCAATCATAATCTAAGAGAGGATCAGCATCGCGTCTCCGTAAGAATAGAATCTAAATTCTTCTTGGATCGCTTTTTGATACGAGCGTAAGATCAGTTCTTTCCCTGCGAACGCGGACACGAGCAAAAGAAGACTCGAACCCGGAAGATGAAAATTTGTGATCAGACCTTCGCAACTCTGAAGTTTATCTTCCGGTTGTAAAAAAAGTTCGGTCGCGCCGTGGCCGGAGCGAAACGTTTTTGTAAGAGGATCGTATGTGGATTCCAAGGCTCGAAGCGTCGTGGTTCCGATGGAAAGAATTCTTCTTCCTTCTTTTTTCGCGAGGTTAAGAATGGAAGCGCTCGATTCTTCCAGAAAGAATTCTTCACGATGTAATTTTTTATTTTGAAAATTTTCTTCCGTGAGAGGTTGAAAGGTTCCGTAACCTACGGTGAGTTCTAAGGTGCAGATCCGAATTTTTTTTTCTTTTAGAATTTCAAAAAGAGATTCCGAAAAATGAAGACCCGCTGTAGGAGCTGCAACAGATCCGGGAGTTTTTGCAAAAAGAGTCTGATAACGAATTTCATCTTCCGCATCCGCGTCTCTTTTTAAATACGGAGGAATCGGAATTTCACCGATCTCTTGAAAGTCTTCTTCTTTTAGTTCTTTCTCCGATTTTAAAAAAACAAATTCGTCTTCTTTTCCTTCCACTTGAAAAAGCCGAAGTCCTGTCTTAACGTCTTGAAGCCGATCTCCCGTTTTTAGTTTTCGAGAATTTCGAATCTTACATCTCCAAAGTCCGTCCTTGGTTTCCAAGAACATCGCTTCGTGGGTTCGAAGTTGGTTTTTGAGATAAACGCGGCGCTTACTTACTTTCGTATGATTCCCGATCAACACGTCGCCTTCTCTCAGATAAGCGATGATATTTTTGAATGTGTTTTCGGTGTGGATTTCTCCGGACCCAACCTTGACCACCATGAGTCGACTCTCGTCTCGATTCTTTGCCGGATAACGAGCGATTCTATCCTCGGGGAGTTCAAATTCAAATTCTTCAAGATCGGAAAACAACATTCTAATTGCAGTGGATTTGGAGATTGTTTCCGGGTGAATCTTTTTTCTAACAAGAGAACGATTCCTTTTGAGAATCGTCGCGGGAATGTAGGAGAATTTTATTGGTTGGCTTTTCGAGTGCGATCAAAAAGTGTTTCAGAATGCAATTGAGAGACCGAAAAACCTGGATCCTTTTGGGAACGATTTTGTTTTTCTCCCTCCTCTTCATCAATGGGATTTCCAAATCCGGAAACCGTTCCGATTTCAGAGACTACTACAACGCTTCCGTCCGTTTTACCGAAGGAAATAACTTATACAATCTAGAACAGATCGATGAGATCCTCGGAAAACTTCAAACGGGAGAAATCAAAGTCGAAGAAGCGTTTACTCCTAAAGTTTTTATGCAACTCAAAGACATGATGGAAGGTTTGGGTTCTTATATCTATCCGCCTACGTTTGCGTTTTTGTTGATTCCGATTTCTTTTCTTCCTTACCAAGTCGCCTCGGCGATTTTTTTGAGCCTGAACTTTTTGGCGCTTCTGGGTTTTTTATACATCCTTTCGATCCGTCTTCCCATCAAAGGAAATTTGATTTTTATCGTCGTTCTTTGTCTTCTCAATCTTCGCTTTTTAGAAAATCATCAGAACAACAATCAAGTCGGTTTTCTTTTGATGTTTTTGATTTTGGCTTCCATACATACAAAGAAGGATTGGTTGTCCGGTTTATTGCTCGGACTTGCGATCGTGATCAAGTTGACTCCGGGAGCCTTTGTGCTTTTCTTTTTGATGCAAAGACGTTACTGGGCCGTTTTTTATACGTTTGTATTTTCGGTTTTCTGGATTCTTCTTCCTTGTATTTATGCTCCGAGTTTTACGATCGAGATGACCTTGACTTGGAAACAGTTGATCTTAGACAATTATCTCAAGTCTCCTCTCTTTCGCGCTTGGAAGAATAATCAGAGTTTGAACGCGACTCTCGCAAAATATTTTCTCAACTACGCGGATGTTCTCAATCAATCCCAACTCGGATATCCTCTTGCGGAACTTCCCGAAAAAGCTGTAAAAGGAATTTATTATATTCTTTCCTTGGGTCTTGTGATTCCTTTTTTCTGGAAAATTTTTGCGAAACGAAAGGAGGAATTGACTCTCGGTTGTTTGTTCGTCTTTTCGATCATCTTTAGCGGAATTTCTTGGGTGCACGCGTTTGTTTTTCTTTTATATCCTTCCGCGATTCTTCTCAACCGACTTTGGTCTTTTGTAGAAGTGAAAGTGTTGCCCGTTTGGAAAACCGTATCGGATTCTTTCTGGAAGAAATGTTTAGTCTCGATCAAAATCTTGTATACGAATGATAAAGTGAGTTTTGTCTTTTTGATCGGATCGATCGGAATTCTTCTGTGCAATCGGTCCGTGATCGGCGGAGGAACTGAAGAAAAATTGATGATGGCTTCTTATCTTCTTTACTTTGCGATCTTTCAGTATGTTCTTCTTTTGTTTACTCAAGACAAAGAATCACAAACGGAAAAATAAAAAGAATTCTTACAAAGATGACGATCCGAACGAACGAACTCAAATACAAACCTAGGGTGGGTGTGGACGTGCGTCCCCTCGCCTACGGGATCACCGGAAATTCAAGATATCTCGCTGAGGTTTTGAGAAGGTTGATCACGAACGAATCTCCCTTGGAATACTATCTCTATTCTAACAAACCGATTCATACAGTATTTTATGATATTCTTTCAAACCAAAACTCGAGATTTTTTCTAACGGGAAAACTTCCGGGTATCGCTTGGTTGAATTGGACGATTCCAAGAAGAATCAAAAAAGATCGTCTCGATCTTTTTTGGGGAACTCTTCAATTGTTGCCTCTCTCCTGCGGAGGTGCGTTGACCGCGGTCAACTATCACGATTTGAATTTTCGTTCCGCTCCGGAGACGATGACGACCGCGAACTACTGGCAACACCGGATTCTTTCTCCCAGAACTTTAAAAAAAGCGGATCTTGTGTTTTGTCTTTCTGAAAATACGCGCAACGATATTCTCAAATTCAAACCAGCATTGGATCCAAAGTTGAAGGTGGTTTATCCGGGAGTGGATTCCTTTCCGGTTCTTCGAGAACCTCTGCGAAAACTTCCTGGAAATTTTTTATTTACTATTGGAACCCTCGAACCTCGTAAGAATCTGGGGACTCTTGTCTCCGCGTATCGTGCTCTTAAAAAAGAAGATCCTTCGTTTCCTTATCCGCTCGTGATCGCGGGTCGTTTAGGATGGAAGTCCGAAGGTCTAACCGAGTTATTAAAAGAAGGAACCTTGGAATCGGAAGGAATTTATTTCGTAGAAAATCCGGCTGATGAAGTGCTCGCTTGGTTGTATCGAAACTGCGTTTCCTTTTTGTTCCCTTCGATTCACGAAGGATTTGGTCTTCCGCTTTTGGAAGCGCTTCGAGAAGGCAAACTCTGCGTGGCATCCGATATTCCCGTCTTTCATGAAATTTTAGATCGAAAGGTGGACTTGTTTGCGGAACCTCTCAGCGTAAATTCTTGGGTTCTTGCTTTATCCGAACTCAAAAAGAGAAAGTTGGAAAGACCGGAAGTTTGGAACGCTTCCGAATGGACTTGGGATCAGACCGCAAAAAAAATCGAAGACGGTTTGATCGATCTTTGGAAACACAGAAAGGATTTGCATCATCAAAAATATGAAACAAAATGAGAAACGAATTTATTCCGGATGGGATTCTTTGAACGCAAACGACACGTCCTTCGGAGTTCCGGTCTATTTAAGAATCAATCCGATTCCCCCCACCTTGATAACTCTGCTCGTCGGTGCCATTCTCTACGGTTGTTATCTGCTTGGCGGTTTGTCCGCCTTGTATCTTCAGAAGTTCACGGATTTTTTGTTGATCCCGAAGGTTTTGAATCTTCCGATCCTACAAAACCCTCTGTTGTATCAAAGTGTAGGATATCTTACGTTCGGATATATCGGTCTCGCCTTTGTTCTGGATTGGATTCGTTTTATCAATCGGACTTGTTTTACGCGCGTTGGGCTCAAAGGTGATCTTTTGTCCGTGGAAACAAGAAGTTTTTTTGGAAAGGACGTGTTTCAGTGGAATCGCAAACAGAGCGGAGTTCAGATCGTTCACAAAACGGGTGTTTTGCGAAAACTTCTGGGTTTGGAAAGAATCTGGATCGTAACCCCCGATTTGAGATCGGAAAGTGTCGCGTCGCAGTCAGGAATTCTTTCTCCGTATTTTTTCCGCGGTCAAAATCGTAATTTTATTTCTTCTTTATTTTAATATTAGAATTGTAGAATGTATTTTTTCTCCGGAACTAAAAACGCTCTTCAGAATCGAATCTTTTTTTCCTTCCTGATTCTTTTTATCTTTTCCGTGTTTTTGTTTGATCTGAGATTTCTTTCCCGGCACTACGACTGGGACGCGATCGTCTACGCCTACAATATCAATTCGGATCTTACCTGGAGAATTTTTTATAATCCACATCACCTCGGTTTTGAGAGCACCGGTTATCTCTATCTCAAACTCTGGAGAGAATTGTGGGGAAAGGATTCGGTCATGTTCGGACTTCGTCTCCGAATCTTAATTTCAGCGCTCGTATTTTTGTTTTGTTTTGTCTGGTTGTATCGAAAAATCTATTCCGACACGTTAGGCGCGATTATCTTGGGTTTGGCGATTCATTTTTCTCAAGGATTTTGGTTTTACTCACAACACAACGATACCCCTCTGATTCATTCTTGTCTTACTGCTCTTTTGTATCTTTCCTGCGTCTATTTTGCGAGAAACGGCCATTCTCCGATTTCACTTTTTGTGTTGTTCGGGGTTCAACTCTGGAGCGTTTACTTTCATCAGTCGGATATTTTATTCTTACCGCTCGTTCCGATTTCTATTCTTCTTTCTAAAACTTGGAGAGGAAAAGAATTTGATCTTTCTTGGAAACTTCGTTTTGCGTTTGTGTATTGTTTCGCTCTTGTAGGAGCTCTTACGCTTTCCTATCTCTACGTTGGATTTATCGTTCTCAACAGAAATCTTTCGGCGCCTCTGGACAGCGAGAAGAACTTTGCAAATTGGCTCTTCTTATATGCGACCAAGGACAAGTGGGGAAATTCTCCCGAGTCAAAAAACTACGTTATGAACTTTTATCGCGGGATCGGAGACGCGTTTCTCAATTTCGAAGGAGTGAAGAGTGGGCTTAGGGTGCGACTGAATTCTTGGGAGAATCGGGAAATTCTTCCTTACAATCTCAATCTTGCGTTTTGGATTTCCATTCTTCTTCTTTTTATTTTGAATATAAAGAATGTTTGGAAACGTTTTCGAACCGAGACGATTCTGTTGTCCTTCTGGTTGATCCCTTCGATTTTATTTTATACTTGGTGGGAAGGATACTTTTTTGAATTTTGGGTGGGAACGTCGATCGGTATGATTCTTCTCGCGGGTCTTACCTTAAAGTCTTTGGAATTTCGACCCTTTCTTCTCGGAAGCCGCGCGATTTTTCATTCCTTTCTTATCAGTTGGGTTATGCTTTTATTTCTTGTGAATTTTTCGTATTCAACCTATCCTCGTTCTGCAAAAAAATCTGTGAGTTATATCGAAGGAATCGAATTTAAACTAGAAGCCATTCTTCCGGAAAAAATTTATCCTCCTTGAGTCGGAAAAAACGGGTCTTTTTGCGAGGTAAATCGAAGGTTTGAAAACCCTAAATTGATGTTGTAAGGATATTCTATTTTGAAAAACTGCTCTTCAGGTCTTTTAAAATACTGAATCAAGACGAACCATGCTCTTTAATTCCCTTCACTTTTTATTTTTTTTCCCCGTAGTTCTCATTCTCAATCATCTGCTCAAGGGCAAGATTCAAAGAATCTTTCTCTTGGGAGCGAGCTTTTATTTTTACATGTCTTGGAGAAAAGAATTCATCCTTCTTTTGCTCTACTCGATCGTTATCGATTATTTCGCTTCCTTAAAAATTTCCGGGTCTCCTCAAGGTTCGAAAGCGAGAAAGATTTGGCTCGTTCTTTCTCTTATCACGAACCTCGGTCTACTCGCCTACTTTAAGTATACGAACTTTCTCTTGGGAGTCGTCAACGACCTCACTCCGATCGCGGGTTTTAAATTTGCTTATTACGATATCATTCTTCCGGTTGGAATTTCGTTTTATACGTTTCAATCCATGAGTTATACGATCGACGTCTATCGCGGACAGATCGAAGCCAAAAAATCGTTTCTCGATTTTGCGTTGTATGTTTCTTTCTTTCCGCAACTCGTAGCGGGACCGATCGTTCGTGCGCAGACTTTCTTTCGAGATTTGGATATGCCTCTTCCGGTCAATAAGGAAGACATTCAAATCGCGTTCTGTCAGATTCTGATCGGATTTACGAGAAAGATCGTATTCGCGGACAACTTAGCCAAGGTAGTCGATTTTACGTTTAAAAATCACGCGACTCTCAATCCGATCGAAATTTGGACGGGTGCTCTTGCCTTTGGTTGGCAGATCTACTTTGACTTCGCGGGTTATACGGACATAGCAATCGGAGTCGCCAGATTGTTCGGTTATAAGTTTGATCCGAACTTCAACTTTCCGATGGTCGCAAGAAACATTACGGATCACTGGTCTCGTTGGCATATCTCTTTTTCCACTTGGATCCGGGATTACATCTTTATCCCGTTAGGCGGTTCCAGAGGGTCCGTATTCTTAACGTATCGAAATATTTTTATCACTTGGTTCTTTGCCGGAGTTTGGCACGGCGCGGCGTATCACTACATCGGCTGGGGTTTATGGCAGGGAATTATGATTCTTGTCAATCGAGAATACGGAAGAACCAAGGTCGCTACATTCTTAAATGAAAAAGGCGGAAGGGTTTACGATATCGCCGCGAGAGTTTTTACGATGTTTTGTCTATCGTTCGGATTTATCATGTTCCGCGCGGAGACGATGGAAAAAGCGATCCCGATGATGAAGGCGCTTGTGTTCTGGGTTCCCGGCGGATTCTCTTCCGTAAAAGGTTATACCAATTATACATACGGACTTTTACTCTTAGTTTGTTTTGCAGCTTCTTATCTTTTTGCAAAAAATAACATTGAGAAGATTGTGGAAAGTCGTTGGAAGTTTATTCTATTCTTCTTGGCAAACGTATTTATGCTTTTGATTTTTGGAATCACGGAAAGCCAGAGCTTTCTCTACTTTGCGTTTTAGGAACCAATATCCGTTATGAAAGAATATCTTGCATTTTTGAAAGATTCCAAATTTTGGATTCCGGTCTTGATCCTGACTTTTTTAGAAACCGGAATGCAGTTTGGTTGTTACCGACCATTCTTGAAAAAAAATTCATACGCGGCTAACGTTTCTAGAATTACGAATCACGTAATCGATAAACAAAAAGAATTCGATCCCGATATTCTCATCGTAGGAACTTCCGTCGCTTATCAAGGATTGTCGCTTCCGATTCTTAACAAAGAATTGGAACCTCTCGGAAAAAAAATTCAATCCATCGCGATTCCCGGAACCGAACTGATCGTTCAGGATCTCGCCGTATTAAAAGCCCTTCCCCATTTTAAAAAAGTAAAAACCGTCGTTCACGTTTTTGAGATCACGACTCCTTGGGTCGGTCAGAAAATTCTAAATCTTCATACGCTCGCGATGATATCCGAGTTCGATCGTTTGCAAGTTTATCCGCGAATTTACAATTTCGGTTACGAAGTCAAAACCGACGATCTCGCTTACATCACTTTGAAGTCGATCGCTTATCGAAGAGACATTCAGGATTTGATCTTGAGTCCTTCCAAACGAATCAAGGATATCGGAAAACGTTTTAAAAATGAGAATCCGGATCCTTGGGACTACGAGAATTCTTACCAAGAAAAAATCAGTATGTATCCGATCAAAGACGTTGCGGATTGTGTGGCGAAGACCGATCCAGCGAACGGACAACCGATCCCAAAAGGTTCGGATCGATTTCATAAAAAGGCAATCTTTGATACCTGCGTTTTATCGAGCAATCCTCTGACGAACGCAAAAGAAGACGATATCACAAGACAATACTTTGACCGCCTCAAGATTCTACACGACGAGATTCGAAAGATCGGAAAAGAAAACGGACAAGAGGTTGAAATCATCGGAGTAGTCGCTCCTTACAGCCAACTCATTCAAGAATGGAGACTCGAAGAAAGAAATCAAGTCTGGAGACGAGAATTGAAAAGAATCAACCCATCCAAACCGATTTCTCTTCTCGATTATCAAACCCTTTTGGACGGAGCCGACAACGGAGATTATTATTACGACTTGATCCATCTCAACAAGTTAGGAATGGAAAAGTTAAGTCATACGTTTGCAAAAGATCTGAAAGAGATTCTCGTTAAGGACAAGAAATGATCTTTACTTCCACCCTCTTCCTTCTTTTCTTTTTAATCGTTTATCTCTTTTACTGGGCTTACAACGGAAGAAAATACAGAGAATGGGTGATCGTGATCGCTTCTCTCGTGTTTTATGCAACTTGGAGCGTTCCCTTTCTCGTCCATCTATTAGCGATTCTTTATATAAATTATCTCGCGGTTCGAAGTCTTTTTAAAAACAAAAGCCTCGCCGTTTTGCGCGCGATCGTCATTCTTGATTTGATCAACCTCGCGGTTTTTAAATACTTCTATTTCTTTACCGAAAATTTTTACGCTTGGACACATTGGGGATTTTTAGATCAGAAGACCTTCGGTTTTCAGATCATCCTTCCTCTCGCGATCAGTTTTTATACGTTTCAGATCATCGCCTTTGTCGTAGACGTCTATCGCGGAAAAATCGCCGAAGACACCGGATTCTTTCGATTTGTTTTGTTTATCCTATTCTTCCCTCAGTTGGTCGCCGGTCCGATCATGAGACATCAGGATTTTTTTCCGATCTTAGATAAGGTAAGAATCAAACCTTCTTTTGTCTATGCGGGACTTTATCTTTTAGGACTCGGAATCGCGAAGAAAATTCTGGTCGCGGATAATATCGCTTCCTTGGTGGATCCTGTTTTTCGAAATCCGTCTGAGTATGATAACTATTCTCTTTTCTTAGCCGTACAAGGTTTTACTTGGCAGGTCTATTGCGACTTCAGCGGTTATACGGACATCGCGAGGGGTTGCGCCTTTCTTATGGGATTCAACATTCCAGTAAACTTTCGAGCGCCTTTTTTTAGTCAGAACATTCAGGATCTCTGGAGACGTTGGCATATCACACTTGCGACCTGGCTTCGGGATTATATCTATATTCCTCTGGGAGGATCTAGAACTTCCGAACCGAGAGTTTATCTAAACCTAATCGCCACATTTACGTTAGGCGGCTTTTGGCACGGAGCGAGTTGGACCTATGTGATCTGGGGTTTTTGGCACGGTGTTTGTTTGGTTCTGGATCGACTCATGGATAAATTAGGAATTCCTAAATTACCCGAAAAGGGATTATTCTGGTTTGTGGTCCGAGCTTCGTTTATCTATTCTATCTTTGTGATCGGTGCGATTTTTTTCCGTTCTCAAAACCTAGGAGATACTTGGTATATTCTGAAAAACGGTTTACTCTGGATCTCCGAGCCCGCCAAACACGTGTTACGAACCGATTTAGTGGCTCCATTTTTGATCGGAGGATTTCTTTTGCATACTCTGGAGTATTTCGAAAAAACTCCGAGATTCTATTATCGATATAAGAAAACGATCGTGACCGTTTTTCTCATCATCTTGGTTCTTCTCCTTTCCAATTATGCGGGCAAGGGACAAGACTTTATCTACTTTCAGTTTTGAGGAAGAATCATGAGTGAACAAAAACCCAAAACCGTCCTTCCTTTTCTGCACAACAAACTGTTATGGATTCCTCTCGCCTTCTTCGCGTTCGCCTTTTCCTTGGATCGATTTCTTTCCTCGGATCTAATTCGACCTTATACCGAAGCGGGAGCCGAATATTACTTTTATGAAATGAAAGACCGAGTTCTTAGCGCTTTGGTCAAACAAAAACAATCGGCAAAACCGGAAGAAAAAACTCTCATCTTTTTCGGGACTTCTCACATGGGAGAGTTTTCGTTGGAGACGATCCGCAAAAAAAGAAAGGATCTGATCGTTTATAATTTCTCCGCACCCTCCGCTCCTTTTTCGTATCATAACTACAATCTGGAAAAGATTTTATCCGCCGGGATCAAACCCGACTACGCAATCTTAGAATTTTATCCGGATTCGATGACCGATTTTTGCAATCGATATCCATTACGATATTCTTATGATCTTCCCTACTTCCTGCGTTATGCGAACGAGTTTTCCACGAACGACTGGGACACTTTTTTAAGATCGAGAGTTTTTAGAACCACGGTATTTCCTCCTCGTTTTAAGGAAGCGATGCAGAGAATCAAGGATCCAGCTTCCAGAGAAATGATGCTCGCGATCAAAAATCTTTTGATGAACGAATCCGATAAGTTTAACGGAGGAATTCCAAACGTATTGTTGGCGAACACTCCTCCTGAAAAACTCGAAGAAGAAGCCGCGAAATACTACAACGATATCTACCGATATATCAAAATTTCAAACGTACAAAAACGATTCTTATTTCATTTTTTGGAAACCGCAGAAAAGAACGGAATCAAAGTGATTCTCTGGTCTCCGCTTTTATATTCCGGTTTGGAATCCCGTGTCAAGTCCGCGGAATTCTATCCTTCCTGGGAAAAAATCCGCAAAGAAACATTAGAATTTAAGAATGTTTCTCCTCTGGATATGAACGATTTCCGCGAACAAGTGAAATGTCAGAAGTTTATCGATCCTCATCATTTGAGCGGAGGATGTTATCCCGAGCCGACTGAAATTCTAATCGATCGCCTGGAAACAAAACTTTGAAAGAAAACGAACTTTCTCTCAACGAAGCGCAGGCAAAGGTCGACGAGTGGATTCAGAATTTCGGAGTTCGCTATTTTTCCGAACTTACAAACCTTGCGATCTTGATGGAAGAAGTCGGAGAATTCTCCAGACTCATGGCGAGAAAATACGGGGATCAGTCTTTTAAAAAGGGCGAAGATCCGAACGGAATTTCAAAAGAGATGGGGGATATTCTTTTTGTTTTGATCTGTCTCGCCAATCAGATGGGAATTTCTTTGGAAGAAACGCTCAAAGCCACCTTACAGAAAAATACGGAAAGAGACAAGGATCGTCACAAAGAAAATCCGAAACTTCAGTCTTAGTCATTCCTTTTTGACCGCTAAGTGTAATTCTTTTAGCCCCGCGTTTTTTAGACTATCGACGACAAAGACAAATCTTCCGTAATCGGCTTCCTCGTCTCCGTAGATCCAAAGCACAACTTCTTTGAATTCTCCTTTCGAAACGATTAGTTTCCATTCTTTCTCGGAAAATTCTTTTCCTTCGTAACGAAGGTTTCCGTCCTTCAAAAGAAAAATTTCTTTTTTAGAACTGACTCCGCCGGCCTCCGCGTTTGACTTTGGAAGTTGAACGGGAAGAGAATGAACTTCTTTTTGAAAACTCATCGCGACCATCGCGAAGATGAGAAGAATAAAGACCACGTCCAACATACTCGTCATGTCGAGTGGAGAATCCTCTCCTTCGAGAAGGCTTTTTCTTTTTTTAGTTCCACCCTTCATTCGAAACGTTCTTCCGTCCCGTTTTGTATGGAATGTTTGATTTCAATTTCCGTTTTGTGTAAAATCATTTTTAGATATTGAAAACCTAAGATGGAAGGAATGGCGACGCAGAGTCCTTGAATGGTCGTGTTGAGGGCGAGACGAATTCCTTCGGAAAAAATTTCGAGACTGACGGTGCCTGCGTTTTTCATCTCTTCAAAGGCTACTGAAATTCCGATGACGGTTCCGAGAAGACCGAGCATCGTTGCGATTCCCGCGAGATTTCGAATCCAAGCCGTCATCGCTTCGGGGACGAAAAATTCTTCCATAAAAAATTCTTCGGGATCGTCGAGAATCGATCTGCGATAAGAATTGGAACGTTCTTGGTTTCCGAGTTGAGTTTCATCTTGGAGACGAAACAAAATTCTTCTTTTGAGAATGGGAAGATAAGTCCAAACTCTTAAAAAGAGTCCGAGATTGATAAAGCTCACAACCAAGATGAGAACGGTGATCCATTCACCCTTTGCAAACAAAACGTCCACGAATAAGAACCCCCAAACTTAGGAGCAGGTTGTCATCTCAGCTTCGTTTGTCATTCTAATCTTGAGTTGTGTTGATCTATGCAATATTTTTCCGAATGAAATTGCGAAGCGCAATTCTCTTCTTGCCAAAGGAAAACATTTTGAAATCATTTCATTAGCCCTATGTCAGAATTTAAAATGCCGGAGACCGAGCTAAAAGCGGGTTTTGTTCGTGAGAACTTTAACCGAATCGCTGAAAAATACGATCGATTCAACGACTGGAATAGTTTTTTACTTCATCGTGTTTGGAAAAATCGTCTGGTAAAAGAAGTTGAGAAGAATCTCGGCGCTCATCTCAAGGTCATGGATCTTTGTTGCGGCACCGGGGATATCTCCGTACGTCTGGAACATTCTCCTTCGGTTGATCACGTAACTTGTGTGGACTTCTCCGAAAACATGCTCGAGATCGCAAAGACTCGTTTGCAAAAAGAAGGAGAAAAAGGAAGAGTCGACTTTCAAGTAGGTGATGCGACTCAACTGAAGAATTTTCAAAATTCTCAGTTTGACGCGGTTTCGATCGGCTTCGGTTTACGAAACGTAGACAATCTTCCGAAGGCGATCCAAGAGATTTATCGGATTCTCAAACCTGGAGGACTCTTTCTCAATCTCGACGTGGGAAAGGTGAAAAATCCTTTCATTCGGTGGGCTGCCGATTTTTATTTTTTTAAGATCGTTCCGATTCTCGGGTATATTCTCTGGGGAGGAAAGAACGAGATGTTTGACTATCTTCCGGTCTCTTCGCTCTCTTATCCGAGCCAGGAAAAACTCAAATTGATCTTAGAAGAGAACGGATTTCGGGACGTAAGATTTCAAAACTTTGTTTTTGGAAACGCCGTTCTGCACGTGGCAAAGAAAGTTTCTTAGAGACAATATTCTTCCTACATCCGTCTTTTTTCGCAGGAACGTTTTATTTTGAGAGCCGGTAACGACCGCTAAAAGTTCTTTCCTATCTAAGAATTTCCTAAAATATCTATCTCCTTTAGTATTTTCTCCCTAGTGCGCTTCGTCCTATGATTCAACAGAAAAAAAATCGGGATGTTAGGGACCATGAAAAAACTCATTCTTCTGCTGCTTGCTTTGAGCATCTTTGCAGCTTGTAACCAAAAAAAGAAAGGCGCGCTTTGGCCTTTGTTATTCTTATTGAACTCCAATACGCCGACTGCGAATACTGCGTCCGGTGCGAGCACTGAAATTGCGTCCGCTTCGAACGGAGGGACGGTTATTATCGTTGATAATAATGCCGGAAATAGTACGATCCCATCTCCAAATTCAACATCGACTCCGAGTTCCACACCGTCTTCCTCTTCGGACAATGTTGTTACAACTCCTACAACTACGACGGGAAGTTCCGATTCCACTTCGGAGAATGCCGGAAGCTCTTCTTCTACGGACACGACTTCGAATTCAGGAACTTCTTCCGGTGGTACGGACAATTCCGGCGGAGGAACGACAACGACTCCGGAGGTAACGGGAGTGATCACCGTGAGCGATCAAGTAGGAACTCCTGTATTCAATTACAATACGGTCCAGACGATTCCTCTCAACCTCGTAGTTGTGGATAAACAATCAAAACCGGTAAGCGGCGCGACTGTGATCGTTTCGGACAATCTTGGAAACATTCTTTTTCAAGGAGTTTCCGATAGTTCCGGCGTGGTTTCGGGAACGATCACCGTGGAAACTTCTCTCGGTCAGATCACGCTTGAGATCACAGTAGGCGGAGAATCGATTTCCAATATCATCAATCTGATCAATGTCATCGGTATCAGCCGTGAAATCAAATACGAGATTCTTTTGCCGGTTGTTACAGCTCCTACAGATACCGATAAAGACGGAGTTCCGGATACATTGGATTCTTATCCTCAAGATCCTACGAGAGCGACACGGATCCGAGTTCCAGCAGAAGGAGTAAGCACCGTCGCGTATGAAGATCTCTATCCAAGCGCAGGCGACGCGGACTTAAACGACTACGTGGTCCATATTCACAACGAAGAAGATCTAAACGCGGCCGGAGAGGTGATACGACTGAGAGGAACCTATCAACACGTAGCAAGAGGAGCCGGATATAGACATACGTTCCATCTAAAACTCCCGGTTTCCGTAGGAGCTTCCTTTTCCAGAAAAGTGGTTCGTGAGGACGGAAAAGAAGTCACCGCGTTGAACACGAAGAAAGTTTCGTCTTCGGATCTGAACCAAGGAATTCAGATTCATGAGGAATCCAACCAGACTGTTTCGAATCCGAACGTAAACCCAGGTGGGGTTTTCAAACCGGGTCATATCGCTACGATCGAAATCGTGTTTGATTCTCCAGTCAAAAAGACCGTGCTTGGAAGTTATCCTTACGATATTTTTATCAAAGTGATCAACACAGGAAAGGAGATTCACTTTTCCGGACTTTATAAGAATGCGAACGGGACCGACCAGTATTTGGATTCCAATCATTTTCCTTGGGCGATTTTGGTTCCTGGAACCTGGAAGTATCCGTATGAAGGTCTGGACATTCGTAACGACTCACAATCCGGTTATAAAGAATTCAACCTCTGGGTCGTTTCCAATGGAACTTCTTACAAGGATTGGTACAAACATATCACCAACCAAGCGAAAGTTTTCCCGGTTCCCGAAGATGATTCCGGTTTACTTGGATTCTTACTTTTGGGAGTGAAGGAGAATGGAATTCTGATCGCGATTCTTCTGATGGCGGGTGGCGCGGCCGCAGCCTTTCTTTTGAAAAGAAGAACTCTTTCTAGAGCTTAAACTTCAACTACAGAGGGGGCATATTCCGATAATCAAAAGGAATATGTTCCTCTTTTTAGGATTCGAAGAAGTCCTCCTCACCATCTTAAAATTCGGCACTGCGATTTTCGCCGCCGGGTTCTACTGGTTTTTTTACCGCAACACTTACTATCACCCCGAACGAATCAGCTTTGACCTCTCCGCAATTTTCTCCGGAGTATTTACTATAGGACTTGCCATCTTTCCCGAAATTTTGGCTCAGAGTTATCTGAGTGAAACTTCGCATTTCGTAAGAGCTTTTGCGGGAAGTTCCCTTTTGGAAGAAGTCCCGAAACTACTCGTGATCCTCTGGTATTTCAAAGGTTTGAAAAATGTTTATAATACTTCGGACGGAATCTACTTCGGACTTACGTTAGGCGCAACCTTTGGGCTTCTGGAGAATCTTCTCTATTCCCCGATTTTGGATTTCTGGCCCCTGTTTCTGCGCGCGGTGACTTCGCTCCCGATCCACACATTTACTGGAGGAATTTACGGATACGCCGTATTAGAATACTATCAATCCCGACCCTCTTCCTTTAATTTTTTAGGAATCTTCTACAGCCTGATCGGTTGTTTTCTTTTACACGGAACCTTTAATTATATTTTACTCATAGACGGAGATTCGATTCTTCTTTTACCTTTGGTTTTAGCATCCGGATTTTTTATCTTAGAATATATGCTGACGATTTCACAAAATATTCTCCCCATGGAAGTTTTGCAGTCGATAGGACTTTTTAAAGACGACTATAAGGTCGTTTCCAAGTTTACGAGATACGATTCCTGGTTGCGTGCCAGTCAGAGTTTGGAACAAAAAAAAATCACGATTCCCTTTTTTAGAAATTTGTCCAAGGGAAGGATCGTCGTGTCGTCGGTTTTATTTTTAATCCCCGTCCTATTATATTCTATTTATCTAAAGTATCCCGAGAGGATCCCGGTTCTATTGGAAGGAATTCGTATTTCCGAATTTATCGGACTTTTTCTGGTTTATCCGATTTGGCTTTGTATTTTAATCCTATCCAGAGGAATTTTAAATCCGAGATTTTTTCGGGAAAGAATTTTAAGAATCCCCTTGTTCATCGCAGTTTCGATCGTTCAGGAGGAAAGGGAATATCATTCGTTAGCTTATTCTCTTTCCAAAAAGGGATTTTATTCTCCGGTCGATAAGTCGTTGCAGATAGGAGATCGAGTCTACGTAACCTTTTACGTCGCGGGAAAAGAATTTCAGAATATTTTAGCGATCCCGGTTTGGTTGAACGTGAGAGAGGGTGATCCCGAGTTTGAATCGGGAGCCGTTTTTATTTTCGTAAGTCCGCCTTGGAAACTTCTTTTCTGGAGATTGTCTGTAAGGGCCAAACAACAATTGCACAATCTAATCAAACTTCAAGGCGAGGGATCAGCGCACTCGATTTAGACCGTCAAAGTCTTCCGCAAAAATTCCGAATTCTTCGATCTGTCTTTCGAGAACGGAAGCTGAAAGAATTTCCGCTCTCAGATATTTTGCTCTTTCAGGAACGCTGAGACCGACCGCGCTCGGATTGAGAAATAAGGGCAAGGTTTTGGATTGGATTTCGATCCAATCCGGACCTAGGAAAGACCAACGCACATAGACCTTATCTTCTTTCGAAATCTTTTGAGAAACGGGAACAAACGCGCGCAGATTGATCGGAGCCTTTCCCGCCAAAACCCAAGTTGCACCGGAAGAAAACTCGTGGAAGCGTATGCCGTTCTGATTGAGATTTTGTTTTTTCGCCATCAACTGATAGGTCTTCAATTCCGCATAACGGAACTCGGGGCCTCTCAAATTCGGAGCGATCTGAATCAAAGAATAAAACAAAAAGATCGATCCCAAGACTAACGCGAAAAGATTAAAACCCCCGCCAAAACCTCGATGCAATTGTCGACTCAACGGCGCGGAAGAAGTGATCAACCAAAGACAGAAGAACGCGGCCACGCCCGAACTACCTGTCCAAGGCATAAAGAAAAATGCGATCGGCAAAAGAAGAATCAAAAGTTTCCAGTGGTTTCGATACGCGATCTCCAAACCGATCCAGAGTAAAAAGACAAGAGAGAAAAGAATTCCTCCGTCATGAAATAAAAAGACAAAAGAGGAAAGAAAGAATTCTCGAATTCCTCCCGGAGGAACTACGTTTATCGATCTGGAATCGATCCAGTTGAGAGCAAAACTTCCTACGCCGTTTCCGAACCAAAGAGATTGTTTGGCCCAGTTCCAAGCGGATCTTGTTTGAATCCAACCTTCTCCCCAATAGAGATCAAGAAAGTGGCTGAGATTACCCGCAGGACCTCGATAACCCTTGCTCCAAGCGAGATGAAGTTCCTGCCAGGGTTCGTAAGACCAGGAAAAAGAACCGACCCAGATGAGAAGGACGATCCATCCGATCCAGAGAACTACGCAGGTCGGAACATAGGACCATCTCCACCACTTGTTCCGAATCTTCGGGAAATAATTTATAGAGTAAGCGTAGAGTAAGGAACTAAAAAGCAGAATCCAAGCCCCGGCGCTGAAATGTTTTCCCAAAATGATAAAGGGAAGAATGAGACCAAGACTGAGAAGAACGGTCGTAGGGGTTCTCCAACTTCTGGAATGCAGATAATAGAAAAAATAAGAGATCAACAGGGGAAAGAACCAGTTGAGAGAACCGACGTCCGCCAAAAGTCCCGAAACGAGATAGGAATTTCCGCTCATCGGAGTAAAGGGAAGCGCCGAATGACGAGTCAGCCCTTGGATTAAGAATATTAGAATATTTGCAAATACTCCGGCAAAAAGACCTTGTCTCCAATACTTAACGGGAGAATCGCTTTCGTGCGACGAGGATTCTTCAGCTAGGAAATAAAGAATCGCGAGAATCCAGGATCCGAAAAAATCCAAACTCAAACCGAAGGCGTATCTTGAACTCACTCCGGGGAGATAGACCGTATCTAAAATTCCAAAACCCTTAAAAGGAGGAGCGTTGAAATAAACAAAAAAACGTTCCAAAAGGAGAAGGGTTAAAAACGCGAGAATTCCGGTTTTTGGGTTTTGATAAAAAGGAAGCGAGGATTTATAAGGACGATTGATATAAAAAAAACGGAATATAGGATCTTCTTCACTTACGGTTTGAGAATGGAATGTGGAAATATACTGTCTTAAAAAAATTCCAAAAATCGCTCCCGCGAATAAACCGCTCAGGGAACCAAAAACAACCTCTTTTTCATAGAGAAGTCCCGGAAGGATAAGAGCACCCGCCATTGTGAACATTCTTCCTGGTTTGCGGTGATAAAGATTGGGAATCAATCCGAACAAAAATTGAATCAATCCGATTGCAACGATTCCGGATCCTTCCGTTTCTCTGACGAAGAGAAAACTTCGGAAGAGAATATAAGAGAGAATGGAACAAAGTATGAGTCCGAAAAAGGTAGGAGTTCGAAGGGGTTTTAGTTTATTGAGTAATCCGGGCACGAATAAAGAGGATTTTGTAAAAAGATTCAGATTTCAATCTAAAAAAGGTTTTTGAAAGAGCTTTCCGATTCTTAGAAATAAATTGATAAGAGGAGAATCCCTAAAGAACTACCTAGTTTTCATAAAAACGTACGAATTCCTCTACTATAAAAAGATAGGGTTTAAGGGAGAATGGGGAGAGAAGAATGAACCGGCTACGAAGAACGAATTATTCGTCCATCGAATCCAGGTCGGTCGGAATTTTATAGGCGCCTGTGAGGCTGCCCGCGTTGCTCTTGCGCATAAAACCACCCTTCCCTCTGGAAAGAGTTTCCGCAAATTCAACGGTATAACGAGTCCAAGGAATCGCTTTCAAACGTGCGATCGGAATTTTCTTTCCGGTTCCTTCGCAGATTCCGTAAGTTCCGTCTTCAATTTTATCTAAAGCGACATCAATTTCACGAATGGTTTCGATTTCCGCTTCGGAAAGAACTGAACTAAGGGTCTCTTCATTGATTTCAGAAGCGATATCCGCGATATCGCCCATTTCTTTCAGGCCGGAAGGTTTGCTGTTATCTTCCCAGTGGGCATACTTTTCCAGGAGAGTATTTTTCCTCTCGAGAAGAAGCTCTTTGATTTCTTGAAGAGCTTTTTTGTCGTATGCGGGTGCTGGTTTTTTTGCAGTCATTCCTGTTTACCTGGAAATCTTAGACCTTGGTTTCCTTGTATTCGGTGTGTTTTCTGCAAAATTTGCAGAACTTTTTAGTTACCAGTTTTTCGGTTTTAGCCTTTTTGTTCTTAGTGAGAAGATAAGTACTCTTTCCCTTTGAACAACCTGGTTCCTGACAAACGAGCTTGATAATTTCTCTCATGGCGCTACTGTCTCGATTTCAATAAATTCCTCATAGTAAGACGAGAAATCCCGGCTTTTCAGTCCATTTCAGATCAAAAATTTGATTTTGAATCCTAAAAACGTCGTACTGGAGGTTGTATTCTGCTAGAAAAAGTGAGAGGGCTTAAAAATCAAGGAGGATTAGATAAAATTCTCGAAAAAGGACGATAAATCCGTTGTAAGGCGAATCTTAGAATCCGGACATAGCTTTTTTGATTTCGTTTGCTCAAATTTCCCGGTTCTCAAAATAGACTTGTTTTGGAAATTTTTTTCATAGTACCGATCATGGCTGCGCTTGCGAATGTCAGTTGTTTGATCGAAAATATAGGTCGGGATCATCGATTTCATAAGTTGATGACGGTTTTCTATCTCGCGATCGGAGTTCAAAACGCAACGACGGCCGCGATGTGTACCGCATCTACGGAAGAACTCGGATTGGCTTGGTGGATCTTTCAGTGCCATTCTTTTTTTATTCTTTCTCCTGTGCTTGTCGGGATGGCAAGTTTTTGTACGGGAAGAAAAATTCTGAACCGGTTTACGATTTTTGTTTTTGTGATCGCTCTCGTTTTCGATTTTCTCTGCGCTTCTTTTCCTCGGGTTTTTATTGCTGGTTTTAAGTCTTTTCAATTTGGTCTGGCCCCTCTTGTTTCTCCGATCGGAGGCGCGATGGGGATCGGGATTCACGTGCTATCGATTTCCGTTTGTATTTACTTTTTTCTAAGACCGGTGGAGTGGAACGTGTTCTTTGAAAAACGTTTCTTTATAGGTGTGTTTCTTTTGTGGTGGTCCGCGCTTTTTACAAATTTTCTACCGTTGTATGGAATGGATCTTCCTCCTTTGCATCCGGTCGCGGACGCAGCGCTTTCGGTGATTCTTTCCGTTTATCTAAATCGACACAACGCGGGAAGAGCGAGTTTGCTTAGAATCGGTGCGAACATTCTCATTTCGATTGCGATCGGAGTCACGATCGGAATGTTCTTCTGGTCTGTTCTTAAATCCGTTCCGTTTCGGGAAATTTACGTTACTGCGATTTCATCGTTTAGCGCGTGTTCGTTTATGGCGTTTCTTTTTTTCCATTCTTACGAAAACGAAAAACTTTTATTGGTTCCGGGTTTAAATTTGGAAGGTTACGGACTTTCCAAACAAGAGATTCGAATCTGCGAACTTCTGGAGGCGGGCCACAGCCGAACTTTTATTCAATTGATCCTGAATGTTTCCAATGGAACTTTGAGAAACCACTTGAAGAATATTTACGCCAAAGTTTTACCGGAATCCAAATCCACTTCTAAGGATCAGTTACAAAGATTGACGATTCTTCTTTCAAAGCGGAAAGAAAACGGGAAACCGCGTTAATTCGAAGTCGGTCCGAATCGCCGAGTTCCCATCGCACGATTCTTAAATTTACTCGGATCCCAAATGACAGAACACGCAATTTCTTTTTTCCGATCGTGGGTCGTCATTGTTCGACTGCGTACGCATGATTCGGAGGATGACATCGTTCGCAGAAAAAAAAACGTTCGTGGACGTTTGTGGTGTCGTTTTAGTTTTATCTTCAACTGTGGTTGAACGTTTTTTGACTTCGGGCCCACTTGCGTTCGCACTTAACCCTGCAAACAGCAGTAATACTGCGATTTGGTTCGTTCTACCCATAGGCTCTTTCGTTTCCTTTCTAACTCATTATAACCGTTTTATAGAGACGTTTTCAACTCCCAGCTGTCATAGATGATCATTCAAGGCTATGACATTTGTAATGTTTTCGAGTTTATAGAGAAGTTAGAACGCTTTCGTCATTCAAGAATGGCATTTTATTAAGCGAAGAATCCTCGATCCAGGATCATCAAGTTTTCACAAAGATGAAAGTTGAAATTCTAATGTTTCGGTTCGCTTGACTCTAAACGACTTCCATTCTTAGATTGAGAATTTGATTTTGAAAGTTCTCAGTTGCAATCGGCGGAGTCACGTCATCGAGGGATTCTTTGGATCATTTTTCTCCATCCGGATCCGATTTTCTCCAGAAAGCCGCCAATAAACTTCCGATGAGGGAATGGACTAAGCTGGAAATCGCGGCTGGAATGGCGACTAACGGATCAGGGAAATTATTCCGCGAAAGAACAACTCCGAGTCCCGAGTTTTGCATTCCGACTTCGATGGAAATCGTTCTCGCGGTCTTTCGATTTCGGATCAGAATCCAGGAAAGCACATAACCAAAGAAGAATCCGGAAGCGTGCAAACTCACAACTCCCAGAATCAAAATTCCTGCCGACTGAAGAATTTTTTCCCTTCCCGCTCCCAAAATCGAGGATACGATCATCGTGATCAAAAAGACCGCGACCAAAGGAGAAACGGTCTGAATCTTTTTTGAAATCTTGGGTAAATAAGAATTCAATAATACTCCCAAAGCTACGGGAAGGATCACCACTTGAAACGTATCAAAGAACAATCCTCCCGCGGATGCTTTTACACCCTGCCCGATCAAAAGTAAGGTAAGCATCGGGGTCATAAAGACGGAAAGAATGGTGGAAGACGCGGTCATCGAAACCGAAAGAGCGAGATCTCCTTTTGCGAGATAGGTAATGACGTTAGACGCCACACCTCCGGGACAACAGGATACTACGATGAGTCCGGTCGCGAGCGGTGCGGGAAGATCGAGAAGAATTCCGATTCCCCATCCGGAAAGAGGCATCACTGTGTATTGAAGGATCACTCCCGCAAAAACAGGAATCGGAGTTTTGAAAACGTCTTTGAAGTCCTGAGGTAAAAGTGTGATTCCCATTCCGAGCATCGTTACCCCGAGCCCGTAGGTGATCCAAGGTCCGGTGAACCACGTAAACCACTCCGGGTAAAAGAAGGAAAGAATGGAACCGGTCAAAACCCAGACCGGAAACAATAAGGTTCCGATCTCGCTGATTTTCTGAAATTTGTTTATCGCCAATGAAATCGTAACTTCCTAAGAATATCGTTTTCTCATTCTCTTTAAAATCGTAAGAGATAAAATTTTCTTTCCATTCTTTATCTAAGAATCGTAAGGCAAGAGTGCTAAAAGAATTTTTGTAATAGCTCCTACAGATTTCGGGAAACTTTCATCTTAACGGTTCGAGTTTTCTATAAAGAATCTTCTTCTTTCTACTTTTTCTCTGGGAAAACCTGATTCCATGAATCTTGGTTTGAGTTCGTCCCGAACTTCGAAGAGAATCTTTTGCAATTTCGAATCCGGCGGAGGAGCTCCTACAGATTTTGTCACATTGGCCCGTTGTCTTCCGTTCCATTGCGGTCTTTCCCCATCCAATTTTAGTAAGAGTTCCTACTTTTTAGATGTGAGAGCAACCTTTCGATTCTTTCCTAAGAAAAATTTCCGAGCAATTCCACGACTCGATCCAGTTGATCTTTTCGATTGTAGATATGAGGTGAGAATCGAACCTTTCCGAGACGAAGAGCGCACATCACTCCATTCTTCTTGAGATAAGAAACGAGTTCTTCCATCGAAATTCCTTCTTTGTAGCCGACCACGATTCCGGTTCTGTAATCCGGAAAATGATCGAGTTCCATCTGGAATCCGATTCCTTTCATTCCTTCCGAAAGATAATCGGCGAGTTCGTAGATTCTTTCCATCACGGAATGAAATCCGATTTTTTGAAGCATTTCGAGCGTGGATTGAAAGTAAACCCAATCCAGAAAGTTCCCGCTGGAGATTTCATAACGGTCCGCTCCCGGTTTGAGTTCCGCGCGATAAGGTAAATAGACCTCGTCGTTGACCACGGAACCGGTGCCCTTAAACGGAAAAGCAAGCGTGTCGATCTTATCTTGTTGGATGTACAACATCCCGAGTCCTAAAGGACCGAGTAGCCATTTCCAAGCGGGAAAGGCGATGTATTTCAGTTTCATCTTTTTTACGTCGATCGGAACAAGACCTACTCCCTGCGCTCCGTCGAGAACAAAATCGATTCCTTTAGAATCTAAGAAGTTCCCGATTTCTTCCAGTGGAAACGGCATTCCCGTACACCAGTGAACTGCGGAAAGGGAAACAATCTTGGTGTGAGAAGAAACCGCAGCTTTGAGATTGTCCAGAAACTGATCCGGTGTGCTCGCCATCGGAATGGTTCCGATTTTAACGCCTTTTTCTTTCCAGTGTTCCCAAGGATAGATATTGCTCGGATATTCGTTTTCTAATAGAAGAATTTCATCTCCTGTCTTGAGACGAAAACCCAAGGAAAGAAAGTTCATTCCTTCGTTTGTGTTGTGAATGACGCAGAGTTCTTCCGGATCGCAGTTGATCAACCCGGCAATGATTTTTCGGATCGAATTTTTTACGTTCGTATACTTTCGAACTTCCGTTAGAACTCCCTTCTTTGCGTATCCTTCCAAGTATTCTTGAACCGAGTCGATCGTGTTGGAATTGCAAGGAGTGGTTCCGCAATTGTTCAACCAGATCATCTCCTGGTTTACCGGATAGATGTCTTGGATTTTATTCCAATCTGTGATCGCCGTAGACGACATTCTTATGAATTACCTTTTTTTCTTAGCTTTAGCTGCCGCTTTCTTTTTCGGAGCGATCTTTTTCTTGGGAGCCGCTTTTTTTGGAACGGACTTCTTTACTGCTTTTTTCGGTTTTGGCGCTGTCTTTTTCACAGCGGCTTTCTTCTTAGGCGCAGCCTTTTTCGCAACCGATTTGCTCGCGGATTTTTTAGGAGCCGGTGTCGCCGCTTTTTTTGCGGTTGGAGTTGGAGCCGGTTTTACCACAGGCGTCGGTTTTGCGACGGGGGCTTTCGGTTTTTTCGGAGCTGCCGCGCTCTTTGCCGGTTTTGCTTCCGCCTTTGCTACTTCTTCGGCTTGTTCGTCCCAGAAAAAAGTTCCCTGTTGTCCGGAACCGGATTGATCCAATCCGTTCAATTCCGTTTCCAGAAGAGATTGGTAGTTGTGATTGTAGTCCTTGAGTTTTGTGAAGAGGGATTTGATGTTCACGTCTTCAAATTTGTTCGCGAGTTTTTCGTAAAAAGAAACGCTGTTTTCAGCTTCTCGAATTGCGAGTTCCAGAGCTTCGTGTGCGTCCTTACTTCCCGGACCGGAGATCGTTCTCTCCACCTTGTTCATTATTCTCTGAAGAGTGGAATCGTGAAACTTATGAATCGCGGTAAGTTGTTTTAGGTTCGGAAGTTCGGAACCTTCGGCTTGCTCGTACAATTCTGTAATAAACTTGATATGATCGTCCACTTCTTCGGCGAGTCTTTCGAAAAGCTCTTTCGTATTTCCGGGAGGAAGCTTTTCATACGTGCTCATATAAAACTCGAAGTAATCCTTTTCGTGTTGAATCGCGGCTGCTACCGCTTCTAAAAATGTCGTTTCTTTTAAGGGTTTAATATTCATAATAAAGATTCTCCCGATTTCTTTGCTATCTTAGTTATGTTACAGACTGAATCAATAATTATTTAATTTTCTTCCACGGATTCATAGATCAGAAATTGAGCCGCGTAGTATGTTAACATGATCCAAATTCCGATCCAAGGGATTGGAAGTGACAGAAACTTTCCCATCGCGATCAAGCTGTCGGATGCGATGAAGATCAAAGACCCGAAAAAAGATTTCCAGAATTCGGGTTTGGGACATTCTCTGGAAGAAGCCCTCCAACCCATCACGCAGATCGCACTTACATAGACTGCGACAGGCACATACAAAGAAGCACCCATTCCCGGAAGAATCCAAGTGTAGAATAAAAGCCCAAATACAAAGTAAGGAATCAGTCGAACTACGTGCACTGGATTCCCGACCGAAAATCCGATCGAATATAAAACCTGAGCAACAAGAAAAGAACCGAGTCCGAAGACGAAGTAATTTCCGGGAAGAGCTAAGAACGTATCTCCAAAAAGCGAGAAGATCAAACCGATAAAAACGTATTTTCCGGAACGGTCTTTCCAGTTCCCTTCGAAGACTGAGAAAAAAATCAAGATAAGAATCGGAACAATTTTTGTTCCCAGCTTGAGAGCGATTTCTCCCGGTGCAAAGTAGAGTGCGAGGAAGTGCGCTATGGAAGCGATGGAAAATAACAGTAGAATCATCTGAACCTTCTTCTTGGGAATTGGGATTGTAATTTTGTACAGAGCCTGGATTCTGTCATCCAGAATCGGGAAAAACAAGAGGGATAAATGAACCAAGTAAACTCCGGAGAATTGACGTTAATTGGAATCTTTACCGTGGTTTTGGGACTGCTCATCTATCTTGATCTCTTTGTTCTCAACAAACGAGCTCATAAAATTCCTCTGAGAGAATCCGTTTATTGGTCTCTTTTCTGGTTTAGTCTCGCGATTTCGTTTAGCGTTTTGATTTTTGTAATGGATCACGGCCCGAACGATCCGGATGCGGGAAAAACAAAAGCCCTCGAATTTATCACCGGTTATCTTTTGGAATATTCTCTTTCCGTGGACAATCTTTTTGTCTTTATCATGGTCTTTCAAAAGTTCCGGATCACACCTCAGTATCAACCTCTGATTCTCAAATGGGGAATCATCGGAGCTTTGATCTTTCGAGCCTTTATGATTTTTGTCGGCGCGGAGCTCATTTCCGTTTTCAGTTGGATCCTATATCTGTTCGGAATTCTTCTTCTTTACACCGCCGTGAAGATGTATGTTCATAAGGAAGAAGAGGAAGACTTTCATCCGGAATCTTCTCCGATCATCAAGTTTGCGAAAAAAATTCTTCCGATGACACACGCGCATCACCCTGAAAAGTTCGTAGTCAAGGAACACGGAAACTATCTTTTTACTTCCACGTTCATCACGTTGCTCGTCGTCGAGTTCAGCGATATCATGTTCGCCTTGGATTCCATCCCGGCGATCTTTTCGATCACGACCGACGCGTTTATCGTTTATACTTCGAATATCTTTGCGATCCTCGGTCTTCGTTCTCTCTACTTTATGCTCTCGGGTGTGATGGAACTTTTTGTATTTCTGAAAAAAGGAGTGAGCGTTTTACTCGCGTTCGTAGGATTCAAACTTCTCCTTCCTCTTTTTTCCACTTACGTTTTCGGACACGAGATTCATATCCCGATCCTTGTGTCTTTAGGAGTGATCGTAGGAACTCTTACACTTTCGATTCTGGCATCCGTTCCCCATTATCTCAAAACCAAAAATGGAAATTGAGAATGGGTTTTTGACTTTACACCAGGGTTTTGCAAGGTTCCCTAGAAAGAGAACTTTGTAGGGCCTTTTCAAAAAAGAGAAACATTCAAAATGGCAAACGAGAAATTATTTACCGACTTCCCCCCGGTCACTCGGGAAGCGTGGATGGCGGTCATCCAAAAAGATCTCAAGGGCGCGGACTTTGAGAAAAAACTGGTTTGGGAAACGACGGAAGGATTTAAGATCCAACCCGTTTATACAAAGGAAGATATCGCAGACAAACAATGGCTGACATCCAATCTTCCCGGGACTTTTCCTTTTGCGAGATCCACAAGAAAGCTCGTTCAAGACTGGAGCATCCGTCAGGACTTTGATTCTTCTTCCATCGCGGAAGCGAATCGTCTCGCAAAAGACGCCGCAAAAAGCGGAGTAACCGCAATCGGATTTATCATAGAAAACAAAACTTCTCCACAAAGAGGAATCCCGGTCCATTCTTCCAAGGATTTGGAAGCTCTGATCGACGGACTTCCTTTCGATCAAGTCACTCTTCATTTTATCGCGGAAGAAAGATCGCCTGAAATTTTCTCCTGGCTTCCGAAAGGAAAGGTTCTTGTAGGCGGACTCGGCTATGATCCGTTTCGGATTCTTCTCAAACACGGAAGATCGGGAAAACATTCGATTGTGGCGCTCAAGGAAATCTTAGAATCATTCGCTTCTTCTTGGCCGCATTTCCGAGGACTCAGCGTTTATTCTTCCAGCTTTCGAGACGCGGGTTCCACGATCTCCGAAGAATTGGCCTTCACGTTATCCGCTGGAGCGGAATACGTACAACAACTTCGGGAAGCGGGAATGTCCGTAGATACGATCGTGTCTCAGATGATTTTCGAATTCTCCATCGGTCCCGATTACTTTTTAGAGATCGCAAAGTTTCGCGCCGCAAGAATTTTGTGGGCTACAATTCTCAAAGAATTCGAACCCAAAGAAGAATCGTCTCTGCACGCGTTTTTATCCGCTCACACTTGTCGCTACAACTACAGCGCCTATGATCCAAACGTAAACATGCTTCGTGCGACGACGGAAGCGATGTCGGCCGCGATCGGCGGATGCGAAGTGATCAACGTTTCTCCTTACGATAGTATATTAAAAACTTCTGATTCTTTTTCTCTGAGAATCGCGAGAAACATCCAACTCCTCATGAAACACGAATCGCACGTAGACAAAGTGGTAGATCCTTCCGCGGGTTCGTATTATCTCGAATCCCTCACCGATTCGATTACAAAAAAGGCTTGGGAAATTTTCTGTGAGATCGAATCCGCCGGCGGATTCTTAGAAGCCGTAAAAAAAGGAATCGTCCAAAAGAAAATCTCCGAATCCAGAAAGAAGAAAGAAGACAATCTCGCGATCCGAAAAGAAATTCTTCTCGGAACCAATCAGTATCCAAATGGAGAAGATAGAATTTCAGTGAGCGAACTCAACGTTCACGGACTTTCGGGAACGATCGAATCGGTCTCGGGAGAAATCACATGCGAAGTGATTCCCGAATTCAGAGCCGGAGCCGGAATCGAAGAGATTCGAATCAAGACCGAAGGTTTTGCCAAGAAGAACGGAAAAACTCCGACGGTACTTTTGCTTCCGATGGGAGACTTGAAGATGAAAAAGGCAAGAGCCATCTTCTCCCAAAACTTTCTCGCCTGCGCCGGTTACAAGGTGATCGATCCGGGAAGTTATGCGACACCGGAAGAAGCTTTGCAAGGTCTGAAGGAACACAACGCGGACGTCGTTGTCTTTTGCTCCAGTGACGAGGAAATTTCGGGACTTGTAGATTCGGTCTTTTCAGTTCTCAAAAAACAAAACCCAAGTCTTTTAGGAATCGTAGCCGGGAATCCGGTAGAACAAATCGATTCTATTAAATCCAAAGGAATCGAATTGTTTATCCACGTAAAATCCCAACATTTAGAAACTCTGAAAACCATTCAGAAAAGGCTGGGCATCCAATGAAACGTCCGAGTTTTGATCCAAAACGTTATGTGCCACAGGGAAACAAAACGGCTTCCAAATCCGACTGGGAAAAGGCGGCTCTTGACGAGTTAGGCTTAGGTTCCATCGATCCGAAGATCTGGAACACTCCCGAAAAGATTCCCGTAAAACCGGTTTATACCGCGGAAGACCTCGCCGGGATGGAACACCTCGACTATGGAGCTGGAATTTCTCCCTACTTACGCGGGCCCTATTCCACGATGTATGTCCAACAACCGTGGACGATCCGTCAATACGCTGGATTTTCCACCGCGGAAGAATCCAACGCATTCTATCGTAGAAACTTAGCGGCCGGACAAAAAGGTCTTTCGGTCGCATTCGACTTGGCGACTCACAGAGGATACGACTCCGATCACGAACGTGTGGTCGGCGACGTCGGTAAGGCCGGGGTTGCGATCGATTCGATCTTAGACATGAAGATTCTCTTTGATCAGATTCCTCTGGATCAGATGTCGGTTTCGATGACGATGAACGGGGCCGTGGTTCCTATATTAGCGTTTTATATTGTAGCCGCGGAAGAACAAGGTGTGAGTGCGGATAAACTTTCCGGAACGATTCAGAACGACATTCTAAAAGAATTCATGGTTCGGAATACGTATATTTATCCTCCCCTTCCTTCGATGAAGATCATCGCCGATATTTTTAAATATACTTCGGATTTTATGCCCAAGTTCAACTCGATCTCGATTTCGGGTTATCACATGCAGGAAGCCGGAGCGACCGCCGATATCGAACTCGCCTACACTCTCGCAGACGGACTCGAATATCTTCGAACCGGAATCAAAGCGGGAATGGACGTGGATACATTCGCGCCTCGTCTTTCCTTTTTCTGGGCGATCGGAATGAATCACTTTATGGAAATCGCAAAGATGAGAGCGGGACGTCTTCTCTGGGCGAAACTCGTAAAACAATTCAATCCAAAAAATCTAAAGTCCCTCGCGCTAAGAACTCACTGTCAGACATCCGGTTGGAGTTTGACGGAACAGGATCCGTTCAACAACGTCGCGAGGACTTGTATCGAAGCCTTGGCCGCTTCTCTTGGACATACGCAGTCTCTTCACACAAACGCGCTCGACGAAGCGATCGCGCTTCCGACCGACTTCTCCGCGAGAATTGCGAGAAACACTCAGATCTTTTTGCAAGAAGAAACGAACATTCACCGCGTCGTCGATCCTTGGGGAGGTTCCTACTACGTAGAATCTCTGACTCATTCTCTCGCTCACCGTGCTTGGGAGCTCATCGAAGAAGTTGAAAAGTTAGGCGGAATCGCGAAGGCGATCGAAACCGGAATTCCTAAGATGAGAATTGAAGAGGCCGCCGCACGCAAACAGGCGAAGATCGACTCAGGCAGGGACGTGATCGTCGGAGTAAACCGTTATAGAGCCGTCGAAGAAAAACCCTTAGATATATTAGATATCGATAATACTGCCGTGAGAGAATCTCAGCTCCGAAGACTCGCGGAGTTAAAGAAGAATCGAAACGGAGCCGACGTGACCGCCGCGCTCGACGCGATCACAAAATGCGCCGGCGGTGGAGAAGGAAATCTTCTCGCATTGGCGGTGGATGCGGCGCGCAAACGCGCTACCCTCGGCGAAATCTCCTATGCTATGGAAAAAGTATTCGGAAGATACCAAGCAACGATCCGTTCGATCTCGGGAGTTTATTCTTCCGAAATCGAAGATGATCCGGATTTCAAAAGGGCCAAAGAACTTTCGGACAAGTTTGCGACCCTCGAAGGAAGACGTCCTAGAATCATGGTCGCGAAGATGGGTCAGGACGGACACGATCGAGGAGCGAAAGTCATCTCCACGAGTTTTGCCGACATGGGATTCGACGTCGATATAGGGCCTCTATTCCAAACCCCGGCGGAAGCCGCGAAACAAGCCGTGGAAAACGACGTGCACATTCTTGGAGTTTCGAGTTTGGCTGCGGGTCATAAAACTCTCGTGCCACAAGTTATCGGAGAATTGAAAAAACTCGGAAGAGAAGACATCATGGTCATCGCAGGCGGAGTGATTCCTCAACAGGATTACGATACTCTTTACAAAGCGGGAGTGACGGGAATCTTCGGACCGGGAACAAAAATCTCCAAAGCGGCCGCGGATATCTTAGAACTTCTCATTAAAGATTTAGAATCTTCTAAAGTAAAAGTTTAAGGAATCCATATCCTTGAGCGGATCAGAATCATCCGGAATGCCTTCTAGCGGAATCCGATCAACCGGAATTCATAGGAAGGCACTTCCTTCGGCTGAAGAATTTGTAAAAGGAATTCTTTCCGGAGACAAGATGATTCTCGCTCGTGCGATTACGCTCGTCGAAAGCTCTCTCCCCGCTCACAAAGAACTCGCAGAAAAGATCGTAGACGCTTGTCTTCCGCATTCCGGAAATTCGGTTCGAATCGGAATCACAGGAATTCCCGGAGTCGGAAAGAGCACCTTCATCGAAGCCTTCGGGATGCACGTGATCTCTCAGGGAAAAAAACTCGCGGTCCTGACGATCGATCCATCGAGTCAGATTTCGGGGGGAAGTATTCTCGGAGACAAGACGAGAATGTTCGAGTTGTCCAAAAGCGAATCCGCATTCATTCGGCCTTCTCCCTCCGGAGATTCTTTGGGCGGAGTTGCAAGAAAAACCCGGGAGACGATCTACCTCTGTGAGGCCGCGGGTTTTGATACGGTCTTTGTGGAAACCGTCGGAGTCGGACAATCCGAGACGGCGGTGCATTCTATGGTGGATTTGTTTTTGCTTCTTTTGATCGCGGGTGCGGGCGACGAACTCCAAGGAATCAAAAGAGGAATTATGGAAATGGCGGATCTTTTTGCCGTGACCAAAGCCGACGGAGACAACAAGACAAGAGCGGAATTCACTCGAGTCGAAACACAATCGGCCATTCATTTTTTTCCTTCAAATGAAAACGGTTGGGTTCCGAAGGTGCTTTCGTGTTCCGCCGTGACCAAGGAAGGAATCTCGGAAATCTGGACTCAAATATTAGAATATGAGAAAACTCTAAAGTCCAACGGATACTTTGAAATTCGCAGAACCGATCAGGCGAAATATTGGCTGGAAGAAACCGTTTCCGAACATCTGATGGGCGACTTCTATTCCCGGATGAAGGACCTTTATCAGGATATGGAAGAAAAGGTAAGCCAACACAAAATCAGTTCTTTTCAAGCCGCTGAAAAATTGATCCAAGAATATAGAAAACGAAATCAAAAGTGATCCTCACCGGACCTCGCAAGATCTCAAATTGTTCCCAAAAACTCCCTCGAATTCGATTTGATTTTTCTTTTTGCAAACCCTATTTTTTCAGAAAACGAAACTTTTTTTCTATGAGCTTGTCATTCTTTTCTAAAAATGAAGATTATAATTAGCAAAGGGATTCAGGACGTAATTTTCAGTTAAGAATTTATTCTTGCTCTTGTATCTACCAGATAGTATCTGGTAGATACACTATCCACGGAAGATTTCACAAAGAAATAGGTCTTCCAGAGGATGCTGATTTTACCCCGGTTGCAGGCAGGTATTATGAGATCTTTTCAGATTTTCGCTTTTATTTTTTTCTCACTCATTCTTATAAATTGCGCCACTTCATCGGCGGGAATGGCGACGAGCAATATTCCCGTAGCGGATCGTAAATATAAGGTAATCGGTCCCGTGGAAGGCCACAAAAGTTGGAACACCTTCGACATGGCGATCGTAGGAATTCCCCTATCGGAGCCTCCAATCGACAAACTCGTCAACTCGATGTTAGCTGAAAAAGAAGCGGACGCATTGATTAATATTCGTTATTGGACGGACAAATACATTCTTCTTTTTATTACCGTAAACAGACTGCATATCAACGCAGAAGCGATAAAATTCGAGGATCAACTCAATGATCAATCCGGTAAAAAGAGAACTAAATAAAAAGATCTTTCGTTTTTTCGGAAACGGAATCTTTTTTATCCTTCTCCTTTCGATTTTTGAGAATTGTATGGGCGCTTCCCTCTTTTCTCCGGGCGGAAGAGTTCGTTCTCCCGGAATCTACGATTCCGCGACGATCATCCGAACTTCCGGCTACGACGTTTTGGAAGAATCCATGGGAGAATCTTCTACGTTTTTTGTTTTCGGTTTAATCCCGATCACAAATCCGATCAGCATTGATTACGCGCTCAGTCAAGCCGTACAAAAAGTTCCGGGCGGAAGAAGTATCGTCAACATTCAGGTTTGGCATGAAACACACGTTATGTTTCCTTTAGGAACGGTTTCCGTTTTGAAAGTTAAGGGAAGCGTGATCGGAAATCGAGAAGAAGCCGAAAAATTAAAACTCGAACAACAAAGAAAAGATGCGGAGTCCGCCAAAGATCCTTCCGCAGTTAAAACAGAATCCGATGCTCCTTCTTCCGGAGGGATTTCGGTGGGCGGCGGTAAAAAGTCTTCCAATCCACCGCAAGAATCTGGCGGAATTTCCGTCGGCGGTAAAAAGAATTAGTATGTTTGAATATAATAAAAAACTGAAATTCAAAACATTCTTCTTTGTTTTGATTTTGGGGATCATGTTGTTTTCGCAAAACTGCGTTCGGCCCGAAGTCGTTCATCCCAACGATTCGCAGAGTCAGATCTATGCCGCCGCGAGTTATTTGGCCCGCAAATGTGGGACTCAAATTCCGGTTCCTTTCCCGATCGTAGTCGAAGACGTGCAGCAAAAGAATTTGGATCTCTGTACGATCGCGATCACAAGATCGGAATGTCCCTTTGTTTCTTATCCGTTTGCTTGTGTTTTACTCTACGTAGACAAACCTCTCGATGATATTCCTTGGTATCTCAACTACCAAGAAGTTTTCGTGAAAACTAAATTATAGAAAGGCAGACGATGAAACTCATTAGAAACTTATTGGTCATTCTTCTTGCCTTTCCCGCCGGAGAACTTTTCGCGGAAGTTTCCTTTCGAGCTCGCATTTATTCTCGCGGCAAAAATTCGGGAGAAGCGAACGTAAGCGTTCGTGTTTCGGAAACTAAAAAATTCTATCAAACGGATGCGGAAGGTTATTTTGAAGGTGTGGTTCCTGCTTCCGGGAATTATACGTTTCGTATTTTGAGAGATACAGGAATGCAGGAGATTCGTCAGGAAGTTGGAGAATCTTCGGATACCGTTTTGATCTACACCGATCCCGCTTCCGTGAGCGGCGTAAGTAGTAAAGGTGGGATCAACGTTACGGGTGAAAGAGAAAAACAACTCATGTCCCGGACCAAACTTCGTTTTGAAGAAATCAAACGGATGCCGGGAACTTTTGGAGAACCTCTTCGTTCTATCGAAACCATTCCCGGGGTGGTCCCAGTTTCCGCGTTCGGCGGGGGCGCGAGCAATTACGTATTCCGCGGAGCCGATCCGAATACAAACCTTTATCTGTATGACGATCTTCCGATTCTTTATCCGTTTCACTTCGACGGTTTGACCGCGACGATCAACGGAAACTTGATCAAGTCTATGGACGTTTATACGGGCGTGCTCCCTTCGAATTTTAACAACGCACTCGGCGGGGTGATCGAAATCGAATCTCCCGATAAGGTTCAGAAAACTTCCGGAAATTTTTTGACTTCTCTCTGGGCCGCTTCCGCCAATTACCAAACCACATTCGCCGGGGGGAAAGGTTATATTCTCGGCGCGGTTAAGGTCGGTTATATCGACAAAACGTTTGAAACGTTAGGCAACCTTTCAGGAGGAAGTCTTCTTCCGGACGGAGTTCGTCTTCCTCGATATACGGATTCTCAAGTGAAGATGGTCTACAACTTCAACGATCAACACCAGATTTCATTTTATTCTATGACTGCAAAGGACGACTTTGCATTAAATCCTCCGGCAAAACCTCAGAACGATCCTACCAAAGATCAGTTGGCAGCATTCGCAGGAGGGAATCTTTCCGCAGGTCAAGGTTATAGAACGCAGGCATTTCGTTATACCTGGAGAGCCTCCGAAAAATTCTCCAATCGTATCACATTGATCAGCTATGATCCGTTTACGGATTTTAACGTGGCATTGGGTTCCATCAAGGCAAAACAAAGAGCAAGCGGAGCATATAACGGGATTCGACAAGACGCGTATTGGGATCCGAACAAACACCTTTCTCTTGAGTTCGGTTCCGAGGTTCGTTTTCTCAATTACAAAACCTCAGGAACTACGATTCAACAATCCGATCCGAACAATCCGGATCCGAATCCTTACGATACGGCGAGTCCGGATTTTAGAACCGTTCCCGATACGAATCGTGTACGTAGCAAATACTACAACGCTTATACAACTTTGAAAATTAAGTTCGGCGGTTTACTCATCGAACCCGGCGCGAGATACGATTACATTCCTTATATTAAGAATGGGGCTCTTGGCCCAAGAGCTCAGATTTCTTATAAGTTTGAAGGAATCGGAAAAGGAACTACGATCTTTGGAGGCGGAGGAGAACACTATAACTTTCCTTTGAGCACTCAGTTCTCCGAACAGAGCGGAAACCCCCACCTGAAATTTCAGAAGGCTACCAAATACGGCGGAGGGATCGATCAGCAGGTTACTTCCGATTGGCAGGTAAAGGGAGAAGTTTTCAAACAAGAATTCTCCAACTTGATCGTATCCGATCCGTATATTACGGAAATCATAGGGACCAATCCGGATCAGTATGGAAAGGTTACTCAACCGTATATTCTCAACAAACCTCTCAACTATTCCAACAACGGAAGCGGTCGTTCTCACGGTTACGAATTTGTGGTTCGTAAAACTGCTGCTCCGGGTACGAGAGACTGGTTCGGTTGGATTTCTTATACCTGGTCTCAAACATTCAGAAATTCTAATCTTTATAAGCCGGACGGTTTGCTCGCTCCCGTTGCGACTGGACCGGAACAAAGGCTTCTTGCTCAGTCCTATCATAATTCAAAGGAAACTTTATACGATTACGATAGAACTCATATCATCAACGTAGTTTTCGGTTGGAGATTCAGCCAAGAATGGCAGTTCGGTGCGAGATGGTCTTATCTGACTTCCACTCCGATCACTCCGATCACCGGGGACGACGGCGGTTCTTTTTCAAACCCGGCTAACGGCCAGATCATCTGGGTTCCACAATCCGCAAACAATCCGTATCTCGCGGATTATACAAACACAAAACGTCTCGCGGATTATCATAGATTGGACATTCGTTTTGACAGATTCTTAAACTACGAATGGGGTTACGTAAACACATTCTTTGAAGTCATCAACGTTTACATGAGACAGAACGTTTCCGGTCAAGATTTCGACGTTACGCGTCCTTACTCTGCTACGAATCCGAAACCAAGCCAGACGTTTGGAACCCTGACTTTGCCGGGAGGAATGGTAATTCCGTTCTTCAACCTGGGGATCGAGGTGAAGTTCTGATGAAAAAAAAACAACCTTTGTATTGGAAAGAATGGATTGGAAATCTGATCGTCATTCTTTTTGTTCTGAATTGGGTTTTGAATTGTAATAACTTGCCGAACGAAGACGACAGTTTCAATCGAGACAATGAAAAAAGAGTGATTCTTCAGTATTTACTTTTACCTCCTACGGATCCGGTTCAGTCTTGTATTTCGTCTTTGCAAGCGGCGCAATCCTGTTTGAATCAGGCGCCCGATCTCCCCACTCCGCTTTCGGAAGTCGGGATCGTAACATTATTTAGCGGAAGTGCGACTCTTGGGACTTATCAGAATTATTGTTCTTCTTTGGTGAGTTCCGCGACCTTTGCAAAATTTACGGATCGCGCCAAGGCATGTCTTATGGATTGTAACAGGTCTTATTGGACGAGTCGAAATTCTGCGGGAACCTGTAACCAAAGCGGTCTGTCTCAGATTACGGGACTTTCCACCGGAACGTTTGCGTGTACAAAAACCTGCGTGAGCATTTCGGGTGAATGAGGATTTATACGCGATTGAAAACTGAGTGACTTCGTCGCCAGATTTAAAAAATAAAGATATTAGAGGATCTACATCATGACCATGTTTTTAGTTGAATACGGCGAGACTTTCATTTTTATTATTATGCTGATTGCAAGTATCGTCGCCCTCGCAGTAGGAACGGAAAGAATTCTCATCTTTCGTAAGAATCTAAAAAATACGGAAGCCATTCTCCCAGTTCTTACTTCTGAAATTAGAAACGGAAACCTGGACTCGGTAAAGTCTCTCGCAGCGGAAAATCCCGGGAACATCTACGCTAAGTTTTCTCAATTCTCCGTCGAAAACTTCAACGGGGGTCACGAAAGTCTTTCGGAACTTCAGGAAGGAAAGATTATCGGAGAAAGAATCGAACTAGAAAATCATCTCTCCATTCTCAACACTTTGGGGAACAACGCTCCTTTTATCGGTCTTCTGGGAACGGTTCTCGGTGTGATCAAAGCCTTTTACGGTTTGGGAACGTTAGGAAGTACCGGAGCGGAGTTTGTGATGAGAAGTATCTCCACGGCGCTCTTGGCGACCGCGGCGGGTTTGGGGGTTGCGATTCCGGTCGTAATGGCCAATAACTATTTTACTCGTAAGCTGAAAGTCATTCAGGCCAATTTAGAAATTCTTTCGAGAGAGTTTCTTGCAAGCTTGTCTCGTAAGAAGTAGTAGTTTAAAGGAGATCTGGAAATGGCAGGAACTACTCCATCCGGCGACGGAGACGAAATAGGCAATATCAATATCACTCCGATGGTGGACGTGATATTGGTGCTCTTAGTTATCTTTATGGTAACCGCGAACTTTTTGAAAAAGGAATCCATCAATATAAATCTTCCCAAGGTTGCTGCCGCGGATCCAAACGTAGCGCAGTCTGTCCAAGTAGCTTTGACAAAGGACGGAAAGATTCTTTTGGAAGGGGCCGATACAACGATCGAAAGACTAAAAACTCAGTTGGAACGGGATTCTAAGATCAGACCGAATATGCGTCTGACTCTTTCTGCGGATTCTTCTTTGCCTTATGGAAAGATCGCAGAAACGATGGGAGTGATCCGCAGAGCTGGTGTCACAAAGATCGCCCTTTCGGTTAAACGTTAGGCGAAATAGGTAATAAGAATGGTAAGCGTTCCCGAAATCAAACAGAAGATTCTCAAGTTTGGTCTATTCAAATTTTGTCTGATTGCGTCTTTTGTTTTGCATACGGTCACGATCGGCGCCTATTTTATCGCGACCTATATTCCCGAGTCCGAAATTTCTTCGGATGATTTGGAAGCTCAGGACGTGGAAGTCGATTTGGAAGAAATTCCACCCGAACTGATCGGAGGTTCTTCTTCTCCTGCCCCCGTTGAAAAACAGGAATGGGTCGAAGGTTCCAATCAAAACGCGGACGATCCTATCGACGAGGATCTCAATCCGAATGCCCTTTCCGGAAACGGAACCGACAAGGACGGTTTTTTATTTTCTTATAACGGAGACAAAACTCCAACTCCGATCATCGACTTTGATCTGAGAGATTTTTTCCCGGCACAAGCCAAGTCCGCGGGAATCGTTTCCAAACAAGTCATCGTAATCGTACAAATAGACGAACAAGGAAACCTACAAGGCGCGAAGGTTGCGTCCGGAAAAGCGGGATTTGGATTTGACGAAGCCGCGATCAAGATCGTAAAGATGGCTCGTTGGAGTCCCGGTTACGTTCAAGGTCGACCCACGAGAATGTCTCACAGGGTTCCGATTTCGTTTAATCTCGAAGACTGATTTTATAAAATCTTCCCGTCTTTCTTCGTTTCTTTTCGTCAAAAATTATAGATTGAATCTTTATCCTATAGTTTCCAAATCTATTTCCGCTTTGATCATCGCAGTTTGTCTCTACTTTGTTTTAGCGGCCAATCCGTTCGTGGTCCGTGATCAAACACATCGGGACTCCGGTATGAAGGTCGATCGGGAACTCCCGGCGTTTCAAATTCGCAACGGAGAAAACTTTGTTATAACCGATACGGATTTATACGGCAGGAAATATCTTATTTACTTTGGATACGGAGATTGTAAGTCCGTCTGCCGAACCGGGATTTCAAAATTGGAAACTCTACTTTCGAAGGAAGAATTTTCATCCTGGAACTTAGCTTTGATCAGCTTGGACCCGGAGAAGGATCGAGAAAAACAATCTTGGATGAGGAAGTATTTATCTCGTTGGAAACGTGAGCCGATTCTCCTTTTACCCAAGGACAGAAAAGACGCCGAAAAAATCGCGGCATTGTTTCAGGTCTCGGTAAGTGCAGGGTTCGAAGAATCCATCGTTCATCAAAATCCTCTTTTCGTCGTCGATGAAACCGGTAAAATTCGAGTCGTCTATCCAGATTTATCCGGCTTTTCCGAAGAGAGTTTACACAAACTGAGCGCAAAGGTATATTAGAGGTTTATAAAGTATGTCAAAAAGTGAAATACAATCCATAGAAAATTCTTCTCTAACGGAAAATCCGATCTCGTTCGGAATTTCTCCGAAAGACAGCGCCAAAGAAAAACTCGGAGCCGAGATGAAGTCCGCGGATCGTTTTATTTGGATTTTGCTTTTGGCGCATATCCCCGCGGCCGTTTTACTTTCTCTCGGTTTTGGAACCTGGGAATTTGCGTTGTATTCTTCTCTTGCCTTGGGAATCGCAGGCACCGTCAATTTTGTCTCCTTTCGAGGAACTCTTTTTAGTAGAGTCTTAAATTCTTTGTTGTTGATGCTCTATTCCGGTATCTTTATTCAATCCGAATTTGGAAGAATCGAAATGCACTTTCATGTCTTCGGCGCCCTCGCCTTTCTTCTCATCTATAAAGATTGGAGGGCGATCGTTCCCGCCGCCGGTTATATCGCGGTCCATCATGGAATTCTAAACTACTGTCAGGAGTTTGGAGTGAAATGGAACGAAATTCCGATCATAGTTTTTAGCACAGGAGCCGGATTGCAGGTTGTTCTAATACATGCTGTTTTTGTAATATTCGAATCCGGAATTCTTATATATTACTCGATTCTTCTCAAAAACGAATATTTGGACTACTGGGAGAATTATTTTAAAAAGGAAGAATTCCATTCCGCCAATCTTGTCATTCAAAAGTCGGTTCAGTCCAAGGTCGATTTTTTAAGAAAGAATATGGCTTCTATGGCCAATAGCGCTCTCGGCGTGGTTCATAATTCGGACGAACAAATTTCCAACATGGGAGTGATCGATATCGCTATGGAAAACGCTTGGCAAAACTTGGAAAGGGTTTCGAAAGCCGCCCAAGTGCAATCGGATTCTCACAAAGAATTTGCGGATCTATACGGGACCTTTGAAGAAAAGTTTCAGATCTTGGAAAACGAGATCGTCAATAGCAAGACAATCTTAGATAACGCGGGACAACACACGAGACAAAGCGAAGAATCCTTGCAAAAGATGGACGACTCGATTCGTAAAGTTTCAGCGAGTTATCAGGAAATGTCGCAGAGACTACGGGTGATCAACGATATCGCGGAAAAGGTAAATCTTCTTTCTCTCAACGCATCGATCGAAGCCGCGCGCGCCGGAGAACAAGGAAGAGGTTTTGCGGTCGTCGCGGACGAGATTTCCAAACTCGCGGATCAAACCGCAAAGACGATCAAGGAAATTCATCATCTGATCCGAACCGGAAACGAGGCGATGGATAAGAATACGGAGATCGTTCAACAAGGAACTCAAACCGTTTCTAAAGTGATCGAAGACGTGAACGAGATTATGAAAGTTACCGAGTCTTTTTTTGAAACCTTAAAGGATCAAACAAAGGTCAGAGAAAGATTGAGCGGTATATTCGATCGAGTCATTCGAAACGCGGGAGAATTGGAAGTCGTAATTCGGGAGCAATCCGGAGTGATCCAAGAAGTAAAACAATCTTCGGTTTCGATCGTGGGAGCGACTCAGTTTATTCATAAATTGGCGATCGAATCCTCCGAGATCGCAAAAACATGCGAGGAAGTTTCCGGTGACCTAGGACAAGAAGCAGCCCTTTTTAAAAATTAAAAAATTTCTTGCGGATCCGATTCCAAGACCTATACTGCACCCTTGACTGTAACACGACACAGATGGAGACAAAGATGAAATTCAAAGGATCTGCTTTTATCGCTTTTCTTTTTTTAACCTTACCGCTTCTGCCGCTTTCCACTCCTCCGACTCTTGAAAATCAAATTAGAAATTCGGATTATATCGCTCTCACTCGGATTACAAACGTTCACGAGAAAAAAATCTCCGAAACTTCAGTGTCAGTAACTGCGACCGTTGAAATTTTGAAACCCTGGAAAGGCGGAGAAAAATTACCGATTAAGTTTGAAATCGGATTTATGATTTTTCCGGAATTGTTGGGCAAATGGCTGAAAGCCGCTCCTCCGGAAGGAGACTACATTTTATTTTTAATTCAAAAAACCGTAAAAGACAGCAAGGGAAACGAATCTAAGTTGATCGCCCTGTACGAACCGCATCCGTTTGCGTTTAAGGAATATTCGAGAGAAACGGAAGATCAGATAAAAGAAATAATTCAGTCTCAAAAAGGGAACTAAGTTAAGTATATGAGAATTTCAAGATATTCTATAGTAATTTCAATTCTATTTTTATTGGCCCAAACTTCCGTTTTTTCCCAGCCTTCTATGAGGTCTTTGGGGATGAAGCAGGAATCTTCCGAACTTCTTTCTTCTCTAAAAGATACCAATCCGTATGGAATTTCCCATCGAGGGCTTTCTTCCAGAGTGGATCTTTCCGATTCTATGCCTCCCGTGGGAAATCAGGGCGAACAAGGAAGTTGTGTTGCCTGGTCGACCGCCTACGCGACGAAAAGTTTTCAGGAATACATAGAAAGAAAAGGTTCTAAAAATTGGTCTCTTCGTACTCAAGACGGGAACCCCAATTACAGTCAAATTTTTTCACCCGCCTTTATCTACAATCAGATCAACGGGGGAAGAGACAACGGTTCTTTGATCTCGGACGCGATGAGAGTGATGGTCGAGATGGGCGCGGCTCCTTGGGATCAAATGCCTTACAATCCCGCGGATTACAGGGCGCGTCCTTCGCAAGCTGCCATTAACGCGGCGTCCCGATTTAAGGCGAAAGAATATCTTCGTGTAAAAACAACCGATCTTTCGGAGGTAAAGGCTCAACTTGCGGAAGGCAAACCGGTCGTCGCGGGAATATTAGTATATGAGAATTTCTTTAACTTAAAAGGAAATACGGTCTACAAAGAAGGTCTCGGTAAGACCTACGGTGGACACGCGATCGCTCTTGTCGGTTACGATGATTCTAAGAATGCCGTAAAGTTTATCAATTCTTGGGGAAAGGATTGGGGCGATCAAGGTTACGGTTATATCGACTATCGCTGGTTTACAAAAATTTGTCAGGGCGCCTTCGTGATGGTGGATCAAGTTGAAGCCGTTACCGACCATGGTAAACCCGATTCCGATACTCCGGATCCTGCTGCGGTTTCAAGCGATAACAATCCCGTTCCACCTTCTACGATCAACGCTTCTCAAGGAAGTTTTAGCGATAAGGTTACGATCAACTGGGAAGTTGTTCCCGGCGCGGTCGGTTACGAGGTTCATAGAAAGGCTCCCGGAGATTCCGGTTTTTCCAAGATCGGTCTTTCTTCTACTAATAGTTTTAATGACGACGGAGTTCAGCCGAACCTCGCATACAAATACAGAATTCTAACTCTTACCGATACGGCCGCTTCGGATCTTTCTCCCGGAGAAGTGATCGGTTTTGCAAAGACGGAAGAATTAAAACCACCTCCGAAAGTCTTAGGACTCAAGGCGACACAAGGACAGTATGATAATAAGGTCGAGCTCGCTTGGGAACCGGCGGATGCTTCCGCAGAATATCAGGTTTTTAAGTATAACAAGACCCAGAAGCGATACAACCCGATAGGAAATTCTAAACTGAATAGTTTTACGGATGTAGCCGCGGCCAAAAAAGGGGTCGTCGAAATCTATGTGGTTTCCGCAAAACTAAACGGCAAAACCGGAGAACCTTCGGACGCAGCGAGCGGATTTACTTCGCAGCCGAAAACTCCTCCTGCAAAACCTCTTGGTTTGGTTGCGACGAGAGGAGCGTATCAGAGTAAGATCGAACTGAGATGGAAAAAAGTTTCGGGCGCTTCGAAATACTTCGTGTTCCGTTATGTGAAATCCGGTTGGATCGGCGGAGGCGCTTGGGAAAAAATTTCCGAAACCGGCGCTGAAGAATTTATCGATGAAAACCTTCCTGCACGTTATGCGTATTATTCCGTGACCGCGGTAAACGAAGAAGGAAAAAACGGACCATTCTCAAGTTTTGCCTATGGATTTACGGATCCGAACAAACAGAGGGGCGTGAAACTTTCAGCTCCGGAAAACGTAAAAGGGATCTTGGATACAAAGGCCGCAAAAATTTCTCTCACTTGGGATAAAGTAAAAGAAGCTTCGGAATATTACATTTTTCGCAAGAAGAGAGGAGAATCATCTTGGACCTTTCTTGGATCTTCCGGAAATAAGAATTCTTATGTAGCCGATGTTCCCGCGAAAGAAACACTCTTTTTGTATTCGGTGACTTCCAAATCGGATCTGGGCGGTGAAAGCGGAAATTCCCTTCCTGCTTCTGCGGTTCTTTCTTCGGCGGTTGTCGCACCGAAAAAACGAACCTTTGGAGGAGATTCTACTCTTGAAAAGTTCAAAGGACCGTGGACTGCTATGGCCTGGGACGGAAACAACGGAGTCAGTCAAGTGCTTCTGGAAATTGAAAGTCAGGACAACGTAAACTATGTCGTGAAGTTCAATAAGAAGAAAATCTTTGAAGGAAAGTATGTGGAAGAATCTCCGATTATAGACAAGGACGGAAAGTTTAAGATCGAGATCGAAAAGTCAGGCGACGCGCTTTCCGTTACGATGAAGGACGGAACGATCGTCAGTCAAAAATCCAATCTTTCGTTCTTAAAAGAATAAAGGAAGAATCCAGATCGAAAAGAACATATGGCCGATGAAATAAAAATCGGTCTTATGTTCTAAAGATTCCTACAACGTCGAAGATAGAAATTCGGAAGAAAAAGAAAATCGATTAAGAAATCAATCCCAGTTCTTTCGAAAGTTTAAAGATATTCCCTTTCGCTTTTAGCTTTAAGAGCAATTCTTCCGAATTTAAAATTTTATTTACGACCGATTCCGGCAAATCTTGCATCTCATCAAAAATTTCCACGTATTCTTCGATGGAAATTTTTGTACAGAAGAGATTGGCTTGGAAGTAATAAACTTGGTGCGTTATCAGAAAGTTGAGAGAATCGATGTCTTCCAGAGCTTCCGCCGTGATGATCGCTTCTCTGTTGTCGGATAATCTTCTGCAATAATCGATAAAGGCGAGGTTGTCTAAGAACTTAGTTAGGTCTTGATCCGCCTTAAACTTAAAACTGATCGGATCGAGTTTAAATTCTTTGATCATTTCCCCGAGATCCAAAACGATCTGATGACTCTGACTTTTGACTCCGAAATCGTCAGCGGCAAAGCTGATTCCGAAATTCCAAAATCGTTTGCAGACGCTCTTCAGAGTAATCTCGGTTTCTTCGTAAGGTTTTTCGATCAGTTCCATTCTTACGAGAGCCGGGTTGAGATTTTGATTGAGAAGAAGATTGTGAAAGCGAGTCACCTTTTCGTCGGTATCAAACGTATCGATAAGAGTCTGCGGAGAAATATTGAACTTGAGAAGTCCGGGGGCTCCGTTGCAACACATCGTAAGCTTTTCCAAAATCAAAAGTTCGATTCGATTTAAGTCCTGATCGTGAGGAATATCCCGGATCAGGTCCGCATAACCGGCGTAAGCTTCCCCGCCCACAAAAACCTCTCCGCCCTTCATTGAATACGTATGAAGTTTGTGGTTGTAGTGGATGATCGGTTGAATGACCGCGTCGGCTTTCTCTCCCGCAAAGTAATCGTTGACTCGATTGAGATAGGTCCAACTCCAACGTATGAGATTGTCCTTCAGATTTTTGAGAGAAGAAACTTCCAACTCGTGAAAGATTTCATCGACATAAGAGATATAATTGCACTGGGTTCTTGCGATTCCGAAGTCGAAGTTCATCGATCCGTTTTTGATCGAGACTTCTCGGAATCTTCCTAAAACGGAATCAAAGTTTAAGAATCCGTTGGATCCGTGGATTTGAACGGGAGCGACTCCGATCAGAAGATTCTTCTTATCACCGTAACAATAGTAAGAATAATGATTCTCCGCGCCGGGATGCAGCTCCGAAATTCGGATCGGAACCAATTGTAAAAAGTCTAGAAAAGAAAGGGATTTGATATCTTGAAATCGAAGGAGAACGATCGGTTTCCCACGATTCTCATTGATAAAGACGTTCTTAAATTGTTCAATCTCGCCTTCGTCAAAGGAGCGGATCTTCGGACTTTTAGAAGTTGTCATTTCAGCCTTTGTTTGCAAAAGATCCGTCCGTTTCCGGACCCGAGTCCATCATAACAGTTGAGATATTTAGAACCATTTATAAATCGTTCTAAGAAAAAGATTGGATGGAGGATTCTCTTTGTAAAGCCTAAAAGGAATATTTTCCGGATTCGAAGTTGGTGATTTTTAATTCGGAAACTTTCTTAAGAGTTGAACTCGTATTTTGGATCACTACGTCTCCATTTATGTTGATTTTCCGATCAAAGAGGACTTCTCCTTGCACCACCAAAGAAGTGCAGCGCACCAAAGACGGTATTTCAGGAAACAATCGGTTGAAGTCCTGGATTTTTTTATAGTATTGTTCATCCAATGTAATCAATACTTCACCGAAGCCTAACTTTTTCCTCTCGTCTGACATCGTGATCGAATAATCGTCTAAGAGCTGATATGCGTCCGATCTTCTTACAAGATAGTCTTCGCATTTTTTTACGGGAGCAAATCGATCTCTGGGAATGATGATTCCTTTGACTCGAGTAAAATTTCGGATTGCGGAGCCCATCGCAGTTTCCAGTTGAAGCACTTCTTTCCCGTCGATTTTCTTTGGGTTTACGATGAGAGAGAGTTCGAAGTTTTCTTGAAGTAGTCTTTCCTTAAGAGCTACGAGATTGATCCAGAGATTGTTTGTCGAAAAACTTCGGAACTTTCCCAGACCTTCAAACTCGTGCATGTGATCGGAAGGGACCTGGGCGGTTTCCAAGAGCTGGTAGTTTTCGGGTTTTCCGTTCAGAATTCTTCGATAGATCGCCCCGCCCTTTTTGTCGGCCAGGGTTTTCGGAGTCATTTCCATACAGAACTCGAGATTCTCCTTGAGAAGATATTCTAGAATTCCCGGATGAACCGTCGCTCCCAGGTTGTCTCCGTTGGAAACAAAGGCCACTTTATAACCGTCGGCAATCAACGTATCTAAAAGTCCGGTTTCTAAAAGAGAAATCCAGATGTCTCCGTGTCCCGGAGGGCACCATTCTTCGTCCGGATTTTTGCATGAAATCGGTGTTAGGTTCTCCTTTAAAAGACGAGGAACCTTGTGTTGTAAAAAAGAAGTCGCGAACTTTTGTTGGAATCCGATTCGTTTGAGCTCGGCCTGGCTTTCGTCCTGCGTATTGAAGCTGTCCATGAGGATGAGCGGAACGGACACGTTATACTTCTTTAAAATGACTTCGGATTGTTTGGCGATGATCTCCAAAAAGGACATTCCGTCCTTGAGTTCTATGAGAGATTTTGGACCGGAAAGTCCCATCGAGGTGCCGAGTCCTCCGTTCAATTTGATGACGACGAGATTTTTTAAAATTTCGGGAGCCGGAGAAGTTTGTCTTTCGATTTCTTCCAGGGTGATTTCGTCTTTTTTCGGATCCAAATCGCCGACTTCTTCCCAACGAACGATCCCGGTTTCCCCGTTTCTTACCTGGTCGACTTTTTTAAGAAAATCTTGGATGAACGTTTCAGACATTCCTTCCGAAAGCATTTTTTGTCTGATTTGCTCTTCCGATTTTGATTTTAACGAATCCATCGTACCACCGATTTGCTATTGTATTGTTCGTCGAACTCGGTAAACTCAATCGAATATTTTTCCGTCGGATGAGCCGGTTCGTAGATGAGTTTGGCTCGGATCTCCCTTCCCTTGCCGGGGATTTCCTTCGGAGCTTCTTCGTTTTCCGTATAAAGAGGAAGGAAGACCAGATATGTATAAATATAAACGATTCGCTCCGGAGTTTTTTTATAAACCAAAACTCCTTTTCCCGTTAGATCCTTTTTAAGAATTTTCGTATAAGGAACTGGAAACCATTTTCCCCAGACCTCTTTGAAATTTTTCTCCATGCCCGCGTGAGTCGGTATATTTGAATAGACAGCGGAAGGAAGGATGAAAAAAATCCCAAGGGAAACAATTAGCTTCTTTGTTTTCATGAAAGACTCTGACAGTCTTGTCTTTTCACCCCATAACTTCAAGCCATTCTCATGAAAAAAATCATTTCCGCTTTTAGAACATTCTTCTATTTCCTTTCCGAAATTTTAGAATTTATCCTTTCTGTAATTTCATCTTTGATTCCTTGGGGACGAGATCCCAATCTTTCCCGAGGTGATATTTATATCGTGACGGGTTTTCTTTCGGGGCCTTTGTTCTATTGGAAACTTTGTAAAGCGCTCGAGGCCAAAGGATATCAACCCAGAATTTTGAGAATCCCTCCCTTCTTTCTAAACACAAAAAAGGCCGTGGAAATTTTGGCAAAGCAGATGGATCAGATTCCGACGAAGTCCGTTTTGATCGCTCACAATACCGGAGGTCTTCTCACTTTGCTACTTCCGGATCGGAGCCGTCAAAAGATTCGAGGTCTCGTGACTCTCGGAACTCCGTTTCGAGGAAGTTATCTTTTTTCGATCCTTCCGGTGTTCGGTCTGCGTTATGGTTCTCAGTATTTGCAGGAACTTTTTAAGACCTTTCTTTTTATGGATCGTTTTCATCCCCTTTCTCCGATGAAGGAATTTATTTTTCTTCCCGCGTCTTCGTCGATCTACGGAGAAGAAAGAGATCTCTGGTTTGATATTCCCGGAAATTACAACCAAGTAAGAAAATCCGAAAACATTCGGACGATCTTAGAATTTCTTGTATTTCATTATCCGAGCGCGGTTGCCAAGGAATCGGAACGTGCGGCCATGGCGGCTCTTCATGAAAAACTCGTTTCTCAGAAAAAACCGCAGCCTGCAGTCAAAAAGAAAAGTGTAGCAGCTCCTACGTCCAAAAAAACGATTTCAAAAACTCCGAAAAAAAAGTCGAAGCCGGTTTCTAAAAAATCAGTTAAGAAAAAAACAAAACGTTAACCGACATCCTTCCCTAAGAAAATTAGGCGGCGATATTACTGTGACGAATCGATCAGAAAAATTAAAGACACTGAAAGTGGCGGAGGAAAAAGCTTCGGACTTGTTTCAACGGATCGAAAACAATCGGATCGTTCAACCCGGCAATTCCGAAAAAGAAACGAGCGCGCTTATTTATGAACTGGCAAAATCCGAGTTTGGAGTTTCCAAATACTGGCACAAAAAAATCGTACGCACCGGCAAGAACACGGTCCTTCCTTATGATTTTGATCCGGAAGACCTTTTCATTCAAGAGGACGATATTCTCTGGATCGATTTGGGACCGGTCTTTGAAGACATGGAAGCCGATTTTGGAAGAACTTATGTTCTGGGAAACGATCCGGAAAAGTTACGCATCCGATCCTGCGTAGAGAATGCATGGAATCGTTGTAGAGATTATTATTTTTCTAAAGAATCCATTACGGGTAAGGAACTTTTCGACTTCGCAAAAAAACTCGCATCGGAAGACGGTTATCTTTTTGGAAGTGAAATTGCGGGTCATATCATCGATGAGTTCCCTCATAAAAAGAATCATTCTATAAGCAAAATCAATTATATCTGTGAGGAGAATTTTCTGAATCTAAAAGAAACATTCGAAGGAAAGGAACGATTCTGGATTTTGGAAATTCATTTTGTGAACGCAGAAAAGAAATTCGGATCGTTTTTTGAACAGCTATTGATTGAGTCGGAATCTGTCTAACGTCGATTTTTTAAGGTTTGTTCAAAATCCGATATTGATCGTAAAGAGCGTCGTTCGAATCAAAAACTCCCTCGCCTAACGCCAAAATTTCTCCGGATTGAAGAGAAACCACGCGAAGTTGTAATACAAACGTCTGATCGTTGAACTGAACGGAACCCAAAAGAATCAGATCCACACCGGAAAGTTTTCCGATCTCGAGTGACTTATCCGAAAGCACAAGCCCCGATTTTTGAAACGTCTGTTCGTCGATCAATCGATTCAACTGGGATTTTTCGACGAGAATCAATTTGCCCGGTTCGTTCATCTGAGTGAGAAGTTGTCCGGAGATATTGGATCCGAGATTCGTTACGGATCCGTTTTCGTTTAACAAAGGAAGGACCGCGAGTTTCAGAGCATTCTTTCGTTCGGGTAATGAAGATTCCCGATTGGTCTGGATTTGTTTTTTCAAAGAGGAAGAGAGTTCCTGCAAGACTATGGGGAGTTCTTTGGGGAGATTTCTTTTTCCGGAGCGGCCTGAACTCGCGCATGAAGAACAGATCGAAAGAAATAATATTATAAAAATGGAATGTTTCATTTAAAGTATTTGACCAAGGTCACCCTATTGCCTGTGGAATTGAACTTTACGACGTCAAAGGTAGAAAGTGCGAATGCGATTCCTCTGGTTTGCAACGAGGTAGTTTCTTCCGTTTTTGTTACCGCGTTTCTAACCGTTCTCGCGTGGTTAAAGCCCTTGCCTTCGTCCGTAATTCTATAACCTACTTTTTGTCTGGAAAGAAAATATTCCACGAGAATTTTTTTATCTCTGTAGTACGGATCGTTTTGTCGTGTAAGAATGAACTGAAAGTAATTTCCGGTTTTCAAAGCCTTAGCCTTGTCCTCGTTGGAAATGTTGAGATTCCCGTGTTCGATCGCGTTGATCAACATTTCTCTGAGGCTCGTCCGAATGGAAAGCGCGATCGTAGGATCCGTAAATCGGACGAGATTAAAAGTAAGCCTCTGACTCAGAAGTTCCGCGTTTTGAAGATAATTGTTTACGGAGAATACGATTCTTTCTTCGTCCAAAAATCTTCCCATCAAATCCTGATCCGGTTCGTAAGCCCTTCCCAAAATTTCGCGCCCGGAATCGTGGTCCAGAACTTGAAGACGCACTTGGAGTTCCTTCGGTTCTTTGAGATATTTCTGTAAAAAGTCCGCGCGAAAATAAACCGGCTTTCTCGTGTTCGAAAGTTCTTCCATTCTTTCCATCACATACAATTTTTTGAATGCGTCTTCGAGGCCTCCGGTATTGTACATCAGCTCCAAAAAATTTTTTCCGATTACGTCACCGGGTTTGAAACCGAGGAAGGTGGATACGGCCTTGTTTGTTCCGGTGATGTTTCCGTGAGAATCCAGATTAAAAAGAAAGTCTTCTTCCCCTTCGTAAAGATTCTTATACTGAATCGCAGATTGTTCGTGCCGAAGTTTGAGAAGATTGAGAGTGGTAGCCTGTGTTTCCAAACTCAAGGAAAGTTGTTTGATTCGATCCGCGAGTCCCAAAGAAAGAAGAGCGACTTCGATCGCGGATCCGATCTGAAGACCCCACTGTGTAAAAAAGTTATCCGGAAAAATTCCGAAAGCTTTCATTGCGTATAAAAAACTTCCTAAAATGAGGACGGCCCAGGCGGTAAGAAAAAATCTCGCCGGTCTGTGTCCTTTCCAAACACACTGCAGACTATTGATTAAAAGAAGGAGAAGAGTCAGAAGAAGTACGACTATACTCGAGACTACGCTAAACGTATAAGTAAAAAAACTAAGAGACCCGACACATCCGAAAATACAAATCGCTATCAAAGGATAATAAAATTTATCCGTGATTGGAGTCATCTTAGAAGATTCTAAAAAGGATTTTCCGAAAAGACAAGCCGCCAAAAAAGCGCAGAACATAAAAAACGGCAGACAAATATTCCCCCATTCCGGGCTATTCGGCCAGAGAAATTGATAGGACAACCCGTTGAGAGTCAACTGAAATAGAATATCAAAAAAAATGAATATACTATAATAGAGATAACTTTTGTCCCGGGTCATCACCAAAAGAAAAAGATTATACACAAAC
>NZ_CP015217.1:3370000-3377500 GCF_001729245.1 Leptospira tipperaryensis | reverse complement strand
TCGGTAGAAAAGGCCTTATGCCAAAACCGAAAGCGGGAACCGTGACCAACGACGTAGCAAAAGCGGTCGGTGAATTGAAAGCAGGTCGTATCGAGTATCGTCCCGATAAAGGCGGTGTCGTTCACCTCGGAGTTGGTAAGGTTTCTTTCGACAATACGAAGTTAGTCGAAAACATCCGCACCGTAGTTCAAACTCTGATGCGTGATAAACCTTCCGATGCAAAAGGCGATTATTTGAAAACTTTCTCCGTTTCTCCTACGATGGGAGTCGGCGTGAAAGTAGACGTGAAAGAACTGGTCAATACTTCCGTCTGACCTGGACAAGATTTGGAGTTATAGAAAATGGCGAATCAGGAAAAAGTAGAAGCAGTCGCATTACTCAAAGGCAAGTTGGAAGCGAAGAATAACTTCATTCTTGCCTGCTATTCAGGATTGACCGTGGAAGAAATCACCGGTCTCCGCGCTCAGTTGAGAAAAGAAGGTTCCGAGATGAAAGTTCTCAAGAACAATCTTTTCTTAAGAGCTCTGAAAGAATCGGAAGGTCACAAAGACAAAAACATTTCTTTCGGACCTGAATACCAAGGACCACTGGCTGCTATCTTCGCAGGTGAGAATCTTCCAGCCGTTGCAAAAGTTTGCAAAGACTTTGCAAAGGTAAATAAGAACCTCATTGTAAGAGCGGGTTACATGGACGGATCCGTATTGGATGCAGAAGGTGTAGAAGCGATCGCAGGACTTCCAAGTCGCGAACAACTTCTCGCTATGATTGCAGGCGGAATCAACGCACCGGCAAGAACGATCGCATCTGGTCTCAATCAGATCATCGCGTCTCTTGCAAGAGCGATCCAAGCAACCGCAGAAAAGAACAACGCGTAACGTATTTTTTAAATAGCAAAACGACTAAACGGAATCAAAGGAGCATATAAATGTCTACAGAAGCGCTATTAGAGCAAATCGGAAAACTAACCTTAGTTGAGGCTGCAGACCTCGTTAAAAAAATGGAAGATAAATTCGGCATTTCTGCTGCAGCTCCGGTTGCAGTAGCCGCGGCGGCACCTGTTGCCGGAGCTGTTGCTGAAGAAGCTTCTACTTATAACGTCATTCTGAAAGGTTTTGGCGATAAGAAGATTGAAGTGATCAAACTCGTAAGAGAAATCACTGGACTCGGATTGAAAGAGGCGAAAGACCTCGTTGAAGCTGGCGGAAAGTCTGTTAAAGAAGGCGTTTCTAAAGCAGAAGCTGATGACCTCAAAAAGAAACTCGAGGGCGTTGGCGCACAGATTGAACTCAAAGCGAGCTAATCGTTTCGTTAGAGCTCTGTTAGCGCTAGCTTTCAAAAAATCCTTTCACTCACGGCAAGGAGGCCTGGTTTCAGGCCCTCTTGCTCTATTGTATTTACAGCCTTTCAGAATTTTAGTATCTTTTCTTAAAAAAGGACTTAGGCTGAAAGAGTTCGAATCCTTCTTTTTTGCTAAAAGCAAAAACGTAGGTTCGTTTTGTTTATACAGGTCATAGTTTTTTTCATTATCGATAGGGAGCACAAAGAATGTACGGTCAAGTAGAGAGAAAACGGGTAAATTTCGGAAAAATCACGAATCTGGATTACCTTCCTAACTTGATTCAAATTCAGAAGCGTTCTTTTGACTGGTTTCTTCAGACAGACGTTAAGGATGAAACCAAAAGAAAGCATCAAGGATTAGAAGCTGTATTCCGGGAGACCTTTCCTATTGAAAGTCCCAACAATGACATGATCATGGAGTACAGTCATTATATTCTGGGAGAACCAAAACGTTCTCCTCAAGAATGTAAAGACACGGACGCGACTTTTGCGCTTCCGTTAAAAGCAGTCATCAGGTTAATCATCAAAGAAACCGGAGAAATCCGCGAACAAACCGTCTACATGGGAGATCTTCCCGTGATGACCGAGCAGGGAACGTTTATCATCAACGGAGCGGAACGCGTCGTCGTTTCTCAGCTTCACCGTTCTCCCGGTATTTTCTTTTCTTACGATATGGAAAGAGACGTTTTCTCAGCCAGAGTGATTCCTTACAGAGGATCCTGGTTGGAATTCGAGATGGACAACAAGGGAATTCTGATCGCGAAGATCGATAGAAAGAAAAAATTCCCGGCTACTCTTCTTATCAAATCACTCGGCCACGGAACCAACGAAGAAGTTCTTCGTTTATTCTACAGCTCTAGAAAAGAAAAAATCGCAGGCGCTACTTCCAAGGATCTGAAAAAAATTCTCGGAAGAAGAACCATCAACGATATCATCAACATGGAAACCGGAGAGGTCATGCTCGAAGCCGGTTCCAAGGTCAACGAAGACAATATCTCCATCTTAAAAGAGATGAAGGTAAAAGAAGTCGAACTGATCGAATTTCCAAAAGGAAAAGATAACCCGATTTTGATCAACGCTCTTGAAAAAGACGGAGTGAACGACTACGAGGATGCGATTTTAAAATTTCATTCTTTGATGCGTCAGGGTGAACCTTCTACGATTGAGAATGCTACTACCGAATTGACTCGTCTTTTCTTTTCTCCAAAAACTTTCGATCTCGGAGACGTGGGTCGTTACAAAATCAATTCTAAGTTTGAATTTAATAACCCGAAAGAATTTTCCGGTGAAAAGGCTCGCGTCTTAAGACCGGCGGACATCATCGAAACCGTTCGTTACATTCTGAATCTTTTTTCTGAAACTGAAAACTATTATCCGGACGATATCGATCACCTTGGAAACAGAAGGATTCGTTCCGTTGGAGAGTTGATCTCCAACCAACTCAAGACCGGATTCTCCAGAGTGGAAAGAGTGATCAAAGAAAGAATGACCGTTCAGGAAATTGAAACCCAAACTCCTCAACTTCTCATTTCGATCAAACCGATCACGGCCGTGATCAACGAATTTTTCGGTTCTTCTCAACTTTCTCAGTTTATGGATCAGACAAACCCTCTCGCGGAACTGACTCACAAACGAAGACTGAACGCACTTGGTCCCGGAGGTCTTTCGAGAGACAGAGCCGGTATGGAAGTGCGGGACGTTCACTATTCTCACTACGGTAGAATGTGTCCGATTGAAACTCCGGAAGGTCCGAACATCGGTCTGATTCTTTCTATGTCTTCGTATGCTCGTGTAAACGACTACGGATTCTTAGAAACTCCTTACAGAACGGTTAAGAATTCTAAAGTCACCGGTCAGATTGAACACCTTACCGCAGACAAAGAAGAATATCATTATATCGCACAAGCATCTGGCGTTCTCGACGAGAAAGGAGAACTCAAAAACAAATTGATCTCCACCCGTCACAGAGGGGACTTTCCTTTCCGTAACCCGAGTGAAATCCAGTATATGGACTTGGCTCCTCTTCAAGTTGTTTCGGTTTCTACGGCGCTCATTCCTTTCTTGGAACACGACGACGCGAACCGCGCCTTGATGGGTTCCAACATGCAACGTCAGGCAGTTCCTCTTCTTCGTGAAGAAGCTCCTTTCGTCGGAACTGGAATGGAAACCAGAGCCGCTTATGACTCCAGAATTTGTATCGTGAACAAACACGACGGCGTTGTGGTTTCCGTGGATGCGGAGAATATCGTCGTCGAGAGAAAGGGCGGAAAAGAATCCGATACTTATTCTCTTACAAAATTCAAAAAGACCAACCAAGGAACTTGTTTTAATCAAAAGCCGATCGTCGGAGTGGTTCACTCCGATTACGACGGAAAAGTATCCAAGGTTTCTAAAGAAAAAATCGAAGTAACACGGGATAACGGAGATGTAAAAGAATACATTCTCCAGATGGGAAGCAGACAATATGCTCCGATCGTTTCTTCCGGTGAAGAAGTAAAAAGAGGAACCACTCTCGCGGGACAAATCGTTACCGGTGAGAAGTTGGACGAGATCGGAAATATCCTCGTGAAAGGAACGGTCCTTGCCGATGGTCCTGCCGTTGACAACGGAGTGCTCGCTCTTGGTAGAAACGTTCTCGCGGCGTTCATGCCTTGGGAAGGTTACAACTTCGAGGATGCGATTTTGATCTCCGAAAGAATCGTTCGCGACGACGTATTCTCTTCCATTCACATCGAAGAGTTCGAGATCCAAGCAAGAGAAACAAAACTTGGACCGGAACAAATCACTCGAGACATTCCAAATCTTTCGGACAAAGCGTTCCGTGATTTGGATGAAACCGGTGTGATCCGCGTCGGTGCGGAAGTGAAACCGGGAGACATTCTCGTGGGAATGGTGACTCCGAAAGGCGAAACCGACCTGACTCCGGAATACAAACTTCTTCATTCTATCTTTGGTGAAAAAGCCAAAGACGTAAGAGATTCTTCTCTTAGAATGCCGAACGGTTTTGAAGGAACCGTCATTGATATCAAAAGATTCTCTCGCGAGAATCAAGACGAACTTCCTGCGGGCGTGGAAGAAATGGTAAAAGTATTCGTAGCCAGAAAGAGAAAACTTCTGGTTGGGGATAAAATGGCCGGACGCCACGGAAACAAAGGGGTCGTCGCTCGTGTAATGGCGGAAGAAGACATGCCTTACATGGAAGACGGAACTCCGATGGACATCGTCTTAAACCCGTTAGGCGTTCCTTCACGGATGAACCTCGGTCAGATTTTTGAAACTCAGTTGGGTTTTGCCGCGAGCAAACTCGGAATTTCTTTTGAAACTCCGGTCTTTGACGGCGCGGAAGAAGTCGACGTGGATAATTTCTGCAAAGAGGCAAATCTTCCTCTGAATTCTAAATTCAAACTTTTTGACGGTAGAACCGGACTTCCTTTTATGAACGAAGTCTTCTGCGGTTATATCTACATCTTAAAACTCGCTCACTTGGTGGAAGACAAGATCCACGCAAGATCGACCGGTCCTTACTCTTTGGTGACTCAACAACCACTCGGAGGAAAGGCTCAGTTCGGTGGACAGCGTCTTGGGGAAATGGAAGTGTGGGCTCTCGAAGCTTACGGCGCTTCTCATACTCTTCAGGAACTTCTCACCATCAAGTCCGACGATATGCTCGGACGTGCGAGAATCTACGAAGCGATCGTCAAGGGTATCCATTCCATCAAACCTGGTATCCCTGAGTCCTTCAACGTATTGGTTCAAGAGCTTAGAGGGCTTGCTCTGGATATCATCATCACCGACTCGGAAGGAAACACTGTGGATATTTCCGACTACGAAGATGAATATTCTAAGAGTAAGAAGAAAATTAAATTCGAGACTATAGAGAACGCATAAGAACATGAGATCCCATAACGACTTCGAATCGATTACAATCCGCCTGGCTTCTCCCGAAAGGATCAAAGAATGGTCTTACGGGGAAGTTAAAAAACCAGAGACCATCAACTACCGGACCTTAAAGCCCGAGAAAGACGGTCTTTTCTGCGAGAAAATTTTCGGAACCACCAAAGACTGGGAATGTTACTGCGGTAAATTCAAGTCCATCCGTTACAAGGGTGTGGTTTGCGACAAGTGCGGGGTCGAGGTAACTCACTCTAAAGTTCGTCGCGAAAGAATGGGGCATATCGAACTCGCGGCTCCGGTTTCTCATATCTGGTATTATCGTTCCGTTCCTTCGAGAATGGGACTTTTGCTCGATATGACTGTGAACCAGTTAAAGAGCGTTCTCTACTTTGAAAAATACGTAATCATCGATCCTGCGGATTCGGGAAGAAACCGCGGCGAACTCATCGACGAAGAAGAATACCACGCGTATCTCGACGAGTATGGCGACAAGTTCGTAGCCGGAATCGGCGCTGATGCGATCAAAGAACTTCTGGCTCGTATCGACGTCGACGCGGAAGCGAGAATGATCCGTCAAAAAATCCAAGACAAAGATAAGATCTCCGACAAGAGAATTCTCAAACGTCTGGAAGTTTTGGAAGCGTTCCGTGATTCCGGAAACCGCCCCGAGTGGATGGTACTCGACATCGTTCCCGTCATTCCTCCGGAACTTCGTCCTATGGTTCAGTTGGAAGGCGGTAGATTCGCTACTTCCGATTTGAACGACTTATACCGTCGTGTGATCAATCGTAACAACCGTCTCAAAAGACTTCTCGCTCTGAAAGCTCCTGAGATCATCGTTCGTAACGAAAAGAGAATGTTGCAAGAAGCCGTTGACGCTCTCTTTGACAACTCTCGCAGAAAACGCGCCGTTAAAGGAAAGGGAAACCGTCCTCTTAAATCCATCTCCGACATGCTCAAAGGGAAACAAGGTCGTTTCCGTCAGAACCTTCTCGGTAAGCGGGTAGACTATTCCGGTCGTTCCGTGATCGTAGTCGGTCCCGAGCTGAAATACCACGAGATGGGTCTTCCGAAGAAAATGGCTTTGGAACTTTTCAAACCTTTTATCATGAAGAGACTTGTGGATCTGGACTTAGCTCCGAACATCAAGTCCGCTAAGAAGAAAGTAGAAGCCGAAGACAAAGAAGTTTTCGACGTATTGGAATACGTAGTAAAAGAGCACCCTGTGATGTTGAACAGAGCTCCGACCCTTCACCGTCTGGGGATCCAAGCATTCTTACCGATCCTTGTGGAAGGGAAGGCGATCAAACTCCATCCTCTCGTCTGTCACGCGTTCAACGCCGACTTCGACGGTGACCAGATGGCGATCCACGTTCCTCTGACTCCAAAGGCTCAGTTGGAAACTTGGATGTTGATGCTCTCTCCTCACAATATTCTCAACCCCGCAAACGGACATCCGATCTGCGGACCGACTCAGGATATCGTATTAGGGATTTATTATTTAACTTCCGAACTTCCACCGGAGCCGGGCGTTCCTTTGAAATCTTTCTCGAACTTGGACGAGGTTCACTACGCGATCGACAGAGGCGTTGTAGAATTTAGAACCAAGATCAGCGTTTATCACCAAGGGAAGATTCTCGAGACAACTCCTGGAAGATTGATCTTCAATACGATTCTTCCGGAAGGTTATGCTTACGTAAACAAGCCGCTTTCCGACAAGGAAACAAACAAGATCATCGCCGACGTGTATGACAAATACGGTCCTGCAAAAACCGTATTGATGCTCGACGATATTAAAAAATTAGGATATCGTTATGCGACTCTGTTTGCTCCTACCATTTCCATCGAAGACATTCGTGTGTCTCCGGGTAAGGTCGGACTCGTAAACGACGCGAACAAAGAAGTCGAAAAAGCCGACTCCGAGTATCGCAAAGGTATCATCACAAACGAAGAACGTCGTAAAAAGGTAATCGAGATCTGGACAAAAACAAACGATCTCATCACCGATTCCATGTTCAAAGAATTGGAAAAAGACAAGGGCGGATTTAATCCCGTGTTCATCATGGCGGCTTCCGGTGCGAGAGGATCGAAACAACAGATTCGTCAGCTCGCAGGAATGCGCGGTCTTATGGCGAAACCTTCGGGAGAAATTATTGAGCTCGCGATTCGTTCCAACTTCCGCGAAGGTCTTTCGGTTCTTGAATTCTTCATCTCCACTCACGGTGCGAGAAAAGGTCTCGCGGATACGGCGTTAAAAACCGCCGATGC
>NZ_CP015217.1:3362500-3365000 GCF_001729245.1 Leptospira tipperaryensis | reverse complement strand
CAAAGGGATCCAAGGGAGAAGAAGTTCTCGGCTTGGATTTGATTGTTCATCGATACGATCCTCCGGATTCTTCGATAGAAACTTCTTCACTTGTAAAAGTAGCCGTCATCAAAGGCTTAAAAGACATAATTCCGAATTACACGGAACTTGTGGGTCCGATTTCTTCATTAGAGATTTTGATACCAGATTCATCGTTAGGCGATGTGCTTGGTGCTCTCTCCAAGAGAAATGCAAAGATTCATAATGTTGTTTCGCTCGGAGATGGTAAGTCGCTTGTTCACGCAAATGCTTCTACGGAAAACTTGCTTGGCTTTGCAAGCGTGCTTAGAAATATGACACAGGGAAGGGGTGTTCTGTCTCTGGACTCCCTTTTTGACTCTGAACACTATTACGTAATTACATTAGTCGATTCCCGTTAGGGTTCGTTAAAAAGTAAGGAGATTAAACAGTCGCTATGGCTAAAGAAAAATTTGATAGGTCGAAACCTCACTTAAACGTTGGTACAATTGGTCACGTGGATCATGGTAAAACAACCCTGACGGCAGCTATTACTACTACACTTGCAAAAGCGATCGGTGGTAAGAACAAAGCTGTTGCTTATGACCAAATTGATAATGCTCCGGAAGAAAAAGCTCGTGGGATCACCATTGCTACTTCTCACCAGGAATATGAAACTGCTAACCGTCACTACGCTCACGTAGATTGTCCTGGTCACGCTGACTATGTTAAAAACATGATCACCGGCGCGGCTCAGATGGACGCTGCGATCCTCGTTGTATCTGCAACTGATGGACCAATGCCACAAACGAAAGAACACATTCTCCTCGCTCGTCAGGTTGGTGTTCCTTACGTTATCGTATTCATCAACAAAGCGGACATGCTTGCTGCTGATGAAAGAGCTGAAATGATCGAAATGGTTGAAATGGACGTTCGCGACCTTCTCAACAAATATAACTTCCCTGGCGATGATACCCCTATCATTCACGGTTCCGCAGTAAAAGCTCTGGAAGGTGATGAATCAGAAATCGGTATGCCAGCAATTCTAAAATTGATGGAAGCTCTGGACACTTACGTTCCAAACCCAAAAAGAATTACAGACAAACCTTTCCTTATGCCTGTTGAAGACGTGTTCTCGATCACTGGTCGTGGAACTGTTGCGACTGGAAGAGTTGAGCAAGGCGTTCTGAAAGTGAACGACGAAGTTGAAATCATCGGGATCCGCCCAACAACAAAAACTGTTGTTACCGGTATCGAAATGTTCAGAAAACTTCTCGATCAAGCGGAAGCTGGTGACAACATCGGTGCCCTTCTTCGTGGAACTAAAAAAGAAGACATCGAAAGAGGACAAGTTCTCGCTAAGCCGGGATCTATCACTCCTCACAAAAAGTTTGCCGCTGAGGTTTACGTTTTAACAAAAGATGAAGGCGGACGTCACACTCCTTTCATCAATAACTATCGTCCTCAGTTCTACTTCAGAACTACTGACGTTACCGGAGTTTGTAACCTTCCTAACGGAATCGAAATGGTTATGCCAGGTGACAACGTTTCTCTGACTGTTGAATTGATCAGCCCGATCGCAATGGACAAAGGTCTCAAGTTCGCAATTCGCGAAGGTGGAAGAACCATTGGGTCCGGCGTTGTCGCGGACATCATTGAGTAAGAGCTCTTTAAAAATGGCCGGACAAAAAATAAGAGTTAAACTGAAAGCGTTCGACCATAGGTTGATTGACCAATCGACCTATGAGATCGTAGCAACTGCGAAAAGGACCGGAGCGACTGTCTCCGGCCCGATTCCTCTTCCTACTAAGAAAGAGATCTATACAGTTCTTCGTTCTCCGCACGTGAATAAAAAATCCAGAGAGCAGTTTGAATTAAAAACACACAAACGGCTCATCGATATCCTGGATACCAATGAAGACACTGTAGAAGCGCTGATGAAACTTCAGCTTCCTGCAGGGGTATCTGTAGATATCAAATCCTGAAGGTAAGGAACGATGGCAAAGGGATTAATCGGCAAAAAAGTTGGAATGTCACAGATCTTTGACGAACAGGGGAATATGATTCCTGTAACTGTTTTGGAAGTCGGCCCTTGCGCCGTTTCTCAAGTCAAGTCTGTTGAAAATGACGGATACGAAGCGATCCAGTTGGCGTTTCAAGATACTAAAGAATTTCAGCTCTCCAAAGCGGAAAAGACCCACCTTGCAAAAGCGGGACTTGGACCAAAGAGAGTTTTGAGAGAATTTCGTAGTTTCGGAGATTCTCCTGCAGCAGGTTCGGTTCTGAAAATTCAGGATGTTTTTGCTGTTTCTGACGTGGTAAAAGTTACCGGAGTCAGCAAAGGAAGAGGATTTCAAGGGGTTGTAAAACGTCATGGACACGCCGGTGGACCGGGTGGACACGGATCTCGTTTTCACAGACATCCTGGATCTATGGGTGCGAACTCTACTCCTTCTCGGGTTTTTAAAGGCATTAAGCTTCCCGGAAGAACTGGTTCCCTCCA
>NZ_CP015217.1:3142500-3352500 GCF_001729245.1 Leptospira tipperaryensis | reverse complement strand
TTATTGGATGGTTTTCCGAGAACCGTGGAACAAGCGGACGCTCTCGATTCTCTTTTAAAAAGTGAAGGAAAGTCGATCGATAAAGCGATCAATCTTCAGGTTCCGGATTCGGAACTTTTGAAGAGGCTTTTAAGTCGTGCGGAAATCGAAGGCCGCGCTGACGACAATGAAGCGACGATCAAGAATCGTCTGGACAATTATAACAAGAAGACTCTTCCTCTTCTGGACTACTACGCGGCACAAAAGAAACTATCTCAAGTGAACGGAGTCGGGTCCCTGGAAGAGGTGACTTCTTTGATTCAAAAGGAGCTAGCTTAATCAGTGGCAAAGGAAGAAGCGATCACAGTCGATGGCACCGTACTTGAGCCCCTGCCCAACGCGATGTTCCGTGTAGAATTGGAAAATGGTCATAAAGTTTTGGCACATATTTCCGGAAAGATGAGAATGCACTATATCCGGATTTTACCGGGTGATAAAGTTACGGTAGAACTCTCCCCTTACGACCTTTCTAAGGGAAGAATTACTTACCGCAAAAAGTAGGAATTGTTATGAAAGTAAGAACATCAGTTAAGAAAATCTGCTCTAGCTGCAAGGTTATCAGAAGAAAAGGTGTAATCCGCGTGATCTGCACCAATCCGAAACACAAACAAAGGCAAGCATAAGAAATATGGCGCGTATTGCAGGTATTGACCTTCCAAGAGAAAAAAGAGTTGTTATAGGATTAACCTATATCTTCGGGATCGGAAATTCCTTATCGAGAGGAATTCTGAAAAAAGCCGGAGTAGACGAAAAGATTCGCGTAAAGGACCTTAACGAGGCTCAAGAAGCGGCGATTCGTAAGGCGATTGAAGAAAGTGCAAAAGTGGAAGGGGACCTGCGCTCCGAAATCCAATTGAACATCAAACGTTTGATGGACATTGGATGCTACAGAGGACTCAGACATAGAAGAGGTCTTCCGGTAAATGGTCAAAGAACCAGAACCAATGCCAGAACCAGAAAGGGCGGCAAGAAGACTGTAGCGAATAAGAAAAAGGTAACTAAGTAATCATGGCTGACGATAAGAAAACCAAGAAAGAGAAGAAAGTTAAAAAGAAGGAAAAGAAAGTTGTTCCTCGCGGTAAAGTTTATATCACCGCTTCCTTCAATAACACGATCGTAACGATCACCGATATGGCCGGGAATACAATCTCTTGGTCCACTTCCGGTGCAATGGGATTTCGTGGATCCAAAAAATCCACTCCGTATGCGGCTCAGATCGCAGCGGGAAATGCGGCCGAAAAAGCTATGGATGCCGCTGGACTTCAAGAAGTAGATGTAATGGTTTCCGGACCCGGCATTGGCCGCGAGTCTGCGATTCGTTCTTTGGTTGCCAGAGGATTGAACATTAAGATGATTAAGGATGTTACTCCATTGCCTCACAATGGATGCCGTCCACGTAAGAGAAGAAGGGTCTAAGGTAGTTTAAGATGGCAAGATATAGAGGTCCTGTTGTAAAAATCATGAGAAGGGAGGGAGTTGATCTCTTCCTGAAGTCGAGCTATACTTTTAATAAAGATAAATTCCACCGCAAAGGGCCTCCTGGTATGCCTACTAAGCGGAAAGGAAAAGTGTCGGAATACGGCGCTCAGCTTCGCGAAAAACAAAAACTCAAAAGAGCTTACGGTCTTTTAGAAAAACAATTCCGTAGATATTATGAAGAAGCTTCTCACGCTCACGGTGTGACCGGTGAAATTCTTTTACAACTTCTGGAAAGAAGATTGGATAACGTTTTGTATCGCCTTGGTTTCGCGGTAACTCGTCGCCAAGCGAGAAACTTCATCGCTCACAGACATATTCTTGTGAACGGAGATAGAGTGGATATTCCTTCCTACAGACTCAACGTAGGTGATAAAGTGGAAATTCGCGACAAGTTTAAAACTTCTACCTTCATTGCGGATAACATTCGTTTATCTCAGTCATTGCAGGGAGTTCCATCTTGGTTATCGGCAGATTACACAAACTTTGGCGGGGACGTAACGGCATTGCCTGAGCGCCACCATATCGATCTACCGGTTAAAGAACAGGTAATCGTAGAGCTTTACTCTAAATAAAATCTGATAGAAGGGTCTCAAATTGTCTCTCAAAAGCTTACTTAAAGGATTTAAACGTCCTAAGAAGATAGAATTCAACACGGAAGCGAACACCCCGAATTACGGGAAGTTCGTTGCAGAGCCTTTTGAAAGGGGTTTTGCCACAACTATCGGTAACTCTCTCAGAAGGACCCTTATGTCCTCGATCGAGGGAGCTGCGATTTCCGCGATTCGTATCGAAGGGGTGAATCACGAATTCTCCTTTATCGAAGGCGTTGCGGAAGACGTAACCAGAATTATTCTCAACCTGAAACAAGTTCGTATTAAATACGAGCCGGAAGAAAAGGATCAGAGTAAAATCATTCACCTGGAACTAAAAGGTGCCGGATATTTCAGAGCAGGGGATCTCGCTGTAGATTCTTCCATAGAAATTATGAATCCGGATCTTCACATCGCGACTCTCAATGAAGATGCAAATCTCATCATGGATTTGGAAATTCAAAGAGGAAGAGGATACGTTCCTGCGGAAGAAAAGAAAAAAGACATCGAAGTCCTCGGAACGATTCCTGTGGATTCTATTTTTTCTCCCGTGCAGAAAGTAGTTTTCGAAGTTTCTGAAACTCGTGTTGCTCAGAGATCCGATTACGAAAAATTGACTCTGGAAGTCTGGACTGACGGATCCGTTTCTCCCGACGACGCTGTTGCTCAAGCGGCGAAAATCTTAAAAGAGCACCTTACAGTATTTATCAATTTCGAAGAAGAACTGGAAGAAGAAGACGACGAACTGGATGAAGCTGATGAAAAACTCAAAGCTTCCTTGTCTAAACATGTGGAAGAATTGGAACTGTCTGTTCGTTCTCTCAATGTGCTGAGAAGTCTGGAAATCGATTTTATCGGAGACCTCGTAAAGAGATCGGAAGAAGAAATGTCGAAATCCAAACACTACAGCGACCAGTGTCTGCAAGAGTTGAAAACAAAACTTTCCACTCTCGGTCTCTCTTTCGGAATGAGGGATTTCTAAAATGAACAAAAGAAATAAAGTAAAACATTTAAACCGTAATAAAGGTCACAGAGACGCACTGATCAATAACATGATCACAAGTCTTTTTAAGTATGAAAGAATCGAATCTACTCAAGCAAAATTGAAAGTGATTCGTTCTCATGCTGAGAAATTGATTACAAGAGCTAAGAAGAATCTTGCAGTAGATCTAAAACCAGAGATTCAACTTCACAACAAGCGCGAAGTTATGAAAAGAATCAAAGACCGTGAAGTCGTTGTAAAACTTTTCGAAGATATCGCGAAACGTTTTGAAACTACGAACGGCGGATATACTCGTGTTCTGAAACTTGTAAACAGAGCTTCTGACAATTCCGAAGTAGGGATTTTAGAACTTACTTCCAGAAAAGACAGAGCTTCTCTCTTGAAAGAAAGAGAAGAAAAACGCGAAACTCAGGCTACAGTAAGAGAAGAGAAAAGAGCTGCGAGAAAATCGGGCGCAACTCCTGCTCCTACTAAGAAAGAAGCGGCTCCTAAAAAAGAAAAAGAAACCAAAAAGAAAAAGTAATTCGATTCCAACGGATTGGATTGCCGATCTCTTTTTAGGATTAAAAACCCGGGTTTCTCGGGTTTTTTTATGCCCACTTCGAAGGTTTGATTTTACTTTGAAAGGGCTCAATTGTTGCAGATCCTAGTTTTTTAGAAAATTCACGATGAGTGCCCGATTGCACAAGGTTCTAATTTCCTATTGCCTTACTACCAAACCCAAAGTCATAAAAAAACTTCTTGGAATTGAACTTTAAATCGTTCTCCAAACAGAATCAAGAAAACTTGTATTGGAAATTTTTCCTACGAACCCCTGATTTTAATTCAGTTCTTTTTCACGAAGAAAAAACGTCCTAGACTATAAAAAACGTTCAACATGTTTAAAAATCGGTTGTTGGTTTTTGTAGATGAGCTTTTACTCATGATAGAAAGCCAAACTTTCGAGTTTTTAGGGGAAATAAATTTGTTTTTCGAATTCAAAAAGGACGCTCCGAGCATTCAGCCAACTCGATTTAAACTTTCCGTTTTATCTTCGATAATTCTTCTTTTATCCTTCCAAATTTCTTGTATGGAAGCCAAGAAGTTCAGCTTCGATTCGAGTAATCCGGCAGGGCTTTTTCTCCAAATTGCAGTTCCGAATGCGATTTCGGCAGCGTCGGGAAGCGCTTCTTCTACCTTTCAAGCGAGTGCGGATATTCATTCCGTCAATCTCAGCTGGTCTTCAACGGCAACCGGTCCTACTTATAAAATCTATTCCTCCACAACTTCTTCTGTCACGGTCGGATCTCCGGAGATTACCGGAAGCGCTTCAGGAATCACCGGAAGTAGTTTTACACATTCCGGCCTAGGAGGCGGGGAAACACACTACTATCTTTTGGAAGTAATCCAGACAGACGGGACGAAGTCTTATTCTAAAATTACGCAAGCTACTACGTATTATCTTCCTTCAGATGTAGCGAGTCTTCTTATTTGGCTGAGCGCAGATTCCGGTATTACAAAAGATACATCCAATAAGATCACAACATGGGTGGATCGGGTTGGGGGAACTCCATTCAACAATACTTATGTCAATCAAGAACCCTACTGGCTTCCGAATTATAAAAATAACAGACCTTTTGTTAAAACGAGTAACCCAGAAACGAGATTTTTCACCGGACCCGCACTTTCCATTGCGGGGAGTTCCTACACAATCATCTACGTTTTAGATCAAGTTCCCGGTTCCGTTTCCAGCGAAGGGATCCTACATCTTTCCGGTCCGAATTCTTTAGTTCTAAAATTCCAGAGCAATCAGTTCAGCGTATTTGGAGCCGGGGTGACCTTTCAGAGCAATGCGTATGCGACGGATGTTACTCATATTCTAACTATGCAATTCTCAGGAAGCTCTACGACGATGTATCGTAACGGTGCGCTGGAAAAAACAACTTCCGACGTTTTTCCCGCGACCGGAAATACCACGACCTATCTTGGAGTTTATTTCGGAGGCGCTGGCTTTGAAGGAAGAATCGGGGAAACTCTGATTTACAATCAAGGACTGAGCACAACGGATCGTATCAAGACGGAATGTTATCTAAGCTTTAAGTATAATATCGCCGTTCCTCACGTTTGTAATTAAATTCTTTTTCAAGGTATTCTTCTTTGAGGAAGTCTTGGGATGAGCATATCTACGTTTTCGATGTGCTTATCTTCTTATCGATTGAATATGTAAACCGCGCCCGAGTTGGGTTTTTCTTCATTCCAATTTCCTAATATTCCTTGCGTGATTGTGTTTTGCCCGCAGTCTTCCTGCGGCGCCCCCGCGATCACTGTGTCGCCTGAAATCGCCACGCTGTTTCCAAACCAATCTCCGGATTGTACATTTGCGGCTTTGATATACGATTCTTGTGTCCAAGTAGTTCCGGTCCGCTTGTATATGTAAGTCGCTCCGGATTCCGGCAAGGAATTATCCGTACTCGCAGTCGTTCCGTTTATAATTTTATCTTCGTTTCCGTATTCCCAATACGTTCCTACGGCGATACTATTTCCCGAAAGAGAAATTGAATAACCGAATAGACTTACTGATACGGGGTTAGAGGGAGTAATCGCTTGTTCTTGTGTCCAAGTCGTTCCGGTTCTTGTGTAGACGTACACGGCGCCTTCCGAAGCGCCGGTGGCTCCTGCGGCGATCGTGTCTCCGTCCATTGTTAGGCTATAACCGAGTTGATATCCGGCGGGAGCTGTATCCGGTTTTAAATAGGCTTCTTGTGCCCAGTTGGTTCCGGTGCGTTTGTAGACGTAAACCGCTCCCGCAGACCACGCGGTATTATTTGCACTAGACCCGGCCCCATTGGTGATCGTAATTTGATTGCTCGCTTCTCCGGTTGCGCCAACCGCAATCGTTTCTCCGTAAACTGTCACGCTACTTCCGAATAAATCTCCCGCCTCCGCGTTAGACGCCTTTAAATAAGCTTCTTGTGTCCAAGTAGTTCCGGTTCGTTTATAGACGTATACGGCTCCGGCGCTTCCGGCAGAATTGTCCGCGCTGGCGGAATTTCCATTCGTAATCGTGACTTGATTGCTCGCTTCCATGATCGCGCCGACTACGATCGTGTCGCCGTTAATGGCCACACTGTATCCGAATAAATCTCCGGCTTCCGCGTTAGGCGCCTTTAGATAAGCTTCTTCAGTCCAAGTGGTTCCGGTTCTGCGGTAAACATAAACTGCACCGGCGGCCCCCGCCGAGTTGTCCGGACTCGCTGTGCCCCCATTTGTGATCGTAATTTGATTGCTACTCTCGAGATAAGCGCCTACCACGATCGTGTCTCCTGATATTGCAAGGCTGTATCCGAACCAATCTCCAGTTTCTGCGTTAGACCCCTTTAAATAAGCTTCTTGTACCCAGACTCCGTTTGTTCGTTTGTAGACGTAAACCGCTCCTGAGCCGTCGGCGCTATTATCGGAACTCCCGCTTGCACCGTTTGTGATCGATGTTTGATTGCTGCTTTCCAGATAAGCCCCGACTACCATTGTATCGCCATCGATCGCTACCGTATTCCCGAAATAATCTGCGATGTCCACGTTGGACGCTTTTACGTAGGCGGCGTTTCCCCATTGAGAAGACGTAGGCGATAAGATCAAAGTGGTAGTTGCAGAATTTCCGAAATTACTCGCGGTGATTGTAAATTCTGTGGAACTAATGACTTCGACTGGAGTTCCCGATATAAAACCCGTTTTCGGATCGATTGCGAGACCTTGCGGCAGAGCCGGAGATACCGAATAATTTGTCGGAGTCCCTTGAATGGAAGGTCGTAAGGTCGGGATCGATACATACTTCGCATACTGATAGGTTGATATGGAATATTTGAGATTGGAAATCGGTGGATCCGTCGTGACGAAAAAGTTGAGTAAAAGTTGTTGTTCTTCTCCGCCGTTGAGGCAATTGATGAAGGAAGTATTAGAAAGGAATATTAGAAAAACGGAAATAATCTTTCTGCTCGTGAAATTCTTAAAAACGAATTTGCCCTGATCGTATAAAATACCGATCTTAGCGATTGTCATCTTCTGAAAATTATCTCTGGAATACATACGCGGCTCCGGCTCTAAACGCGGAATCGTCAGCGCTCGCCGCGCTTCCGTTTGTGATCGTGCTTTGACTGCTACATTCCTGCGCGGCTCCGACTACGATCTTATTCGCGTTAAGCGCCACGCTCCAACCGAACAGATCCGAGCTTCCCGGATTCGGAGCTTTTAGATACGATTCTGCATTCCAACCCGTAGATTTGCGGAATACATACGCGGCTCCGGATTGAGGCATTTTTTCATTCCAATGACCTAAACTTCCGTTCGTGATCGTTGATTGATTGGAAGATTCGTTTATCGCTCCCGCGACGATAAGATCGCCGTCGATGGCGACGCTCGAACCGAATTGATCTCCGCTTTGAACGTTTTTAGTTTTTAAGAATGCGCTCTGAACCCAAGTGACACCGCTTCTTTCGAACACATAAACTGCGCCGGCGCTGCCGACAGAATTATCGGAACTCGCGGTAGAATCGTTTGATACATCGTTTTGGTTGCTATCTTCAAAAGGAGCGCCGATCGCTATCGTGTCGCCGGAGATTGATAATTTTTTTCCAAATTGATCGTTAGAATCCAAGTTGGATGCCTTGAGAAAGGCTTCTTGAATCCATAGAGCTCCCGACTTTCGGAATACATAAGCTGCCCCCGAGTTGGACTTTGTATTATCTGCGCTTGCAGTAGCCCCGTTGACCGTTCCAGATAAACTGCTTTCCTGAGGTGCGCCCACGACGATCGTGCTGCCCGATATCGCGACGGTGGAGCCGAAATAATCGTTATTATCCGGATTCGGAGATTTGAGATATGCTTCCGGCGACCAACTAACACCGCTTCTTCGAAATACGTAAGCGGCTCCGGAATCTGTTTTAGAATTGTTCGAACTTGCAGTAGTTCCGTTTGTGATAGAGTTTTGATTGCTATCTTCCCATTGAGCTCCGACTACGATAACATCTCCGTCGATCGCAACTCCGGAACCGAATTGGTCTCCGGATTCAAAGTTAGGCGCTTTTAAAAGAGCTTCTTGAGCCCAAGTGGAAGTGATACTATCGAATACGAATACATAAGCTGATCCCGAACCGCCGGTGGCTCCGACTACGATTGTATTTCCTGAAATCGCAACGCTCCAACCGAATCGACTGTTATTACTTGTGTTGGAAGCTTTTAGATAGGATTCTAAAACCCAGTTACCTGAAATTTTTCGATAAACATAGGCAGCTCCCGAATCCATAGCGGCGGTGTTCATACTCGCGGCGCTCGGAGTTGAACTATTTGTAATACCGATCTGGCTACTGCTCTCTCGATGAGCTCCGACCACCATAGTATCTCCGTAAATGGCGATACTATTTCCAAAGAGGGCTCCGCCAAATCCTACGTTATTCGCCTTTATATAGGCTTCGTTTTGCCAACCCGCGACGGAAACGGAGGAAGGAGCACTGGAAAAATCGATTCCGCCTGTGGTAGAATCCGCAGGCCCCGGCCCCTGGCCGGTAAGTAGAAGAAGGTCGTAATTATTCTTTGGTTCGTATTGGCAATAGGAGGAAAGAATCAGGAGAATCCAAAAACAAACAAAATGAAATAGTTGAGAAAGAAAGATTTTTCCTTTAACGCGTAATTTTGGATTCTTTTGGTTTCTCATAGATTTGCAAAACGGAAACTTGCCTTGGACTCTTTTTCTGAGATAATCTATCTCAAAAAGAAGGGCAAGTCACCGCTTGTTATAAATCAGAAATCTTAGTTATTAATCGCGCAATCGTTGATTTTGTGTTAGTCGCTTTTGCGATTCTAACTATAAAAGGATTCGGTTGAAATGAGAGGAGTTAAGAATGGAATCCGTTGATTCTGTGCTTGATTACTATTTTATTCAAAATGTATATTCTTTTCTGAATATGTGAATTTTTGAATGAATGAAGATTGGAAAGGCGGGCTAAGAGGAGCTGGGATAGTTTCGTGGAATTCTAGTTTAGATCCGAATTAAAATTCCGTTAAGACATTTTTCAAGAATGGAATTGAGAGAGTCTCTGTGAATTAAGAAGGTGCTTCCTCCGACTTCGTCCAAGGTCTCCACAACGTTCGTATCGATCTGAATGCGAGAACTCCCCGTCGGAAAACGAATCGAATCGACATAATTTGTTTCTAAATCGTTTTCAATAGATCGAAGTATGTAGACGGCTTTTCGATTTTTCCAATAAAGATAAAAATAAGAATCGAATATTCCGGAAATATAAAAGACCTGGCTTCCTTTTCCCCGATTTTTTGTGATCAGCTTTAGGGATTTTGTAAGAATGTCTATATTCGGGTATTTTAATGTATTTAATTCCGGCTCGGGAGTTTGAGGATCGTTCTTTGAAAAAGAGTTTGAGATCTGCGTGCAATGAAAAGAAAAAAGAATCAAGATCGAAACGAACGTGAAAATTCTTCTTCGCAATCGATTTTATCCTTCTGACAGAGGAAAAAAACCCTAAGCTTCGTCTCACACGGAGCTTAGGGTTTGATTCTTAAACTCTAGCGAGTCTGCCTTCCATCATTTCGATGATCTCGCTCATGTTCTTTTTGTTGATCACGATTTCGTATGCAGCCGCGAGAACGGGAGTTTCCGGTGTGATCTTCATCAGATTCGGCATTACTTTGAGTCCATAGAAGCCGTTAGACATTCTTTCGGAGGGAGATCCGTAGGCGATATCGTATCCGGTCTTTCTGTCCTTCGCGTCGGTTCCAAAACAAGAGAGCATAAAGTCAGTCAATCCGGAGAGCCCCTGAAACGTTTCCGGTTGTCCGCCCATCTTCGTTCCGATTTCAGTCATCTCCGTAAAGAAACGATTGGAAAGATGAAAGAGGGAATTGTCTACGTTTCCACCAAGAGTCTGCGTAAAGTATCCTTCTACGATTCCCATCGCAAGCGCGTAGATGGTTTTGAGAGCTCCACCTAACTGAACCCCTTTGATATCTGTTGGAATTTTCGCGGGTCTTGGAAAGATATAACCCGTTGTAAAAAGTTTTTGAACTCTTGGAATCAAAGACGCGTTAGACGCAGCGATCTCAAATCCGGAAATCTTTCTTTCCATGATCTGATCCGGATAACAAGCTCCTGCGATCACGCCCAATCGATCGTCTTCCAAACCGAATGCGGTCTGGACCTCGTCCAAGATCAAACCCGTGCTCGTAAAACCTTTGACTACGTTGAAAAACGGAGCCTTGTTCTTGTTGAGAAAGGGTTGGATCTCGGGATAAACGTTGATCAATTCCCAAGGGTTTGTTCCTTGAATAAAAAGAGTGGCGGTCTTCATAACTTCGGGATCGGAAGTGAAGATTAAATTCGGCGGAAGTTTGTAGAGAGGATAGTATTTTAGTTCTCTTCTTTCCGTGTTGCATTGTTCCGTATATGTTTGATCCGGATGATAGAGATAGACCAAGACGTCTTTGTTCGCGAGTAGGGTCGCGACCGCGATCGACATGCTGCTCGCTCCGATCACAACGATTTTCTCTTCCGGTTCTTTCGGAACCTTGATAAGAATATTCTTTCCCGTAACGTCGCCTTTGTAGAGATTTCGATACGTTCCGTGTTGGTGTTTGTTTAAGTTGGATCCGACCAAAAGGGCTAAGTTGTCGATGAGGAATTGTTTTTTGTCTCCGTGTTCCGGGAACTGAAGTTGTTCCACGTTCTTCGGAAAAGTTTCCATGTGTTTTCTGGAAAGTTCTCCGACTAACACCGGTTTACCGATGACGAGTTTTCCGTTTACCTGATTGAACAACAAGCTTGTGGTTGGAAGAATCTTGTCAGTCTTTTCCAAGGAGATCGGAATGATGACCTTGTTTGCAACGTAGTGATAGACGGTTTCGACAAAAGGCATCAGCCTTCCGTCTCTCGAACGAGTTCCTTCCGGGAAGATCGCGACGATCTTTCCTTCGGACTGAAGTTTTTGAGAATGGCGAAACGCTCTCATGTTGATCTTAGTCATCACGTCCGAAAGACTTGGGTTATCCGCCATGTCTCTTTTGGAACAAACCAAAAGAGTTCCAAACATATAAAGTCCGAGACGAGTGAAGTCCGGTTCGTAGGCGAGTCTTCCCGCGATAAAAACGAGTTGTTCCGCGATCGATTTTCCTTCGGGAGAACAGTTATAAAGCTGATGAAAGATTGCGGGCGCGTCTAAGTGCGAAAGGTGATTTGAGATGAGAGTGATCGGATATTTTCCGAGAAGGGGTTGGACCAATTTGAGATTGTCCACACCTTCCACCGTAAACTGTTTCATGATCGGAGAAAGAAACTCCATCATAAACTCTCTGGATCTCTGTTCCGGAGAAGTATAAACCCCGACCGTTTCGAGAAGATGCGGTTCTTTGAATACGTCCATTACCGGAGGCATTGGAGTCACGGAGGACAAATATAAAAACTTCTGAAGAATCTTCTTGGCTTCGTCTTCCGTCATTCCGGAACGTTTGAACAAGTGAATGTTTTCGAAAAATTCTTTCTGCCATTTCCCAACGCTGGATTCTTTCTCAGCCATCAATCTTACTCCTGATACTTCGATATAAATTCGTTTTCATCCGGTGTGTTCCAGATGGAAGCCGGGTTGTTCGCATTCCGATATGATCTTTGAAAGAGAATCGGGGTCTTAAAGTCGTTTTCGGTTTACTCCGACCGAAAAGAAATTTCCGAGTCGGAATCGGATTCTTGCTAATTCCAGGTGTAAACCCTGGAACGCCTTTTAGAAGGACTTGCCCAAATCGTCGATAGAAATCGGAAGATGGAGAGAATCCGCTGAATCGGATGATAATCATCTGTTTGGAATGGGAATTGTCATTCTATTTTTTTAAAAAGGTTTGAAATCTGACGTCTCGGTTTTGAACTGTATATTGGAACTTGAAGTCTTCCAAAACATGAATCAAAAACTCCCAGAACCCAGCCAGAAAAAATGGATCCCGGACGGGTTTCACTTCCTTGGTCCAGAAGACAGCAAAGACAGACGCATCTTACTCGAGACCGTCTCCGGTGTTCTTAAAAAAAAAGGCTATTCCGAAGTATTCTTACCCGCATTTGATTACAGCTCGACCTTTCTTCAGACGGTCTCAGCTCCCGATTCTTCTTCTCTCTTTCGAATCCGAGATCTTTCCGGAAACGAAATCTCACCGAGCATCGATTTAACGGTGCAAGCCGTAAAGGGGATGGCCGGTTTCTCGCACCAGAAGGAAAACCAGAACATCTTCTACGTGGGAAGAATTTTTAGAGAAACCGCCAAAGGGAGCGTATCGCGAAAAGAAGTTTTGCAGATCGGCGCGGAATCGATCGGAGCCTCGGGCAAAGAAAACACACTTCGGATTTTGGAAGAATTGGACGAGATCATTTCTCTTCTTCCTCTCGAGAATGAACTGACGCTCGTGCTCGGTAACGTTAACCTCTTTCATTCCATCGTTCAGGAATATTCTCTTACCCAGAGCGAGATAGAAATTCTTTCCACTTTGTTATATCAGAAAAACGTAAACGAGATCGAAAGAATTTTCGGAGTAAAGAAGAATCATTCCAATCTCATCCGTTTGTTAAACGCACTCGTTCTCAACTTCAGTCTGGATTCTTTGAAGAATTCTTTAAATCTGGATTCTCTTTCCGAAAATCTTAAAAAAAGTCTCGGGGTCGTTCTGGAAGAGACGTCTTGGCTTTTAAAAGCTTGGGATTCTAAAAAGAGAAAGATCGATCTTTGTATCGACTTTTCCCTTTTGAGAGATTTGAATTATTATACAGGATTTGTCTTTCAAGGTTATCTGCAAGGTTCTCCGGATCCGGTTCTTACCGGAGGAGCCTACGATCATCTCTACGAAATGTTTTCCGGAGTTCAGAAGAACGCAAGCGGTTACGCACTCGTGGTGAATACGTTAGAGGCATCCTTAAAATCCCCTCTTTCCGATCTCAGATCATGAAACGAAATTTTACCAACCAGCAATTTGAGGAAAAACTATGCCCGCATCGTTAGTAGTAGGAACCCAATGGGGTGATGAAGGAAAAGCGAAAGTTATCGACTTTCTCTCCAAGGACACGGACATCATCGTTCGTTATCAGGGCGGTGCGAACGCCGGTCATACCGTGGTCGTTCACGGGAAGAAGTATGTGTTTCATTTGGTTCCTTCCGGAGTGATCTACGACCAGACGATCTGTGTGATCGGAAACGGAGTCGTTTTGGATCCTCTTTTCTTTATAGAAGAATGTGATCGTCTTCAGAAGGAAGGTTTTCCTGTTTATGACAAACTTTTGTTAAGCGACGCTTGTCATCTTTTGTTTCCGTATCATTCTCAGATCGATTCCGCGAGAGAAACCACTCTCAGCCAGGAACACAAGATCGGGACCACAAAAAAAGGGATCGGAGTCTGTTACGCCGATAAGATGATGAGAACGGGTTTGAGGGTAGGGGATCTTTTAGACGATTCTTATCAATCCCGTCTCAAACATCTCGTGGAAGAAAAAAATCGCGAGTTGGACAAACTCTACGGAATGCCTCCCGTTTCCTACAGCGAAATCAACGAAGGTCTGAAATTCTTTCTTTCCAAAGTAAAGAAGAACATTATAAATACTGCATATTACCTCGACAACGAACTGAAAAGAGGAAAAAGAATTCTTCTGGAAGGCGCACAAGGAACCGGTCTGGACGTGGATTTCGGGACTTATCCTTACGTTACGAGTTCCAATCCTACGACCGGAGGGGCTCTGATCGGAACCGGAATTTCTTTCCAACATCTCAAACACGTGATCGGAATTACAAAAGCTTATACTACGAGAGTGGGAGAAGGTCCTTTTCCAACCGAGTTGTTGGGAGAACCCGGAGAAGCGCTTCGTCAGAAGGGCGGAGAATTCGGCGCTACGACGGGACGTCCGAGACGTTGTGGTTGGTTTGATGCGGAGATGTTAAAACATTCGGTTCGGATCAATGGGATTACTTCGATCGCTTTGACAAAGATCGATATTCTTTCCGATTATGATTCGATTCCAGTCGCGGTCGGTTATAAGCTCAATGGAAAAACTCTGGATTGTTTTCCTTCTCAGTGTTTGGAAAAAGTAGAAGTTGTCTATGAAGAGTTTCCGGGTTGGAAGACCGACATTTCCGGAATCAGTGAGTTTCAAAAACTTCCCGAGAAATGTAAGGATTATATTTCCACTTTGGAAAAACTGATCGGGGTGAAAATCAATCTCGTATCAACGGGTCCGGATCGTAAGGACACGATTCATGGGGATTCTTTTTAAAGAATCGGAGTATTTTTTCAGCGTTTTTGATTGACCCAAGACACTCGAAAAATATCGTGTATTTCGTAACGCTTCGAGTCGTTAGCTCAGCTGGTAGAGCAATTCCCTTTTAAGGAATGGGTCCGGGGTTCGAATCCCCGACGACTCAAGAGAACGTTCTTATAGGCCGCCATCGTCTAGTGGTTAGGACACAAGATTTTCATTCTTGGAACAGGGGTTCAATTCCCCTTGGCGGTACCACTCTTTCTTTCTTCCCCAATATTCACTTTTGATAAACTGATTTTCCTTCCTCTTTCGTTTTAAAACTATATTCAATTTTGTGAATGTCTCTCGAAGCCGATTTCATATTCTAAGTTCTAACGTGGTCCGATCCTGATAAAGAACCTACCGTTTGATTGACAAAATGGGAGGAAAAAACATCCTTTTGAAATTTGGTAATGAGGTTTGAAAAATAGATGAAAAATATTCTGATTGTGTTTCTGCTGATCGTAACGATGACTTTTTCTTGTTCGGGATTTTATGATTTGGTCGGTTCTAAGACCGTAAAGAGTACAGAGGCTGCGTTCCAGCTTCAGGATGCGGTTTTTATAGGAATGGTAACGATCGTCGGAACTACGAGCAATCGTTTAGGAAGTCTTACGTCCATTTCTTTCATCGATTCGGTCGCGGGAATCGACGCTAAGGATACCTCTGCATTGTATGAAAAGAAAAAAGTAGACGCGTGTGCGGATTCGATTCTTTCTTCGATCGTGTTGACTAGCAATATCGACTCGGGTCTGATCGCGGCTTCTTCCTGTAAGTTGAAAAAGCTTCCTTAAGATCCGATCTTTGCATCTTAATTCTTATTTAAGAGGAAGAATTCAATCGATTCTAGTTTAATTCTTTCTCTAAGAATAAGTACGATTCAATGGAGAGATTTAAGAACTCGAGAGAAGGTTCTTTATTGAATTATACTAAAAGACAAAGGAAGCGAAGTCGGATTTAGAGAATCTTAGGCTTGAGATATCTTTTTATCCTTTCTTTCGAAGACTTTGCAAACGTTTCGAATCTGACAACTCTCACAGAGTTCAAACACATATTTTGATTTGCACTGTCTTAAAATTCCCAAACGACTCAACGCAAAATCTCCTCGCGCCGGATCTTCCGGAAAAATTTTTCGAAAGAAGGCCGTGATTTCTTCCGCCTTTTTCCAATCCGGTGTTTTACGGGAACTGATCTCAAGAACGCTTGCGATTCTTTGAATATGCACATCAAGCGGATAGAGTAGTTCCTCCTGAGAGATGGAATCGTAAATTCCCAGATCAGGGAAATTCTTTCGGACCATCCAACGCAGATACATCGAATATCTTTTGAGGGACGAGGTGTTGAACCCTTGCCCGACTAGGAATTTGTATCCGTAGGAACTCACACCTTTGGAATTTATTTTTTGCGAGATTGCCCTAAATCGAATTTGGAAAGAGAGAATTCTTTGGCGAAGAATTCCTCCGAGTTCAAGAAGTTTTTGTTTTTGTGGGGTGAGGTTGAATTCTCCTTCCCGAGGAAGAAAGAAGAGGGGTTCCAGACTTTGGGTCGGTTCGTTTTGAAGACATTCTTGGAGGGTTCGGAGAAAGAGGAGTATGTCGGCGGATTTTTGAAATCGGTAGGGTTTGAGTTCTTTTCGAATGAAAGAGAGGTCCTGCGTTAGGAGAAAGGAATGAGGGGAGTTCCCACAAATTGAGAAGAGATGTCTAAGATGGTTCTTGATGGCTTTGACATTTCCATAAGAAAAGAGGGCCGCGATAAAGCCGGCTATTTCCCGGTCTCTAGGATTTGTATAAGAATGTGGGAACTCTATCGGATCACTGGAAAGGAATTCAGGAGATTCGTACTTCTCGAAGATTTTTTCAAGTGTCTTTCTAAGCTTTTGGTCTGCGGGATTGAGATTCAAACTTCTCTTTTTTTCTTAGTTGCTATATAGGTACGGGATTGAAGGTCTCGAGAGACTGCTTTTTCCATAAAAGCGGAAGCTTCCCAGAGAAGACTCGGATCGATTCCTGTGGGAACTCCCGACTTTTCCAAAAAATAAACGAGATCATCGGTCGCTAAATTCCCAGCCGCGCCCTTTGCGTAGGGGCAACCTCCAAGTCCTCCGGAGGAAGAGTCGAAAGAACGGATTCCCATAGAAAATGCTTTCTCTACATTCGCGATCGCCATTCCGTATGTATCGTGGAAATGTCCCGCTAATTTATTGGCCGGAATTTCTTTGAGAAGAAGTTCCAACAATCTTTCGACTTCTGCGGGAACTCCCGTGCCAATCGTTTCTCCGAGAGAAATTTCGTATGCTCCTTGATCCAAAAGAATTTTGGAAACTTCCAAAACTTTTCTAGGATCGATCTTACCCTCGTAAGGACAATCGATCACGGTCGAGACGTAACCGCGAACCCGGATTCCGTCTTGTTGAGCCAGTTTAAAGATTTCTTTAAAGCCTTCGACGGATTCTTCGATCGTTCGATTGATATTCTTTTTTGTAAATGATTCCGACGCGGCGGTGAATACGGCCACTTCTTTATAACCCGCGTTTTTAGCGGCTTCGTATCCTTTTATGTTGGGTGTGAGTGCGGAGAATTGAACGGGTCCGTTCAGATTTAAGAGCGCGGAAAGCTCGGCTGCGTCTGCCAACTGAGGAATGGATTCTTTTTTAACAAAAGAAGTTGCTTCGATGTTTGTCAAACCGGCTCGGACGAGGAGTTGAATATATTCGAATTTATCCTTCGTGGATACCGGGACTTTTTCGTTTTGTAGTCCGTCTCTTGGTCCGACTTCTGTGATCTTGACTTTCATACACTTCTAAACTTCTCTTTCTGATCGAATTGGGCAAGTACTAATAGGATTGTTTTTCATTCCAATTCTTCTAAATTCTTTGACCGGTTGTGAGACCTAAATCCGTGTCTTTCGATTCTTAACGTTCAAAGAACGGAAAAAAGATAGATGTCTTCTCCGCTTTTTAGCCTTTCCAAACGGCTTATAATCAGGGCTGTCCTTATTTATAGTTAGGGATGCGCTTTGATCGTTTGTACGTTAGATTCCTTTTCAGTTATCGATTAGACCGCACATAGAGAGATGTTGTTGGAGGGTTCTATGGAAAATTATACTGTAGCAAGACAACATTTGAAAAAGAGATCTTATGCTAATTATTTTTGCTTACTTATATATTTTTTTACCCTCGGGTGTTTGAATAAAGGACACAAAGCTCCGTTGCTGTTTCAATTCTCTGGCATCGATTTTCCAAAATCGAATCCGACGCAAATACCGGAAACAGGCAAGATCGTCCTAAATTCGGATGCCAGATTCTACGTTAGTTCGAACACGGGTGCGATTAACTTTAAGGACGTGAGTTGGTCCACGAACCTAGATTCATATTATCGATTGCGATTGAACGCGACAAATTGCCAGGATGGAACGGTGATTGGAAGCGGGGCAGTTTCTAAGTCAACCTCCCTAGTAAACCGGATCCATGCGGATGACGGAACCAATCCCCTCTTGGCAGGAGCGAATCGAATTATACTTTGTTTAGAATCTCCCGAAAACGGATCTAATTGGGATAAAGTAGAATTGGATGCAATTCGAGACGACATTCCTCCCACCTCGATCTCATTTACCCCGAATACGGGAATTTATGGATTATCGATTCCAAACATCTCTTTGACTTGTTCCGATTTAGGCGGATCCAGTTGTAGCCAAATCGCCTATAGAATCGGCGGTTTGGATCCTGGAATTTTTTCAGACGGAACTCCGGACGCGAATTCCTTTTTATTTACGAATGCATTTCCCGTTTCGGATAACGCGATCTCGACAGTAAAAGCGATCGCAGTAGACGGAGCGGGTAACGTCGGAACCGTGAGCTCTCCGTCGGTTTATACCGTATTTACGGGAAATCCTACGATTACGATCACCTCTCAGAGCGCACAATATTTAAAAAGTTCAACTTCAAGCACAATCAAATGGAAAAGTGATATCGCCGGATCCTTTAGCATAAGAAGAAACAGCAATACTTGTTCCGATGGCACTCAACTTTCTTCCGGGACGGTCACAGCCAATACGCTAAAGACAAGCGGTGTGACTGCGGCTTCGCTTCCGACGGATGGAAGTTATACGATTCGGATCTGCGTCACTTCTTCTTTGACCGGGAACGTAGGAAATACGACCTTTACTTTGGTAAAGGATACTGTAGTTCCTATTATCTCCGCCTCTCCAACAGGGAATAACTTTAATCTTCCAGTCAATCAAAGGTATTTCACATTCACTTTCGATAAGGACATGGATACTTCCACGACCTTAGTTCCGAGTATGGCAATATTTTCCGACCCTACGTTAGTAGGGTCTACGGGTGCAAGCATCAAAGGAACCGCCGGACAGTGGTTGGATTCAAGGACTTACCGATTGGATTTACAGAGTAAGCTTCCGGAACTTTTTTTGTTTCGCCTTTCTGTTGTTGGATTTAAGGATTTTGCGGGAAACGTGCCCGCTTCCAACTCTTTCTTTTTTGCAACGGGAGTGGATTCTTCCCCTTTAAAAGTCGCCGATACAGGGCAGACGGATTGTTCCGATTCAAACGGAGACCCGGCTACTTGTTTCGGATCCGGGCAAGATGGTGAGATCGTAAACGCAAGCTCAGGATTGACTTTACCCTTTGCTATGAATGCGTCTTATCCGAGCGATATCGTATCCGTTGATACAATTACCGGTAGAGTTTGGAAAACCTGTATCGAAGGATTTTCTTGGGATGGTACGATCTGTGTTCAGGTTTGTCCGCAAGATACAAAATGGGATGGAACGACGTGCGGAACCGTGGGCGGTTACCCGTATAAAGATCAAATATCGTCCTTTGAATGTAATTCATTGAATGCTGCGAACTCAGGGAACGGCTACGCGGGGAAAAAGACCTGGAGAATTCCTTATCTATCAGAATATTATGGTATTCTTAACTACGGAGGCGGGGCGGGGAATGATGCGATTCCCGAGGCTAATTTTCCGGGACTTCTGAGAAATGACTATCAAAGATATTGGACTGGAACTTATACTTTAAGCATCAATGCAAATACTGTGACTGGAACGATCGATTCTTTATCCAGCGGGCCCGGGGATCCGATGAATCCACCAAGCTATTATTCCCAGGGGGCATGGGCGATTTCCGTTTTCGGAGGTGTTACACAGCCAGGTCCGGATAAACTGAATTATATTTCGAATTACGTGGCCCAGAGATATTATTATACAAGTCTGTGTCTCGCGGACTAAAGGAGAATTTTTATGAAAAAAATTATCATTTTAGTTTTTTTAATTCTGATTCATTTTCGCCCTTCTACGTTGTCTGCGATCGGTGGTCCGTATGTTGATAACGGAGACGGTACAGTAAAGGACACGTTAAACGGGCTTTATTGGCAGAAATGTTCCTTTGGACAAGCTTCCTTGGATTGTTCCGGAGTCGCTACGATCATGGATTGGAACTCCGCGCTCTTTTCTTGTCAAAATTTGAATCTGGCGGGAAGAATCTGGAGGGTGCCTAACGTGAAAGAGATAGTGAGTCTTTTGGACTATCGAAAGACGACTTACCCGATCATCGATGTTTCATTTTTTCAAAATACGATCGGAGGATATTATTGGAGTTCGACGAGCGGAATCTCGACGGGATCCAGTCCGGATTCTACCGTGGCTAATGATTTTAATTCGGATCCTTCCTCCTACGTGGCGACACCTGCTTCCACCAGAAGGGCTTATTCGATTCCAAGATCGACAAAATATCGGGCGATGGCTTATATCGCGGATTACAGAATGGGAGGCACGATCGAGTTTCCAAAGGCGAATAACGCATATCTTCGCTGTGTTTCCGGGCCGTAAGATCGGTTCGAGACTTGCGATAGAATATTAACAGAAATGATTTTTGGATTGGTTGACCAGGTTCATCCTTTCGAAGTTTTCATTCTTCTCACTTTTAGAAAAAGAATGCCGAAACTCCCAGTGATACTTGGTTTTGATCCGAATACAAATTCGTTTCATAAAACTGGAAGTTTAAACCAAAAAAGGGATTCCGCAACTTCTCATTCTCTTCCAAATGGAAAGCTCATTATAGGGGACGATCTTCCAACTAGTCTTCGAAAATAGGTTAGTCTAAATTCAAAACCTACTTTTTAGAATTCTTGTCCTCAATTTATGAATCGCATATTTTGGAAAAATGCCGGATTCGAATCAAGCTCTTGAAATTAGGAGACTCAGTTTACAATTTGAAGAAAGAATCATATTGGATTCTATTTCTTTCGAAGTGGCTCCTGGAACGATTCTTGGAATTCTGGGACGTTCGGGTTCGGGAAAGACATCTCTCTTTCGTTCTATTTTGGGAGTTCCTACATTTAAGAATCTTGATCAAAGCGGATCTATTTTCTTTTTCGGAAAGGAGCGTCGCGAAATTCCGATTCATCAGCTCCAACCTGTTTTCCAAGATCCCGTAAGTAGCTTCAATCCTTCTTGGACTCTTGAAAAGGCGCTCAAAGAACCGCTCCGCATTCTCGGCGGAGAAATTGCTACACGAGGGGAAGCGTCATTTTATGACTTCCTACATTCGTTCCAACTTTCAGGGAAAGATCTCAATCGTAATGTCTTATCTTTTTCCGGAGGAGAACTTCAGAGGGCCTCGATACTCCGCGCTCTTCTTACGGAACCTAAGATTCTTTTTTTAGATGAGGCTCTGGGTGCGCTTGATCCGATTCTCCTGAATGAGATCCTACTTTTCCTGAAAAAACTTGCGAGAGAGAAAAAACTAACAATCCTCCTCATAACGCATAACTTGAGAACCGCGAGGAAATTCTGCGATCAAATAGGAATTTTAGAAAAAGGGAAACTTTTGGATTTTGGAAAGACGGAAGAGGTTTTTACGAATTATAAGAATTCTTTTACGGGGGAACTCATTCGTGCGACCGATCTGAGCTCCCTCCGCGTTTGATCAGATATCGATCTGATAGAGATTTTTTCTATCTTTCTTGTCTTTATACAAAGCGATCATGATATCGATCCGGTAAATCGAAGATCTGAGGCTTGACTCTAAGAGTCTCAAAGCCTTGATCTGATTTTCCAGAGAGATATCTCCCACTTTCGTATTCTCTATTTTGTCGAATCTTTCGAGTTTGACCTGAGATGCTAATACGTCCGGAGGAGAGAAAATCAGTCTCTTGTTTTCAAAAGCAAATTCATACTGAATTCTTTTTTTCTCAGAGGCGAGTTCAACTTCCTTGATTTTGCCGCCCTCAAATTTGAAACGAACGTATTTGAGCAAGTTGCTCTCATACCCTTCGTCAAATGTGAAAGGGATGTCTTCCGTGACGATTGTTTGCACCTTTTCGAGTTCCGGTCTCAGAATTACGAGAAGAGAATGTTTCTTCTCTAAATCCGTGAGTCTCTCATTGATCGTGGTTTCCAGATCTCTGACGATTTTCTGAAGGGATTTTGTGTAGGAACTCCCATGTTCAGAAAATACATCGGAACGACTCAGGTCGTCCTGCCCTTTTTCTTTAGGCTGCGCGAACGCAGGAATACTAAGGAGGAAAAGCAGGATTGTGAGCCAGGTGATTTTTTTCATAGATTCCTCCAAGGTTCAAGATAACGGAAGAAAATTGAAAAAAGCAAACCCTTTTTCACTCGTTTTTGTTTTCCTCTTCCAAGGACTTTATCTCGGCAAAACGTTTTGCAAGATCTCTTCTTCTTTCGATTACCTTGAAGGAGAATTCTGAGAAGAATGGATCATTCGGATATTTGAGAAGTTGTTCGTATTGGTCCGCGGCCGTGACATAATCGCCGACCTTACTCGCGGTTTCCGCGAAGAAGAAATGAAATTTTTTATTGTATTGTTTCTTTTGCCCTAAGTCGTCCACGAGCTCCGTATTCTTAAAGATTCTATAAGCATAGAGATCTTTGGAGGATAAGAGTTCGATTCTTGCTTTGCCCATTCTCGCGTCGGGACTTTGTTCGTCGATTCGGGAGGCTTCCTTAATATAGAGAAGGGCTCTGTTTTTAAGATCGGTTCGAATGTAGTGGTCGGCCAAAAGAAGAAGCGCCTCGGTGTGAAAAGGATTTAGGGAAACTGCCTTTCTCCAGAGAATCGTCGCGTTGATCGCTTCCCTCGTGGTTTCATACAACGTTCCTAAATGAATGTAGGTTCTATAGTATTCCGGAATTTCAGAACTTGCGTATTCGAATTGAATGATCGCCTTCTGATATTTTTTTTCCAAGTGATAGGCTCTTCCCAAATTGTATCGGAAAGGGAAAAATTTTGGATCGAAACGGATTCCTTCTTCCAACATGGAAATGGCCTTGATTCTTTCTTCCGGTTTTCCTTTTTCTAAAAGAAGAACCGCCTCATTATTAAAAAGTCCGCAATTGAGAATTTCTTTTCCCTCGAATGTGAAACTTCCTTTTGATGTAGGGGGATCCCCCTTCCAATTTCTTCCTGCGCTGAGAATAAAATCCTGTTCCGATCTTAGAAAGGATCCGTCATTGTAATATTCCGGAGAGAGAATTTCATTTTCTCCCCAGAGAAGTCCGGAGTAGTATTGGCCTCCGATATTCAGTTGTCCTTGAACGGGTGAGTTGAAGAAGAGAAAGAGGAAAAAGGAAAGAAAAAGAATCTGGAACTTTCCGAGGAAAGTAGGAACTCCCCCGTTTGGAACGGAAAAAACGCATTGTAAATTCTGTTTCTGAGGAGAGTCTGACATCATAAGAGGAATCGGTTTGCCATCTCAAGAACAAGCGCTTCTCGTCTGCAAAGATCTATCTTATTCTATCGGAAAAAAACAGATTCTCAAACAGATCTCCTTTTCTCTTTTCCGGGGAGAACTGATTCTTCTCCGAGGCGATAACGGCGCCGGAAAAACGACTCTCCTTCGAAGCATTCTCAATCATTCGCATCATAAAGAATCGTTTTCCTTTTCGGAATTGGGTTCTAAAAAACCGCAGATCTCCTACTTGGGTCATGAACTCGGACTTTATACCTCTTTGAGTTTGGAGGAGAATCTTCGTTATTTTCTCTCGATAGCGGGCATTGAGTTTGCGAATGAAAAGGTGGAGTTCCTACTTAGGTCTTTCAAACTCTGGACGAGAAGAGAGGATCCGATCTTTACATTCTCCAGAGGAATGAAACAAAAGGCCGCGCTCATCCGAGCGCTCCTCACCGGTGGAGATTTGATTCTTTTGGACGAACCTTTTACCGCACTCGACAGAACCGGTTTGGAAATCGCAGTTCGTCTCTTGGAAGAATACTCCAAAAATTCCGCAGTTCTCATGGTGACTCACGATCCGGGAATTCCTTTTTCTCAAAAGACTATTTCTTGGAATCTCAAGGAGGGAAAAATTGAAACTTCTGCTTTCTCTTCTTTATAAGGAGTTCCTACTTTTAGGAAAGGCTCTCAACGGAATTCTTTCCGTCGTAGTTTTGATCACGTCCATCGTATTCATTTTTAATTATGCTCTGGAACAGACCGGAAAACTGGACCGACAAACCTTGATCGGAATCAAGTGGTCGGTTTTGTTTCTCACTTCCTACGTTTTTATCGGGCAGTCCGCTTGGGAGGAGAGGGAGAGCGGAGGGGGAAGAATCAGTTCTCTCTTTCTTCCGATCTGGATGCGATTTCTCGCAAAATCTCTCGCGGTCTTTTTCGGTCTTGCGATTGCGGCCCTCTACTTAATGATTTTATTATCTGTTTTTTTTCAGGCCTTTCCTCTCGGAGCCAGAGATCTGACGGTGAATTTGATTTTTCTTCTTCCAGGAGTTCTCTGTATTTCTTTCCTCGGAGTTTCCTTGAGTCATATCAGTGATTCCTCCCGATTGAAGGAGATCCTACTTCCGCTCCTCATGATTCCTTTTACGATTCCGATTCTTCTCTTCGGAATGGAAGCCGAGAGAAAACTCGAAAGACTTCCGGTTTTTGATCCCATCCCCGGACTCGCCATCTTACTTTCGTTCTGCGCTTTTTACGCGGGAATCGGAATTCTACTTTTAGAACTTTCGGGCGACGAACCCTGAAGAATCTTCTTGATTCTGCCGGCATTCTCTCGAATACTCTCTTTCGTATGAAGATCCGAATTGCACATCCCGTTTTCGACTGGATTTTATCCGCAATCTTTCTTGTCGGTTTTCCGGCGGCAGTTTTAATTTCTCTCAATTATCCGAATGTGATTCTCCAACAAGGAATCGCTCATAGAATTTTCTACTTTCACGTTCCAGTCGCTTGGGTCGCGCTCTACGGTCCGATCTTTTCTCTCTTCTTTGCGGTCCTTTATCTTTGGAAGAAGGAATCAAAGTGGGATCTCCTTTCACTCGCAGCGAATCAGATCTCTCTTCTCTTTGCAATCGGCGTTATCTTTTCCGGAAGAATCTGGGCTTACAGCGCTTGGGGAGTTTCTTGGGACAAAACCGACGCAAGACTTCAATCCTTCACCGTTCTTTTTATCAGTTTGATCGCCTATTTCGTTTTTCGAATTCTCATCACGGATTCTTCTAAGAAGAAAATTTTTTCCTCCTTCTTGAGTATTCTCTGCGCGGTCAACGCCGTGATTACATGGGGAGCGATTCGTTGGATGGACAATCCCGGAAATCATCCGGAATCCGTTCTCGGAAAGGGAGGAATGGATTCCGACATTCGTCAGAGTTTTTGGTTGGGAGTTCTTGCGTATCACATTCTCTTTTTAGTCTTATTCCGTTTCGCCTATCGTCTTGCAAAGATCGGCGACCTTCGCGAAAGTCTCCCAGAAAAGGAAGAGTAAGGATACGTTGTCAATAGCTCCGGATTACAGTCAACATACGGTTCTTGCAGTCGATGATTCCGAAATCAATCTGAAGCTGATCGTACACACGCTCAAACCTTTGGGCTTTCAAATGTTTACGGCGGAGTCCGCGGCCGAGGCCAGAAATATTCTCATAACAAATCGAATCGATATTCTTCTCTTAGACGTAAGTATGCCCGGGCAAGACGGATTCTCTTTTTGCAGAGAATTGAGAGAGATCGAAAGATTCAAACTTCTTCCTATTCTTTTTATCACCGCGATCAGCAGAGAATTAGGTTTTGACGAAGCGATCTCTCACGGAGGAGACGACTTCATCCACAAACCCTTTCAACCTCGAGAGTTGATCGCAAAGATCCGCGCCTTTATCAGAATCAAAATTCTCCAAGACGAACTCTTTGAACAAAAAAGAAACTATGAAAGAGAATTGATCATGGCTCGTAAGGTTCAACAGGAACTTCTTCCCGAAAAAGATCTTGTTTGGAACGGAGTCGGATTGAGTACGATCTTTCAACCTCTCATGCAGATCGGAGGAGATTACACCGACGCGTGGATAGAAAACAACTCTCTTCATCTTTTTATCGCGGACTGCTCCGGTCACGGCCCTTCCGCGGCGCTCCTTGCGGCGATGTTGAAGATGCAAGTCTCGAGTCTTTCTCCGGATCAGAATCTAAGAGAGAAGGTCAAAACGCTTCGTCACAATTTGGAAAAAATTCTTCCGGAAGAATTTTCGATCACTTTCTTTTACGGAATCCTTCACGAAGATCTTATATTCGAATATTCGAATGGAGGCCATCCGGCTCCGATCCTCTATCAAAACGGAATCGTTTCGACTCTCCCTGGAATGGGACCTCTTATCATCCCGATCGAACTCAACGTAAGCGAAGAATTCAAAACGATTCAATTTGAGAAAGGCGCCTTTCTTCTTCTCTATACGGACGGCGCGACCGAGATCGCCGACAAGAGTATGAATATTCTCGGAGAAGAACGTCTCAAAAAAATCTTTAAAGAAGAAGTTTCTAAGGGCGGAGATATTCTCGGATCGATGATGGATTCCATTCTTGCGCATTCCGAGAGACTTACAAATGATGACGATATCGCTATGATGGTGTTGAAATTATGAATTTGCCGAATCCTTCTTACAGAGGAAAAGTCCGAGACATCTACGATCTCGGCGATAAACTCATCTTGAGTTCTTCCGATCGAATTTCCGCATTCGACGTAGTTTTTCCACAACCCGTTCCGGACAAAGGAAAGGTTCTCAATCGAATTTCCACTTCTTGGTTTGAATACTTCAAAGACGTTCCCAATCATATCCTCGAAACGGATGTTAAGAATTTCCCGGCTCCTTTTCAAAATCATCCGGACTTGGAAGGAAGATCCGTTCTCGTAAAAAAATGCAAACGAATCGACTACGAGTGTGTGGTTCGCGGTTATATCTCCGGTTCCGGTTGGAAAGAATACAAGGACGCGGGAACTCTCGCGGGTGTAACACTTCCAAAGGGTTTGAAAGAATCTCAGAAATTATCCGAACCCGTTTTTACACCTGCGGTAAAAAACGACGAAGGACACGACGAGAACATCTCCGAGAAAGAGATGGAAAATCGAATCGGAAAAGAACTGTTCGGAATTCTCAGAGAAAAATCGATTTCCATTTTCTTGCGCGCCTCTGAAGTGGTAGATAGGGCGGGAATCATTCTCTGTGATACCAAGTTTGAGTTTGGGATCTTGGACGGACAGGTTATCCTGATCGACGAGCTCCTCACTCCGGATTCTTCCCGGTATTGGTCTGCGGAAACCTATTCTGTAGGAATTTCTCCACCGAGTTTGGACAAGCAGATCCTCCGGAATTATCTCGAAACTACAAATTGGAACAAGATGCCTCCGGCTCCCGATCTCCCGGAAAAACTCATTTCCGAGCTGAGAGAAAAATACCAGAAGATAGAGGATCTCATACTTTCATGTACATCGCAAAAATCCAGGTAGTCCTCAAAGAATCCGTTCTGGACCCGCAAGGGAGTACGGTTAAAAAAGTGCTCTCCGAGGTCGGAGAAAAATCTGTGCAAGACGTAAGAGTCGGAAAATACATCGAACTCAAGATCGACGCTCCGAACGAAGAAGCCGCAAGAAAAGACGTAGAAAGACTCTGCGACAAGATTCTTGTAAATCACGTAATCGAAACATATTCTGCTAATATTCAAAAAATATGAAAGTTGCCGTAATCACGTTTCCCGGTTCCAACTGCGACGCCGATATTTATAGAGTTCTAAGAGATCAATATAAGGCCGAAGTGGACCGTATCTGGCACCGAGATCAGCTTGAAAAAAAATACGAACTCGTGATTCTTCCGGGAGGTTTTTCCTACGGGGATTATCTTCGTTCCGGCGCTATGGCCGGTTTTTCTCCGGTGATGAAATCCGTGAAAGAACACGTCGATAAGGGCGGAAAACTTTTCGGAATCTGCAACGGATTCCAGATTCTTACCGAGGCTGAATTTTTACCCGGCGCTCTGACGAGAAACAAAACTCTGAAATATATCTGTAAAACTGTGACCTTAAAAAAAGGTTCCTCCGGAAATCCGGTGACTTCTTCTTTGGATCCTCAGAAAGAATTGAGAATTCCGATCGCACACGCGGACGGTTGTTACTTTGCGACTTCCGACGTTTTGAAACAACTCGAAGACGAGGGAAGAATTCTCTTTCGCTATTTTGGGGAGAATCCGAACGGTTCTCTGGATGCGATCGCGGGAATTACTTCGAAGAATTTCAAAATTGCGGGAATGATGCCTCATCCGGAAAGAGCGATGAATTCTGTGACGGGAGAAGAGGATGGAAAGGTAGTTTTGGATTTGATTCTCGGAGCTTGATGGTTTTGGGAGTTCCCCTTTGATCGGAGCTCCCAACGAAGTCTAACACCCGAAAACGATAGTGCTGCCTTACGACTAAATGAGGGAGATCCTACTTTTATACGTTTTACAAATTGATTCCTCCTTCCCTTTTCTAATATTTCTTTCCTAATCTAAATCCGTCGCTTCCCGAGCCTTCTTACCTCCTTTCAAAAGTAGGAACTCCCAGTTTTATACTTTTACTAAAAATCCGCCGTAACCTAAAAGTAGGAACTCACACTTTCAGACTTCTCACAAAAAATCAAATCTCCCGATCCAAACATTTCCATTTCACCATTCCAAGTGGACGAGGCACTTTTCTTCCGAAAAAGGCCGCTTAAAAAACATTGATAAATGTTAACTTTAATTATTCAGGAGATGAATTATAAATTATTTCATTCTCAAGTCGATTCTTTAGGATAGGGAAACTCTCGGCATTCGAGAACCGTCCCGAGAACCAAGGCGCAATCAAAAGGAGCTAAGAAAACAAAAGATGAGTATGTTTCACGTAGACAACAAACTGCGAATCTTCTGGGACATCTTGATCTTTATCTGCATCCTGTATGCTTCCCTAGAAGCCCCTCTTAGAGTTGTCTTGTCTTACAAACAGGGGTTCATCGTAACCGCACTTTATATCGTAGTGGATCTCCTCTTCTTTGGAGACATTCTCGTGAATATATTTCCGCCTGAATACGTTCAGGGAAAGTGGATTCATATTCAAAAAAAGGAAATCGTAAAGTATTTCAAGACTTGGTTTATCTTTGATTTTCTCGCAGCATTTCCTTTTGAGATTGCGGCCGAAAAAATTTTCAATCTTGATCTTTCCTTACATCCGTTTTTATATCTCCTTTTTGGAATCACTCGTATCATAAAAGTCGTTCGTATACCGGGAATTCTCTATAGATTGAATCTTGCCTTCAAGCCGGCGCCCGGAATTCTTCGATTGGTCCTTCTCATGTTTTGGATCAGCGTCGTCGCACACTGGTGCGCGATCGGATGGTTGTATATGGACAACTTGGATTCCGTAGACACCGGTTTAGATCAATATGTACAAGCCCTCTACTGGACGATCACAACTCTGACGACCGTAGGATATGGAGATATCGTTCCGATCACAACTCATCAAAGAATATATACGATTTTTGTAATGCTCACCGGAGCTCTCGTCTACGCTACCGTCATCGGTAACGTCGCGAGTATTCTCGCGAACCTGGATCTTGTCCGAGCTACAAAACTACAGAGAATGGCTCAAGTGGATTCTTTTTTGAGAGCGAGGAGGCTTCCTTTTTGGCTCCGAAGAAAGATTCGAGACTACTATATGTATATTATAGAAAGGGGATGGGGGGAGAATGAAAAAGAATTGTTAAGCGACCTTCCCGTTTCTCTTCAGAGAGACGTAAGAATTCATCTTCACAGGGAATTTTTAGAAAAGGTTCCTTTTTTAAAAGGGGCCGATTCCTCTCTCGTGACCAATCTTATCTTTTCTCTGAAACATCACGTTTTCCTTCCCGGAGATATCATCTTTCATCGAGGAGATATCGGTCATAATCTTTATGTTCTCAGCGAAGGTCACGTCGACGTCTTGTCTCCCGATGAATCCAAAGTGATCGTAACGCTCGGCGACGGACAGTTTTTTGGAGAGTTGGCATTAGTCACCGCTGAACCGCGTTCCGCGACGATCCGTTGTACTTCCATCTGCGAAATTTATACTCTCAGCAAAGAGGATTTTTTAGAAGCACTGAGTCTCTATCCGAGATTTCGAGAAGCCATGCAAGAAAGTCTTCGGAAACTCAACGTCAAGATGGATCTCAGTCGGTCGTTTCAGAAAGGCTACGATCCACATTCTTAAATAAATTCTTTCTAAAGAAACCTTTCTGCGCTACTATGTCGCTCTCCAAAGAATTCGGATTCGGATTTAAGAATTCTTACTCCGTGATCTTTGGTTTCACCAAACGGAGAAAAATGAAATGAGCGTGTTCCGAGTAGACAACAGAATCAGAATCTTCTGGGATCTTTTGATTTTTATATGTATTCTTTATGCTTCCGTAGAATCTCCTCTTAGAATCGTTCTCTCTTACGAACAAGGATTTGCGGTAAATAGCCTCTACATCGTAGTCGATCTTTTGTATTTCGGAGACATTCTCTTTAATATATTCTCTCCCGAATACATCAAAGGAGAATGGATCTATGTAAGACGAGAAGCGATTGTCAGATACTTCAAGACCTGGTTCTTTTTCGATTTTGTGGCGGCGTTTCCATTTGAGATCGTGGCCCAAAAAATTCTCAGGATCGATCTTTCTCTGCATCCTTATCTTTTTTTACTTCTTGGGATCACAAGAATCATAAAGGTGGTTCGAATTCCGGGAATTCTCCATCGACTCAATCTTGCCTTTAAGCCGGCTCCGGGAGTTCTTCGATTGGTCCTCTTAGGATTTTGGATCACGATCGTCGCGCACTGGTGCGCGGTAGGTTGGTTGTATATGGACGAATTGGATTCTTTTCGAACGGGTTGGGACGAATACGTGAAAGCGTTTTATTGGACCGTGACGACTCTCGCCACCGTCGGTTATGGAGATATCGTCCCTGTGAATACGAACCAGAGAATTTATGCGACTCTTGTGATGATGCTCGGCGCCGGAGTTTATGCGACCGTTATCGGAAACATCGCGAGCATTCTCGGTAATTTAGATTTAGTAAGAGCGGCTCAGATCAAAAGAATGTCCCAAGTAGATTCCTTCCTAAGAGCGAGAAATCTTCCCTTTGGAATTCGAAGAAAGATTCGAGACTATTACATGTACATCATGGAAAGAGGTTGGGGGGAAAATGAGAGAGAACTCCTGAGCGATCTTCCCGTTTCTCTTCAGAGGGATGTGAAGATTCATCTTCACAGAGGACTCCTTGAAAAAGTTCCATTCTTACAAGGCGCCGAACCCGCGCTCGTTACAAACCTCGTCTTTTCTCTGAGGCACCATATCTTTCTTCCGGGAGATATCATATTCCATAAAGGTGATATAGGTCATAACCTCTATATCTTGAGCGAAGGAACCGTCGAAATTCTCGCGTTAAACGATTTCGACGTGATCGCAACTCTAACGGAAGGACAATTTTTCGGAGAACTCGCGCTCGTAACCGAGGAACCAAGATCCGCTACGGTAAAATCCGTTTCTATCTGTGAGATTTATACGTTGAGCAAGGAAGATTTCTTACACGCTCTGAATTTATTCCCCGCGTTTCGGGATGCGATGACCGTAAACCTGAAAAAGAAAAATCACAAACTCAATCCGGTAAAACCAAAAAAGAATACGAAAAAGAAATCCAAAGGAAGAAAGGTTCTCAAGAATTGAGAATGATTTTCGGAAGAATTTTAAACTTCTAAAATCGCAAAACCTTTCTTGATCGTTTCTTTTTTATTCCCGAAACGAATCTTTCCGGAGATCTTTCCCTCCACTCTTTCGAGAGGAATTTTCTTTCCAAAAAAACCGGGAATGATCTGAGGAGTGGTTCGAATCGGAGTAATCGTGAGTTCGATCTGATCGGAAGGATCGCGGAGAACATAGGACAAGGATTCTTTTTGAAACGTCGCCGATTCTAAAAATGTGGGAACTCCATTTCTCCAGAGAAGAATTCCCGTGTTCTCGTTGAGGTTCAGACGAAAAGAATTCTTCGCACTCGCGTTTCCGTAAATCCGAGATTCCGGAATAAAAGCCTGGTTGCTAAAACCGGAAGTAATGCTGTAAGAAAGTCTTTCGGAAGAATCCAAATTCCACGTATCTTCGTCTAGCGCTAGTTGACCTCTCACGGAAAGATCCGGAGAGATCAGACGAAAGAGCCAGTCCTTTCCCGAAGTTTCGAGAGAAGAAACCGGTTTGTGGGATTTTTCCACCGTGCTGACAAGGGCGTCCAATTGAAGATTGAGATCGGTTGCGAGAATGGAAGAATGTGTGTATCCCTGTTGGATCGTATCATCCAGGCGGAAATTGAATCTCTGATTTCCTTGCGTAAAACTCCAGTAACCGTTTCGAAACGTTCCTCGAGATAAGAATTCTTTTCCAGGACTTCCATCCCATTCTAAATCCTTAAATTTACCGGATTCGGTAAACCAGAGATTTAGAAAAGCGCGACAAGCGCCGGGCCCGCGAAAAATTCGAAGCGCTAAAAGAAAATCATCTGTAATCAAATCGACTAAAACCGAGTCTATTTTTTTCCAGGAAGATAAAAAAGAAGACTTATACTCTCTGGAATTATCAATTCCAAGAGTTCCTAGATAGAGACCGAGATTGGGTTCTAGTGTAGAAGGGTTGAGAAGATGGCCGATCGCCTCTTTCATGCAAGAATACCTTTAGATTTGTCAGTTTTTTCGAACGTTCATAAAAAAAAAGAAGAATGCGGTCTTCTCTTCCTCTTAATTTGACCCTTTTTGTACGGAATTTTGCTTGCAGGACGCGAGTTTGCGGATTCCAGTAAAAGAGAATCTAAACGATCATGTTATATAGCCAGGATACAAGCAACATTCTCTCTTACGGAGAGAATTACTACCAACCCCATTATCAACCGATCCTGGAAGTAACAAATTGTAATATCGTAGGATATGAAGTTTTGGGAAGATTCTATTCTCCCGAAAAAAACGAATACCGTTCGTTAGGATATCAATTTCACAATCCGGAGTTGGATACGATTCGATTGATTCAGATCGATCGGTTGATCCGAGAAAAAGCGATTCGGCATTTGAAAGACACGGGACTGAGAACCAAACTTTTCCTGAACATGATGCCGAATTTTCTCTCTATGATTCATACGGGAGACGTCTTGGATCTCAAGAGACTCCATGTTCTCAACCTGATAGAAAAATACGAAATTTCTCCTGCGGAAGTAGTTCTTGAAATCACCGAAGATAAGTTTGACGGAAGTATAGAAAAACTTCTTTCGATCGTAAACGTTTTTAAAGACTACGGATTTAAGATCGCGGTAGACGATCTCGGTGTCGGATTCTCCAACTTAGAAAGAATCGGTTATATTCATCCGGATATTATGAAAGTGGATATTAAGATCATGAGGGAGAGTTTAAACCGAAGATCTTTTAAGAACGTTCTCAGTGCGATCGCAGATATGTCCCAGAAGCTCGGTTCCGATCTTCTTTTTGAAGGAATCGAAACAGAAGAAGAATTGCATCTCGCTCTTTCGATGGGAGCCAACTTACTCCAAGGCTTTTATTTTTCCCGACCACAAGTAGAATTTCAAGATAAGAAACAATTCAATCGAAGTCTGAGAGACACTCTCGAAAAATTCTCAGGCTTAAGATTTATGGAACTCTTAGAAGAATTTCAGAAAGGGCAAGCGGTGATCGACGCCCTGGGAGAAAAGTTGGAGGCCCTAAGACACAACGGGAAAGAAGATCTTCCGCTCGTCTTGCATTTGATGCTTCCGAATCTTCCTTCCGAAATTCTTTCTGTCTTTGCCTGCGATATCTTCGGTTATCAGATCACTCCTACTTATTTTCGTTCTCATCCCGGAGAAGATTGGGATTCGGATCTGACTGAAATCGGAAACAACTATGCTTGGAGACCGTTCTTCATTCGTCATAAGGCGAAGGTAGTTCAGAGTCACGCGAAATGGACGGTGACCGAACCCGTCTACGATATGGATCTTCATAAGCAAGTCGTAATCTTTACTTATACCCTGAGAGACAATTATATCCTGATCATCAAAATGGATTGGGAAAAGGTCTAAAACCTTCTTCGAATTCTTTCGAAATTCGCATCGTCGTTTGATCTTTTTCCGATCTCGGGGAATCATCGGAGAGATTGGAATTTTCGCAAAATCCTGATAAAGTAGGAACTCCTTCTTTTTGAACTTTTAGAGAAGTGTGGGAACTCCCGCGTCGAAAGATGATTGAGAAAAGAAGAATCGAGATTTTTTCAGTCCTCCCACGCTCGGCCAGCGAATGTAGGAACTCCTAAAAACTGCAAATTGGCGTTTAAGTCGGGATGTGGACTTTCCGGATTGAGAAGATTTACTTTGAAATACCTTTCCATGTGGGAACTCCCCGCTTGAACCTCGTCGATCCCTTTAAAACGGCGGAGTCTCCCTTAGCCACAATCGGCCTTCTCCCCCTTATCAAAAGTAGGAACTCCTAAGTTCCAGAAAGATAAAGAAAAAAACCTTACTTCTTCTTTCTGAAACTCAACTTATAGAAGATGTAGGAACTCCCAAAAAAGGAGATGGATCGTTTTTGAGTTCCGAAAGTCTTCTTTTTAAAGGCAAAGCGGATGCACTGTGACCCTTTCGTGTAGGAACTCCCCGATCCATAGAGATACAAAAGATAGGACTCTTTTCTGCGGGTGTTCCAGGTGATAGGCTTATGTTCCATTCCTAAGAGGAAATCCTTTTCTCCTTTCGCTTCTTCACATCGAAAACGCATCTTCATCAAAAAGTAGGAACTCCCTCTAAAAAGAATCGAAGCACTTCGGCAGGATCCGAATTCTTCCTTCGACTTATTCAATTTCCCGAGAAGAAAACGAAAACGCGGGAACTCCCCACACTCCTCAAGACCTATTTCTTCTTTCCTATTGATCTCTCCCTACAGAAAAAAACACTGGTAGAATAGGGATCAGAGGAAAGAATCGGGAGCGACTTTCTCATCGAGAGCCATTCATTTTCGGGAGAAATTTATCCGTTCTTCCGCAAACGACGCGCCGAAGACAAATTTCCCGATCCCACTATTCACTGATAAAGGTGCTTTTGTGACCGAGATTTTAAAGATCCAGGACCTCAGGGCAGGAATTCATACCGGAGATTCCGGAGAAATCAAAGAAATCGTAAAAGGTGTCAATCTCACGATTCGACCCGGAGAAGTTCACGCCATCATGGGTCCTAACGGATCCGGAAAGAGCACGCTCTCCAATGTTATCATGGGCCATCCGAAATACCAGGTCCTCTCGGGTGACATCCTCTTCGAAGGAAAATCCATTCTCGGACTTCCGACCGATGAACGCGCGCGCCTCGGAATCTTTCTCTGCTTTCAATATCCGACGAGCATCCCCGGAGTCACCATCGGAAACTTTTTAAAAACGATCGTGAAGTCCGTTCGAGGAAAAGATCTTCCCGTAAAGGAATTTAGAAAAGAACTCAAACAAGGAATGGCCGATCTCGACATTCCCGAATCGTTTATCTCGCGTTATGTGAACGACGGATTTTCCGGAGGAGAAAAAAAGAGAAACGAAATTCTTCAGATGAGTCTCCTCAAACCGAAACTTTCTGTTCTCGACGAAACCGATTCCGGACTCGATATCGACGCTCTTCGAATCGTAAGCGAAGGAATCAACAGAAACAAAACAGCGGATCGTTCGATTCTTCTCATCACACACTATCAGAGAATGCTAAACTATATCACGCCGGATTTTGTTCACGTATTTGCAAAAGGAAGAATTTTGAAAACCGGAACGAGAGAACTCGCGTTGGAGTTGGAAGAAAAAGGATATGACTGGATACTTGCAGAATCTGGAGATTAAAAACCAAGTGTCCTTAGAAACACAGTTTACAACTCTTCTCTCGAAGAGCAAGGAGCCGCAGGCTCTTCAAGATTTTCGAAAAAAAGTTTTTTCCAAATTCTCCACACTTTCGATCCCAAGATCGGAAAACGAATCCTGGCGTAAGGTTCCTCTTTCCAATTTTCATCCGGAAGAATTTTTAGATTCTCCTGGCGAGGAAGCGGTTTCCATCCGCGCACCGAAAGAAGTGAAAGTTTTCAGATCGGAATCTCTTACCGGAAAAGAACTCGAAACCTTTTTAAACGTGTTGGAAAACACATTCCAAAAAGAGAATGTAGAATGGTTCACTCTTTTCAGTCTTTCCTCTTTTACACACGGGATCTATCTTGAAGTCGGATCGGACCAGATTCTTAAAGAAGAAATCGAAATCAAATTCCGCTTGGAGAAAGAGTCGAGAATTCTTCCTCTCATCGTTGCGAAGTTTGGAAATCACAGCAAGGCGTTCTTTGCGGAACGATACGAATGTCCGGAAGAAGAAAACTTCAAACTTTTCCAAGGACTTACGATTCTTCAGAGCGGGGCCGGTACAAAACTTTCTTATACGGGAATCGAATCTTTTGGTTCGAGCGTTTTCCATTTTCAAAATTTATTCTCAGATCAAAAGGAAGATTCCAACGTAAAGATCGCGAAGGTAACTCCGGGCGGTTACAAGGGAAAAAATATTCTCAACGTAGAATTGTCCGGCAAAGGCGCGCACGCCCGAGTTCTTGGATTGGCTCCGATGTCCGCGAGAGAATTTCAAGATTCCGAAGTAAGAATCATCCACAAAGAAAGTCATACTGAAAGTTCGATCCTCTATCGAGGAGCGTATCGAGACAAGGCTCATCATATTTTTACCGGAAATCTCCAGATTCCCAACACTTGCAAGAACGTGAATGCGATCCAGATCAACAACAACCTTCTTTTGGATCGTACGGCAAGAGCCGAATCGATTCCTAAATTGGAAGTTTATGCCGAGAACGTGAAGTGCGAACACGGAGCGACGGTCGGAGAGATCGACGAAGACCAATTGTTTTATCTCGCTTCTCGAGGAATCGACGAGGACGAGGCAAGAAGAATGATCGTAGACGGTTTTCTTGGACAAGTCATTGGTGAAATTGAATCAGAAACTATACGAGAAGAATTGTTTGAACTCATCGTGAAGAAGGTGGAAGGTGAGATATGAGCTTTCGAAAACTCGCAAAACTTTCCGAAATTGAAAACGGGAAAGTCAAAGTAGTGGAAACACGATATAATAGAATCGGGATCACGAGTTTGGAAGGAAACCTTTATGCGTTTGAAGACGTCTGCACTCACGACGGAGAAGCCATTTCCGAAGGCGAACTCTGTGGAGACGTAATCACCTGTCCTAGACACGAGGCTCAATTCTCCATCAAAACCGGAAAGGCCCTTTGTATGCCGGCGGTGGAGAATCTCCCCGTTTATCCGGTGAGAATCGTAGGTGACTCAATCGAAGTGGATCTGGAGGATTGACATATATGAGCTTCTCTGCTGAAAGATTAAGAACTGATTTTCCGATCTTGGGAACGAAGATGAACGGCAAACCTCTCGTCTTTTTAGACAGCGCCGCGAGTTCTCAAAAACCTTTCACGGTCATCGATCGGATCGAAAAATATTACAGAGAAGAAAACGCAAACATCCACCGTGGGATCTATTATCTTTCTCAGAAAGCCACGGAAAAATACGAACTCAGTAGAATTCATCTTTCTCGTTTTATCGGAGCGCAGTGTGCGAAGGTTTGTATCTTCACAAGAAACGCGACGGAATCCATCAACTTAGTAGCTCAGACTTGGGGAAGAACTCAGATCAAAGAAGGGGACGAGATCGTTCTCAACGAACTTGAACACCATTCGAATATCGTTCCTTGGCAGATGTTGGCTCAGGAAAAAAAAGCGATTCTAAAATTCATTCCTCTAAACGAAGACAGCACCTTGGATCTGTCAACCTTGGACGAAATCATCACGAGCAAAACAAAGTTAGTCGCCGTTTCCCAGATGTCGAACGTGACCGGAACGATTCACGATCTTGCGCCGATTCAAAAACGCGCTAAGGAAGTGGGAGCGAAAGTTCTCGTAGACGGAGCGCAAGGCGTATGTCATCTTCCAGTGAATATGAAGGAAATGGACTTTGACTTCTACGTATTCTCCGCGCACAAAATGCTCGGACCCACGGGAGTCGGAGTTCTTTATGCAAAAGAAGAAATTTTAGAAGAGATGCCTCCTTGGATGGGAGGAGGCGATATGATTTCTCAAGTATTCAAAGAAAGATCCACTTACGCGGAACTTCCTTCTCGATTGGAAGCGGGAACTCCGAACATCGCGGGAGTGATCGGTTTTGGATCCGCGATCGAATATCTCGAAACGATCGGAATGCAGGAAATCAGAAATCACGAACTCGAACTCTTGTCTTATGCGTTGGATCGATTGGATGATTTCGGAGGACTGGAACTCTACGGACCGACTGATCTTTCTAAAAGAGGCGGGGTGATTTCCTTCAACTTTCCGGGAGTTCATCCTCACGACGTTGGAACAATTTTAGACGAAGAGGGAATTGCGATCCGAGTCGGACATCATTGTGCTCAGCCCTTTATGGCGTTTAAGAACATTCCGGGAACCTGCAGAGCGAGCCTCTATCTTTACAACACAAAAGACGATATCGATCGACTGATCGAAGGTCTAATTAAGGTAAAGGAGATTTTCTCCCGTGTCCTTAAGCGATAGTCTTTACAAAGAAGTCATCTTAGAACATTATCAAAATCCGAGATTTCGAGGAAAACTCGAACCGGCCGACTTGTATGAACACGGGGTTAATCCTCTTTGTGGAGACGAACTCGAATTGACGATCAATCTGGAAGGGGAAAAAATTTCCGAAGTCCGGGTGAACGGAAAAGGATGTTCCATTTCTCAGGCCTCCGGATCGATGATGGCGGAAGCGATTCGGGGAAAGACGGTTTCCGAAGCCGAAAGTATTCTTAAACGATTTAAGAATATGGTCTTGGAGAATGAGGATCCGAAGTTTGAGGAAGAATTAGAAGATCTGGAATCGATGGAATCCGTGAAAAAAATTCCCGCGAGAATCAAATGTGCGGTTCTTCCCTGGAATACTCTGGAAAGGGCGCTTTCGAAAATTCCAAAATAAGATTTGGATTTTTGGGAGTTCCCACAAAGATTTTCTCAAAGAACAAAACGGCGAAAAAAAGGAAGAGGAGGGAAAAGAAAATGTTAGAAGAGCCAACAAACGCATTAGAAGAACAAATCTACGAAGAAGTCAAAAAGGTAGAAGATCCGGAGATCGGAATTTCGATCGCCGAGCTTGGACTCATCTATAGAATTAAAGTCGAAGGAACAAAAGCGAAGATCGATATGACTTATACTTCGATGGCTTGTCCCGCCGGACCGCAGATGAAACAGGATGTCATCAATCATACGCTCCGGGTGGATGGAATCACCGAAGCCGAAGTGGAAGTCGTCTGGATTCCAAAATGGGATCCTCGAGAAATGGCTTCCGAAGACGCAAAGATGGACTTAGGAATTTTTGACTGAATCATTCTTTTCGAAAATGACCAAAGTAGCATCTTTTGTTATTATCTTTTACAATTCAATCCAACCCTTATCCGAATCGACGTGTTTGCCGCTTTTTTAAAACAACTCACGAATCCATTTTTGCATTTATAAAATAAATAGAATCATATTATGAAGTATCATTGGATTCTAATTTATCTATTTCTAATATCCTGTTCCAAGGGGTATCATTATAAATATTGGATTCTTCCTTATTACGAAGACCAAAAGATAGAGACGAGTGGAAGGAAAAACTTTAAAATTCTAAACAAGGAATTTGCAAAAGACGATCTGAACGTTTATTACAAAGAAACGAAACTTCCGGAAGTGGATCCTAAGAGTTTTCAAATTTTGGGGAACGGTTACTTATCCGATCGAAAGAACGTTTATTTTGTAACTACGAACTTAAATATCAAAACAAATTCTCCCAAGGCTTGGTTGATCGTGATTCCGCTCGATTTGAAAGTCTGGACCGAGAAGGAGATCGTATTCTTAATTTTGGAAAAAGCAAGACCTGAGAATTTTCGGGTTCTGAGTCGCGAAGGAAATCTTACCGATTACGGGTTCGACGAAAATCGGATCTATTATATGGGATCTATCATAGACGAAACCGCCGAGTCGCCGGTGTTTCTGGATTCTTTCCTTTACCATGTCTTGAAGACGAAGTCTGCGATCTACTACGAAGGAAAACCGGTTTCCGGCGCGGATCCAAAAACCTTTACGCTTTCGGATCACTACGCAAAGGATCGGAAGCAATGTTATTACTTTACCTCTTTAGACGTTTCGGTTTTTTCCTGTTCTCCCGAAAGTTTTATCGTATTAGAATATCCTAATCCATTGGATGCGAAACTTTCTATGGATTCCGATTATTCAAAGGACGCTCGTTTCGTCTATTGGCAGGGGAAAGTTATCTCCGGAGCGGATCCTAAATCCATTCAATTGATTTCGGAAAATTCCGAATGTCCTTATTTTGGGGCTTGCGCTCGGGATCGAAATCGGGAATACAAAGGTGGAGAAACGAGTCCGTTCTAAAAAATCTCCGACGAACCGTTTTTGATTTATTCTTGTCTAAAAATTATTTCTTAATAAGTCTTTCGAAAAAAAAGAATCAACTTTGATGGGCGAGATTTCTCAAAAATAAAGTAAGAATGTGAAATTCGAAGCGGAGCCGATTGTTTTGCAGATAGATGTCTTCTTTTTGTATTCTAAATTTGAATTTATAAAGGCGAGATGAAAAAAACTATTTTAGAATTTTGGTTTCCACTCTCTTTGATTCTTCTTTTGTTTTTCGGTTGTATCAAACAAATCGATGATAAGGACAAAAAAGATGAAAATCTTCAGAACACGATCCTGGGTTTGGCGGTTCTCGATTTTATTCAATGCGGGCAAACTTCTCTTCCTCCTCGCGTAGACACTTACTTAGGGCTTACAAGAATTTTTGTTTTACCGAGTTATGGAGCGAGTTGTATTCTAAGATACAACGATCCGCATTTGATCTATCTTCCTTCGGGAACGCCTAAAAATCTGTTGGCGGTCTTTTTGCCCGGTTCGGGCTCCAACCCGATCGCAGTTTCCAAGATCATCGAAGAAGGAGCGGTTCGAGGTTATCATAGTATCGGCCTTATGTATCCGAACGCGGACCCGATCAACGTTATCTGCAACACCGTTCCGAATAATTCTGCTTCTTGTTTTGGAAATACGAGAGAAGAGATTCTTACGGGAGTCGATAAGACGACCGCCGTTTCCGTGGATTTTATCAATTCCATCGACGGAAGACTTTTGAAATTGCTTCAATACCTCGCCGCAAAACGACCCGCCGACGGTTGGGATCAATACTTAAGTGAAGGAGCCGTAAATTGGAACAAGATCTATCTCGGAGGACATTCTCAAGGAAGCGGGCACGCGGCGTATCAAGGAAAGATAAAGTCCCTTGGAAGGGTTTCCATTTATAGCGGTGTTTCCGACTATCACGTCGCTTCTGCGAGCAACGCTCCTTGGTTGAGCGTAAGCGGTCTGACCTCGGCGAATTCTTATTATGGATTGGTTCACGTCGGGGATTCCGTGGCAAACTTTTCCGGTAATACAAATCAGGTTACAGATGCTTGGCTGAATTCTTTCGGAATGACCGGGGCTCTCACCGATGCGGATTCGGGAACTGCGCCCTTTGGAAATACACATCGTCTGACGACCAATCTCTGCGCGAGCGGGGATGACAATACAAAACACAACTGCACGATGTTGCAGAGTCAGAAGCCCGCATGGGACTACATTAGTTATCCGTAATATTTTTTCGGGAATTGTATTTTTGGGAAGTTCCTTGAAAACTTGAGAACTAAGGCGACTAACGTTCTTGAGTTGATTTGTATTCGGAGAGAAATTTTAGTCCATCTGAAAAATCTGAATTAAATTTCCACAAGTATCTTCGAAAACCGTTTCCGTTCCTATATCGGATTTTGTCGGTTCCTTACGAAAGACTACGCCTAAACTTTTAAGACGTTCGTATTCTTTGTGAATGTCTTTTACTCCAAAAACGATCATGGGAAGGTTCGCTTTGTAAACGCCTTCTTGAAAGGTTTTCGAGAGTGGATTTTCGTTGGGTTCGAGGAGCAAACTCGTTCCGTCCGGTTCTTCGGGGGATACGACGATGGCTAAGTTCGCTTCGGGAATAAAAAGCTTTTTATGAAAGCCTAAGACTTCTGTATAAAAGTGAAAGGCTTCGATCGGATTTTTGACAATGAGACTTGTGAGGAGAATTTTCATAGGAGTTTCTTGAAGTCTCTTATCTCAGGAAGAATTTTTCGAAGATGAATTTTGTGGGAACTCTCACCTTTTCGAAATTCTTTTTAAGATAGATTTCTCGTAATTCTATTCTTAACGGACTTTAAGTCCGTTTTCAAGAAGAATTTCAGAAACAATTCCTTTGTAGGAACAAGTAAGAGCGAGGAGTTCCACCTTTTCCTCTTTCAAAGCGGAGATGGACGATCTTTTCCTTGCATGTAAGTCAGAAGATTTTTCACTCTAAGAATTTAAAAAGAGGGTGTTCCCACTTTTATTTGAACGTTCAATCTTTCTGAAAAAATTGATTCAGAGCCAGAAGCGAAGTAAAACCCCAAGCTCCCAAAAAACCGTAGAACTTCCAACTGAAAACATAATCAGCTTCTCTCAAAAAACTCACAAAGAAAGTTTCCGGAAAAAAAATTCCGGCGAGAGTTCCCAAACCGAGAAGAAATTGAACGCTCAATAAAAGAGAACCCAGCCAGTGGGATCTCCAGAAAGAACCGAAAAAGAAAACGCCCGCGGAAAGGATGATAAAGTAAAAGTTAGACGAAACACGAAGGCCTTCCGTTTCTTCCCCTCCGAGATTGATCGTGTATTCGATCCAAGTCGAAAGGCTGAAAAAAAGTTGAAGCGTGACCGCGACAAAGAGAACTTTTTCGGTCCCCGATTTTTCTTTCCAAAAGTCCGTAAATCTTCCGGTAAAAGAAAGATAGAACGTCAACCATTCTCTCGCGAGAAGAGGAATTGTTCTAACGCTCCACTGAATATCCTTCCAGAGATTACTGAACATCTGCGACCTGAAAAACGACCTCGATTTCAACGGGAGCGTTCAAAGGAAGAGAAGGAACGCCGACGGCAAAGCGCGCATGACGTCCCGATTCTCCAAAAATGGAAAGAAGAAAGTTACTTCCGTGGTTCGCAACCAAGTGATGTTCGAAAAAATTCGGACTGCACGCGACAAAAACTCCGATCTTTACGATCTTCACGATTTTGTCCGGACCTCCGCAGATCGCGGAAGCCGCAGCGATCGCGTTCAGGCTGGCTTGGATCGTAGCTTCCTTTACGTCTTCAATGGAAAGGCTTTCTCCTAATTTTCCAGTGAGCATCAATTGTCCGTCTTTTAGGGGAAGTTGTCCGGAAGTAAAAACGAGGTTCCCGCTCTGATTGGCAGGAATGTAGGCCGCGATTGCTTGCGGAGGAGGTGGAAGTTTGTAACCCAGAGATTCGATTTTATTTTGGATGCTCATACGTCTTGATTCTTAAGAATTTTGGAAAGATCCTTCCAAGAAGATTCCCTTCCTCGATTTTTCAAGCAGTTTCGAAAAAAGGAATTTTCTTTCTTCTCCCTTCCCGTTTCTCTAGGTCTTAGAGAATGTTTCCCAAACTCGAGCTCATTCCCCATCCACGCTTTCCCGATCAGTATCAGATCTGCAAACGCACCGGGGTTTGTTTTTATAAACCCGCCCAAGCACGGGAATACAAAGATTCTTACTTCCTGGACGAATACAAAAACCAGTATCAGAAGACCTACTACGAAGACGAAACTTCCCTTCGAGAACTCGCGAGAAAACGTCTTGGGATGCTCGGCCGCTTTCAAAACCCGAAAAATTCTTCACTTTTTGAATTGGGCTCCGCGGCCGGATTCTTTTTAGATGAGGCGAAGAAGAAAGGATATCGGGTCTCCGGTCTTGAAATCTCCCCCGCAGAAGTCGAATATTCACAAAAGACTTTGGGGCTCGACGTCCTCTGTGCTTCCTTTTTAGAGGAGAATGTTCTTAAAAGTAGTTCTTTTGACGTTGTGGCGGCTTTCTTTGTGGTGGAACATTTTCCAGATGCGGACTTCGTCTTTGAGAAGTTAACCGGTCTTGTCAAACCGGGAGGCTTTTTGTTCTTAGGACTTCCTTCGCTCAACGGTCCCACATTTCAAACCAATCCGGAAGAATGGTTTCGCACGCATCCAAAGGACCATTTTTGGGATTACAGCCCAGCCTCCTTGAAAAAAATGTTGAAAGGATACGGTTTTACAACTGAGTATAAGAAACCAATGTCCTACCACCCGTCCCGAGATAGGGGTTGGCGAGGAAGAATCCTGAGTCACAGACTTTTTGCACGTCTCTCAGACCTCACCTGTTACGGGGATACATTCCACTTAATCGCTCAGAAGCAGCACACATGAAATTCGAAGAACTTTCCATACATTCCAAATTACTTTCCGCCATTCAAGATATCGGTTATACCGAACTGACTCCAATCCAAGAGAAATCGATTCCTCATGGACTGGAAGGAAAGGACATTACGGGTCTCGCACAAACCGGAACGGGAAAAACCGTGGCCTTTTTAGTGCCTGTCATTCACACAATTCTTACCAAAGAAATTCAGGGAGTTTCCGCTCTCGTCTTAGCTCCTACAAGAGAATTGACGATGCAGATTTCCGACGAAGCCAAAAAACTTCTCAAACACGCGGAAGGTGTTCGTGCGGTTCCGATCATCGGAGGAACCGATTACAAGTCTCAGAACAAAGACTTGGAAGGTCTGAAGGGAATCATCGTCGCGACTCCGGGAAGATTGATCGACATGATCAAGTCCGGCTCCATCGATATTACAAATGTTGAATTCTTTGTTCTCGACGAAGCCGATAGAATGCTCGACATGGGATTTATCCAAGACATCCGTTGGCTTCTTCATAAATGTAAGAATCGCAAGCAGACCTTGCTCTTTTCCGCGACTCTTTCCGTGGAAGTGATGCGTCTCGCCTATCGATTCTTAAACGAACCCGTTGAGATTCAGATCAATCCGGAAAAGATCATCACCGAAAGAATCGATCAAAAGGTCGTTCACTTGGGAAGAGAAGAAAAAATTCCTTATATGACCAATTTGATTCTCAACTCGACCGACGAAGGACAGGGAATCATATTCACAAATTATAAAGCGAATATTCCAAAAATCGTACATACTCTGAGAAGATTCGGAGTTCCAGTTACCGGAATTTCCTCCGAGCTGGATCAGAAAAAAAGACTCAGGCTCCTCCGAGATTTTAAATCCGGTAAATACCGTTATATGGTCGCGACCGATGTCGCCTCTCGAGGAATCGACGTAGAGAATATCGATATCGTTTATAACTACGACCTTCCGCAAGACACGGAAAACTACGTTCATAGAATCGGAAGAACTGCGAGAGCGGGAAGAAAGGGAAAGGCGATCGGCTTTTGTTCCGAGTCCGATTACGTGGAATTGGAAAAGATCGAAAAGTATCTAAAACAAAAGATTGAAGTACTCGAAGTCAACGAAGAATACATTCAGTTTCCAAAAGGGGAATTTCAGGCTTTTGTCGGCGGAGATTCTTACGATAAAGAAAAAGAAACTCATTTCAAACAAAACGGAAGACGTCCTCACGAAAGAGAACGCGGCGGCGCTCATCAACACGGTCGCGACAAAAGAGGGGATAAACGTCCCACACACGCAGGAAACTCACATCCAAGAGATGGACAAAAGAAAAAACCTGCCGCTGCGATTCAAGAAGCCGAAGTATTTTTGCAAAAAGCCGATTCCGTTTTATCCGCAGAGCCGAAACAAAATAAACCAGGCAATAAGCAGAATAAGTTCCAAGGAAACAAAGACAAACAACGTCAACCTCAACCACAGGGACAACGGAATCAAAACCAGGGACAGAATCGAAATCCGCAGCAGCAGTCCAACAAACAATACGACAAGAGCAAACGGAACCTGTTCGATATCAACGATACAAAAAGAGAAGGTTCTCAGAAGAAAAAAGGTTCGATTTGGCAAAAAATCAAATCTATCTTTGGGGGCTGATTCTATTCTCATTCAGTTTGTGGGAATTGGAGGCGAAGGTCGCCATTCCCACGCAGTCTTCCGAACGTTATGTGCGCTTTGAAGACGTTCAAAAAGAATTTCCTTCCCTCAAATCCTATTTTAATCCCGCGACCTTTGTGGGTTCCATTCGACATCCTTCCGGAGAAATTCGATTCCGAGTAGGTTCTTCCTTTTATACGTTCAACCAGACGATAGAAAAAATCTCGGCGCCCGTTTTGTATAAGGAAAGAGATTTTCTCATTCCTCCCGAAATCATAGAAGCCCTCTTTGTTCAGTTGATGTCCGAAGACGTCCGTTACGAATATAAGGAAAACGTGTTGGAGTTGGAAATCCTTCCGAGCGCCGAAAAACTCGGGATCAAGACCATTCTTATCGACGCCGGTCACGGAGGAAAAGATCCCGGAACCGCCTCCGATTCCGGAACTCACGAGAAAGACGTTTCTCTCCAAGTGGCAAAAATTCTTAAAAAATTCTTCGAGAAGGTTTATCCGGAGATCAACGTTGTCCTCACGAGACCGGACGATACGTTTGTGGAATTGGAACGCCGTTCCGAAATCGCAAATAGAGAACTCAAAAAAACGGGAAGTTCTTTGTTTATCAGTCTTCACTGTAATTCTTCCATCAACGAGGACGTGAACGGTTTCGAGATCTATTATCTTTCTCAAACGCCTTCCACGGAATCGGCGAGAGAAACCGCTCTTCTGGAAAACAGGATTCTCAAACCCCGAGGAAGCTCGGCGGTAAAACGAGTTCAGGCGGGAATGATGTCTTCTTTGATCCAGAGAAGGAGCAGAATCTTAGCAAGGTCTTTGGAATCGGAGATGAAAAAAAAGCTCCAACCTCAAATCCTGTCCAGGGGAGTGAAAAAGGCCGATTTTTCAGTCCTGAGAGGAAGCCTTATGCCAGCGGTTCTCGTGGAAATGGGCTATCTCTCGCATGAGAAAGAATCCAAACTTTTGCAGAGCAAGGGTTTGCAAGTCAAGTTAGCGAAAAGCATCGTAGAGGGAATCCGGGGATATGAATTGGCAAAAAATTAAAGAATCTGCAATCGCGATCAGAGACGCGGCATGGGAAGCGATCAAGGCCGCGGGAGTAAAAATCAATCTCGGTTATCTCTGGCTGTTTCGTACTGCGACAGAAGACGGAGTTTCGCGAAGAACTTTGTTTCTCACCTACGCTTGGATCGGAGTCATTTTGTTTTTTACTTCCTTTATTCTCGCCGGTCACAATCCATTTATTACGCTCGTTCCTTTTTCTCTCTATGAAGTCGGAAACATGGATCCGAGAACGGAGATCACCATCTACGGTTCGGACGGAGAAAGACAGGTCTTTCCGGTTCGAAGAAAAGTTCTTTTGGAAGAGGACGAGTTCCGCCGCAAGACGATGACCCTCATCGGGGAAATCAGCGAATCCTCGTATTTTGATAAGGCATTTGCTTCCGGCAAGGGAGAACATTATAAAAACCTAAAACGTTTACCTGAAATTCAATACGCGGTCAAAGCCATTTGGAAAAACGGAAACACCTTGATTCTTGATTTTAGAAAGTCGACTCTTCAGGAAATTCTTTCCGGAATGAAGTTTAGAATCGATTATACTTACGTACAACAGCAGATGAAAGAAGAGGACAAACAGAAGGAAATCGCTCGTAAGAAGATGGCACTTTTGGATTCCACGTTTATCGCTTTGGAAAAGACCGTTTTCGAAAACTTTTCAGACATTCAAAGCGTAGAATATAGGCTCGACGGTCTTCCCGAGACTATTCCCGGAATGGAATATTCTCTCAATTTAAGCCACAAAAGGAACTGAATTCTCTCATTCCAACGCTTTAAAAGCCGATAATAGAAACAAGATGAAATCCAATTTTATGGATCGCTTGTTTCTTATCGGAAAAAACAAACTCGTTTTTCTGTTCGTCCTTTTCATTTTGGGAGGGGCTCTCTGGTCTTCCTCCGATTTACAAATTTCACCCGATATACAGAATATTACGGAATTCCGCACAGATCGACTCGCATTCCATTTTGTTCAGTTAGTCGATAAGGAAGGAAAAGCCCTCGCGGATCGTAACCCGAATCGGGATTCTTCCGAAGCGACTCTTATGATCATTTATAAGGGTCAACTTACACTTTTAAAAGACGGATACGACGATCCGAACGGCGTAAGAGAAAAAGAAAAAGACTATCTCGTAAAAATCTCCAATTACGCAAGACTTCGAGAGTTGGAATCGGATTACAACAGACTTCCCGAGTCCGAAAGAAGTATCACCGGCGTAAAAACTCCCGAAAACGCTTCCGGTTCAAACAAGCCGAATGAAACGAACTCATCCAATTCACCTAACAAGAATGAGACGAAACAGGTTTCTGCGGACCCGATGAAACGTTCCAAAGAATTGGATCTTCTCATGAAATACGACGAAGACCTTCTTAAGAATTATTCTTCCGAAAGAGCCGTCAGCGCGGAACTCGAAAGATCGGAGAAATTTTATGGAAAAGAATCTCCTAAGACGAGTTCACTTCGATTTAGAGCGGAAGAACTTCGTAAAAAAGTAAATGAGAGAAGAGACCAGCTTCTCGCCTTTCTTAAAAATCCGAGCCCCGAAACGAATCCGTATCCGGGCGATAGAAAGGATCAGTCGTTCTATATCAATACGGTCAATGGAATTCCGGATTATTATCTTCATTCTACGACTCCGAGGGAACTCGACGGCCAGATGAAAGGCGAAGAGGAAGTAGGAAAAAAATACGGAGAATTGTATAAAACGGCGAGAGATCGCCTCATCGATTCTCAAATTAGAAAATTATACTATTATCTTTGGAACCGCGAGATGACCAATACTCGCGTAAAAATCGACAAGGTCAAAAAAGGAAAGAAGGCAATCGTAGTCACGGGAGACTCCACCGTTTTTACGATGATCGATAAGGAAGGAGACGGAATTACCGAATCCTTTTTTGTGGAAAGTCCGGGAATCCGTTTTTCCTGGGGAAGAGATCTTCCGAACATCGTCTCGATTTCCAATTGCACCGATGAAACTATATTAGCAAAAATTAAAAATCTTACCGAAGACGTTCTTGCGGGAAGAATCCCGGAAAAAGTCGATAAGATCGATCTCACAGTTCCGGAAGAACAGTTGATTATAGAGTTGGGTCCGAAAATTCCTCAGTGAAATTTATGTTCTTATCGATTCTTGTTTTAAAAGATCACTTCTAAGATTGTTTAAAACAAAAATTCGAATTCTTTCTAAGTCACTGGAACATAAATTGAACCTTCGTCTTTACTTATCATAGACGTTGTCAATGATTTTATCGCAGACTCAATTGTTCCGACAAATGAATTCCATCTAAAAAAAGATTGAGTCGGACTTTAAGTCCGTTCTCTTGTAAAATGAGGTGGACTTTGTTTGTGTTAACCGCACGCTTCGATCGTTTCTTTTGTGTTCGATAGGATCGATTCCAAGAAATAAACGGATTCGGCATTCTATTTCTTGGATGAGAATGGGAAAAGAAAAGAAATAAGATCGGAGTTTTGATTTATCGAGCCTGAACTCTGTAATTCTTACTCCGATCTTTTATAAAACACATTCTATTTTTATTATGTATTTGTCGTGTCGTCAGTCGGAGGAGGGGAAGTCTTTTCTCTGAAGACGAATTTTTTCAGGACGCTGAAGCCTCCGATAGCGGCTAACGCGATCACTTTCCAGAATTTTAGAAGTAGAGCAAATAGACCGGCTTTGGCCAAAACTTTTCCGGCAATCAAACCGCCGATCCCGTAAGCGGCTACGGTATCCAATCCCGGATTAAAATCGGAATAGCGACTTCCTTCGTTGAACTCCGTAGAATTTACGATCGCGTCCAATTCTTGATTCACCTGCGGAAGTTTGTCTATGTCCGCAATCACGTTTAAAATCAAAACCCCTTTTCTGCCCAACATTCGAATATTATAATTGAGTGTATCGACTTCGCTACCTTCGAATTTTAGAGTTTTTGCCCAGTGTAATTTTTTTGTTTTTTCGTCGTAAAAAGGAGGCGATGCCCAGCCGACGAGTTCTACGGATTGATAACCTTCTTTTTTTCGCTCTTCGTTGGATTCTTTCGTATCGTCTTTCATTTCATCCAGAAGATCTTCGTAGTCCATATCCTTCGCATCGTCGTCTTTGATAAAACCTTCTTCCGAAAAGCCGATGCTGATCGCGAAGGTAAAGTTCTGACTGATTGGAGACTCATTTTTTAGGAATAACATTCCAAGGGGTTCCGGACCCGGCGGATTTCCCCAGACTTTTTCCAGAACAAGTTTACTCTGTTTTCCGTCTATGTATCGAAAGTGCGGAGGGACGGTTAACGTTGCCAGATTGTCGCCTAACACAATCTTTCCGGTTTGGTATTTTAGATTTTTAACGATTTGATTCGCTTCTTCGTTCTGTTGCGGGTACAGACCGAAAGAAAGGAGCATCAAAAACGCTACGACGATTCTATATTTCATACAGATCTCCTGTGGGTTTGGTTTAGTCGGAATTCTTTCTTATATAATTTAATCGAAAGTCTACTCTAACTGTTTGAGTTTATCAAGAGTGCTCTGCAAATATTTGTATTTTTGTATATTGTCGCCGAATACTTTTTCGAGCACGAGTAGTCGTTCGTATAAATCCGCGTGTTGTTTTTGTAAGTCATACTTAGATTGATCCACTATCTTATCATGGAGGGTATCGATGTTTCGAATCGCCTGAGGAGCAAATTGAAGAAAGGAATAGATCGGAACCACTTGTTGGTATTGATTCCAGGGATCCGATTTGTTGTCTAAGGGAGTCGAGAGAAGTTGATCCAAAGTTTTTTCTATCAGTTTTATCTTCTCTTCGTAGGAAAGTTTAAAACCCGCCACGTTGTAGAGATAGGCAGCGAGAGACATGTCGTGACCGAGCGCCGCGTATGAGAAGTAGTTCAAGTTGTCCTTTTCGAAACTCGTAGAAAGAAGGATTTCAAATGGAGTAAGTTTATATTTTGGATTCTTCTTTAAGTATTTTAGAATGAATTGAGACTCTCGATTGTAAGAATCCAGTTCATACAGATATTTTTCGAGCGCGCTCGTAGAACTCAAATCTACAAAACGTTCGGGATCGTCGAAGTAACTTTTAGAATGCTGACATTCGTGGACAAAGGCGGAGAGAACGATAGAGGGGTGACTCTGATAAAGTTCTAAAAGATAAGGACTGAGATAGATACTCGGATCCGGATCTTCTTTGGAACGGATAGAAAAAGCCGCCGAACCGAAAATATCCCGATCCATATCTTCTCGAATCCCGACTCTCAAGACGCCGCTTCTAAGCTTTGTAATCGATTCCTTTACGAGAAGATGTACGTCGTCTTTTTCGTTGATCTGTTTTTTAAGCACTAAGTCGTCTAGATCGTCTATGATGGAGTGAACCACGCTTACGAGCTTTAATTGTTCTTTGGATAGAGTTTCCGCAAAACGAGGAGAGGCGCAGAATACAAGGAGAAGGATTAGAAACCGAGAAGAGATCTTGTTTTTTGAAAGATTTCCAAAGATGGTGTTCCGATCCATGAGGTTGTACGTTTTTGCAAAATGACTTCCGTAGTTAGTGGAGCCGATTCGAAATAGACTTCCGATTTTTTCTTTTTTAAGAAGTCTTTTTAGAAAGATCATTCCAAACAAGGATTGAACCAAACGATAAAAGATAAAGATTCTCATTTCAGATCCTATGCTTGGAATTTAAAAAGAATTTTCGATACGAGCGTTTCTAAAAAATCGGAAAAAATAAAACAGTCAAGAAATTCTTTCCGCCTACGAACGAAAGGCCTTCCGAAATAGAACGTTTTATTTTTGTCGATTTTGGCTGGTTCGATTTTTCAATATCGTTTCTTGTTATACTCCGATGTCTTTCGATTTCAGCCGTTTTTCTCGAAAATTATGAGGATTCTTCGAGAGGGATTCTTACAATTTTAGTTTGTCCGCGTGAAAGTGAAACTCATCGAAAACAAAGGGTTTCTATTTTTATGGTTCTTCTATTTCAACATTTTCTAATGTATCAAAAAATCCAGTTTGAAGGAGCGGAGCAAAATCGACCATATCTTCCGCGTTTAGTTTTAAGCCGTTTTCCATCGAGTAGGCTTGGAGAAGGGAAGCGCAGGCCAGATGACTTTCTCCGAGTTGAGCGTGAGCTCTCGCCTTGATGATCAAAATGTCGGAATCCGATTCTCCGAAGTATTGGATGTAGAGATCGATAAACTTCAACGCATTCTTATGATCGGCGACTTTTAGATAACACTGGGCGATCATGTCGTAGTGAAGAAAATTCTCGTCGTTGTCCATTCTCATGGAAGTTTTGAGAGAAACAAGAGCCGAGTTATAATCGCCTCTTTGATAATAGAGATGTCCGAGTTCAGCCCATATGTCTTTGCGGAGAATTCCTCTTCCTCTGGAAAGTTTTTCCTGTGCAAGAGCTTGTTTTAAGACGGCGATCGCTTCGTTGGATCGGTCCGTATCTTTGAGAAGAGAGGCGAGAGTAAGATAAAGTTCCAACTGATCCGGATAAAGATCGATTCCCTTTGTCAAAATTTTCTTCGCTTGTTTGAAGTTACTCACTTTGATGAGATAATTCGAATAGTAGAGATAACTTCCCGGTTCATCGGGATATTGAGTGATGATTTCGTGAAAGAGATTTAGGGTTTCTCTTGTATTTCCAATATGATACTGGCACCAAGCTTGTCGATTTCGGATCTTGAGAATGGTTTTTGGACTTTTGGTAAAAGAGAGGGCTTCTTTGTAGAGGTTGAAAGCCTTGGTGAATTCTCTTTGATTCTCCCTCTGAATCGCAGATCTGATCAGTGTAGGGAAACTCACAGTTTGGACAGGGTAAAAATTTTCAAAAAATAATCAAGTTTTCTATTTATCAACCGAGAATAGAATTGGGGGAAAAAGAGAGAAAAACCCCAAATTCTCATAAAGAGGGAATTTATGAATATCAACGGAAACACCAACCAGAGTTTACTTTTGGAGAGGGTAGCCAATCTACCCAGAGAAATTTTTCAGGCACAGAGCGATTTGAATCGAAAGATGCTCAACCTCGCGGTAGAGGCCGGAGTCCAGAATTCAAAAGAAGAAGGACAGAGACGAATCCTGGACCTTTACGCTTAATCAGTTTTGATTGTAGAGGGGACGCTTGCGCTCCTTGAAAGATTGCAACGCTCCTCTAAAATCTGCGGAATCCAAGAAACTCGAATTCCAAAGAGCCACATAGTTCAAACCCGCTTCCAAAGTTTTTCCTTCCGAATAACGCATTACGTCTTTTACACCGGAAACCACGAGCTTCGGATTCTCCGCGATTTCTTTCGCAGTTGCTAAAGCGACATTCATCATCTCTTCTTCCGTTTGGAAGACTTTTGTAACGAGGCCGATTCTTTCCGCTTCCGGTCCGTCGATGTCTTTTCCGGTAAGGGCCAATTCTCGAGTATGTCCTTGTCCGATGATCGCAGGGAGACGATTGATCGAACCCATGTCCGCGACGATCGCGACCTTGGCTTCTCGGAGAGAAATCGACGCATCCACGGTCGCATAACGAATATCACACGCAGAGATTAGATCCAAACCTCCGCCGATACAATGTCTTTGAACCGCAGCGATTGAAGGTTTGGAAGAATTATAAACCGCGTTGATTCCTTTTTGCATTCTTAAGATGAGATCAAAAAATTTTCTCCGGTCGTCTCCGAGCGGGGCTTGGATCGAGCTTCCGAATTGTTGGAAGAATGAATCCAGATCCAATCCCGTGGAAAATGACTTTCCTCGCGCAGCGATGATGAAGGCGTGAACATGAGGATTGGAATCGATTTCTTCGATTGCCTCGGGGAGATCTCTCCAGAAAGGCCAGTTCATTGCGTTCCTTTTTTCGGGACGGTTTAAATAGAGAATTGCGGTTTTGTCTTCTGGTCTTTCAACGATTTCAAAAAATTCGAATTTGGTTTTCATCTCGGCCAGTCTGGGAGGGAAAAAAATTCTTACAAGTCATTCCTGGATCCAAGAAATACTGGACATTTTTCTTAATATGAGAATGATTCTCAATATCGAAGGGAGCATTGGGAATGATCATAAGCTGGGATAAAATTCGACATCAGCATCCTAAGGAAGAATGGAGAGAACTTCTGGGGAAGGTGGATTCTTCTGTGGAAGAGGGAAATCGCGGGAGTTCCCGCATTTTTTTGGAAAGGACTTTGCTGAGAAGGGAGGTTTTTCCGGGAGAACGGGAAGAAAGAGGGAGTTCCTACTTTTACAGATATTACAGGCCGCTGTTGGATTGATCTAGGGAGAGTCAGTTTGCTACACGAAAGAAAGGGGATCTCCCATTTTCTTCACTTCAAGGTAGGACTTTGGAAAAACGAAGAGGGTAATCTAAGATCGGCAGAGGTGGCAGAAAGAAGGAGTTCCTACTTTCAAGTAGAAGCGGGAAAGCGGAGCTTAACACAAGCGCCTTCCTGATTGAGAAGATCTACCTTTCCACCGATTTGTTTCGCGAGGGATTCGACCAAGGAAAGGCCCAGCGAACTTGGGTTTCGGTTTCTTAAGGATTCTTCCGGAAGACCGTTTCCATTGTCGGAAACTTCCAGAGTGAGCATATCATTCTCTCTCGTAAATTGAATTCGAATCGCGCCTGCTTTGGAATCCGCGAGTCCGTGTTTCAGAGAATTTGTAATGAGTTCGTTGATAATCAAAGCGAGGTTCATTCCGATTTCGGCTTTTACCTTAGATTCTTGAATATTCAATTCGAGACGGATTTGCTCTCGGTTCACTTGATAGATTTCAAAAAGAGCGTCGGTAAGTTTTTTTACGTAGAGTTCGAAGCTGATCGAAGAAAGGTCTTTGCTCTCGTAGAGAATCTCATGGAGAAGAGCTACCGCTCTCAGACGATTCTGGCTTTCCCGAAGAACCTCGTTGGATTCTCCATTGGCCTGACCCGATCTCAGACTAAAGATGGAAGATATGATGGTAAGATTGTTTTTGATTCTATGATGAATTTCTTTGAGATAAGTGTCTTTTTCCCCGGCCGTGCTGTTCTGCTCTTTGGTTCTCAGAATGTTAAAAGTTCCGGTCAGCTTTTCCTCGGTTCCTAAAATCGGAGAACTCTGAAGAAGAACTTCCTGAAGAGTTCCGTCTTTGGAGATTAAGATGAGGTTTCCATTTTCTCTCGGGAGGCGGGAAAGAATCACTTCTCCCACTAAATTCTCCGTTATTTCCCCGTTTCCGTTTTTAAAATGTAAAATTTCCTGAACTGGCTTTCCGAGGTGCTCGTCGTATTTACAACCGGTGAGCTTTTCCGCCGCGGGATTCATAAAAAGAAGAAGTCCGTTTTCGTCAGTTGTTACGATTCCAGCTCCGAGCTGATCTAATGCGCCTTTGAGTTTTTCTTCGGTTTGCTTTGATCTCTGTTCAATTTCATTTTTATAAAGCGCGACTTCGATAGAAGATCGAAGTTGATCCGACTCAAAGGGTTTTACGATATAACCGAGGGGTTGGGTCTTTTTAGCCCGATCCAAAGTGTTTTCGTCGGCGTAGGCGGTGAGATAGATAACCGGGGTATGAAAACGATTTCTTAGGACTTCTGCGGTTTCGATTCCGTCGAGATTGCCTTCTATGTTTATGTCCATTAAAACGAGGTCAGGGTGATTTTCTTCGGCCTTTTGGATGGCTTCTTCGCCGGAGGAAGTAATTCCAACGAGCTCGTAGCCCAATTTTTTTAGCTTTTGGCCTAGGTTGACAGCAACGATGATCTCGTCCTCAACGACCAAAATTTTGGGTTTCTGAAGCATATTCATTAGTTACTAAGAATAACCCCGAATTCAACAAGATAATTTGTCAAAATACGGAAAAAGTTATGGTAAAATTGTGTTTTCGCATTTGAGGAGTTCCTCATACCTTTCCCACTCTTTCTGGGGCGGTTTTCGGGAAAACAAAAAAAGGACCGGCAAAAATTACGCTCCGTTTTAACTTTAGACGCTTTTTGGGAATAGAATCCTGACCAAATCCTTTGCTTTTATGCAAAGGTCCGAAAAAGTTTTGAAGTTCATTCGGATGTAATTTTCGTAAAAAGACTTCAAAACGGGCGAGCGGACCCGAGTCATCTTTTGAAAATTCAAATCCAAAACGATACGGCGGTTTTTTGCCTATGATTCCCGAAATTTATGCAATTGTTAAATTACTAAAATATAACAGAGAACAGAAATCCGTTTGATCGTTCCGTTCGCAAGAACGTAGGAGACCGTGTATCGTTCAAAATGATATGCGGTCTCCAATTCGGAATCAAAAGATCTTTTGTTTCGAATCGATCTTGTTAAAGAATATTCGTTTTTTCTAATTTCGTAGAACGAAGTTTTCGTTTCCGGAAGACTTCCGAATAAAGAGTCTTTTTTCCGCCTTCACCCCTAAGAGGATCTGATAGATGTCCGTAAGAATCGGTTTGGAAGAATAGTAACCGTGTCCCATTGAGATTAGGGAAGAATCGACCGGGTTTACGTTGATTACGTCGATTCCGGGGACAAGATTGCAAGATCCTAATCGTCCTCCTTGGTTTACGGTAGCCGATGCTTGAAGTGCGCTGTCGCCAGGAGAGCAGTAGAGTGTGATTCTTTTTGCGGCTTTTGGGAGCTGATCCGCAATGAGTCTAAATTCTCCGGAATCAAAATCCGGCGCGTTGAGAATTAATTCTTTTAAAATCGGTTCTTTCGCTTCTTTTCCGATTTCGGCTAACGCAGGTAAAACCACCTGGTGTCCCATCGAGTGTACGAGCAGATGCACTTTTTTACCGAGGGCTTGCATAGACTTTAGAAAATTCTTAAATTCTTCTCTTGAGCTTCTTGCTGATAAAAGATTTTTTTCATACGTCCCTTTGACGAGAACTTGATTGAGAATTCCTCCCTCGCTCCCGGCCGGCCAGGTAAAGATCACTACTTTTCCGGGGAACTTGAGGTCGTATCGAATTTGTCCTCCTCTGAGAATCGCTTCTTCAAAACGTACGTTGAATCCGTGGACAAAGACGAGCACTTCGTCGAAGGGATCTTTTTTCAGATCTTCTAAAAAGGTTTCTTGTTTTTCAAACGCCTTGTGACCAAGAAATTGAAATAGGGTTTCTCTACTTCCGAGTCCGCTCGGAAGAGCTCCGACTTCGTGATTTGCAGGAACGTTTACGATACAATATCCAGTCTTGAGTTCTCTTCCGCCGTTCGTGAGAAAATAAGAATCGTTGCATCCGATCTGTGCGTTCGGATTTTGAGTTCTTAGAGTTGCGTAGTATAAGTTTAATGTTTCGGTCTGATCGTAGGATTTGATCAACCTCTGATCGATAAGCTCTTCAATTGTCGGTGTTTTACAATTTTCGAAAGTGAGAATTAGAAATACAAATAACGTGAATATGGTTTTCATTTTGGAAACCATCCGATTTTTCTTTTTCATTGAAAATCAAATTCTTTGTTTTCTTTGGAAGAATTTAGTTTTTTCTAAGGAAAGATTTTTTCGCGGGCTTACGTTCGGCCGCGCACCGTTTGTTGAGAAAGTTCAAACGGATTTCAAGAATGGCCCGATTTTTTTTAGTAATTTCCACTTCTGAGAAGATATCTGTTTTCAGGTGGAAGTTCGATTCTCCTTTGTTCTAAGTCAAAGCGAAATCATTCTCCGGGGCAAGAGATGTATTTCTCGAGACGTCGGAATTACGACAGGGATTCTTCTAAAGAAACCGCTTGCAAACGGACTTTAGGTCCGGAGCTGCTATTCTATGGAGAATTCTTTTTTTAAGAATCGAAGAGGGAAGGATTTATTGTTTGTTAAAAAGACAAAAGTAGGATCTACCACTTTTTAGAGTAGTTCCATGGGGCCCGTCAGTGAGTCGGGCCGCCTTTTCTAAATGTGAGGCCTTTTAGATATTTGGAAGGATTGACCGGTTGTCCGTTTTTGATCACTTCGAAGTGAAGGTGAGGACCGAAAGAATAACCGGTCGAACCGGATCTCGCGATTTTTTTCCCGGCCAAAACGTAGTCTCCTCTCTGAACGAAGAGTTTTGAATTGTGAGCGTAGAGAGTTTTGAAATCGTCCGTGTGTTCGATCACGACTACGTTCCCATAACCGCCCATCCATCCCGCGTAGATTACCTTTCCGTTTCTTGCGGCTGCGATCGGTTCATAAAAAGCTTTTAGGTCGAGGCCTTCGTGAAACTTTCTTCTTGGGAAAGTTCTAAATCCGAAATTAGAAGTAACGATTCTGGAAGCGACCGGGATGACCCATTTCGGCGTCGGATCCGGAATGACTGCTCCGGGTAAGAATACTTTTTGACCCGGTCTCAGAATGTCGAGATCGTCCAATTTGTTTTCCAGCATGATCTCGTCTAAGTTTACTTTATAAAGACTTGCAACCTTAGCCATTGTCTCGCCGGTCTTCATCTTATAGAGTAGACCTTGTTTATTAGGAATGCTTAATATTTGTCCCGGATATAACGTGTCGTCGATTCTTATGTTTGAGGAACCCGCAATGGATTCCATAGAAACCTTAAAACGAGTCGCTATTTCGGCTAACGTTTCATTTCTTTTTACTCGATAGGTTGTGACCTTGAGTTGTTTCTTTTTTTCGGAAGGGTTTTTTAGTTCCTTAGCCATAAGAATCGTGAGTTTTGCCTTTTCGGATTCTTCTAAGAATTTTTCGTCTCCGGATTTTGCTTTCAAATCCTCGGAATCATTCTCCGTAATTTCATGACCGGAAGAATCCATCATCGCGCTACTTGGGTTCATTCCAAAACCTAAGAAGGCGATAAAGAGTGCGATGGAGGCAAAGATAGGAATGAGTCTGAATTTCTTTCTTCTAAAATCCAAATTCCCGTGATAGAGATTTCCTCTAAAATAGAATGAATAGTGAAAGTGAAAAGCGCCCAGATAGATGAGGGTGAAATTGTCTGTCCGAAGGAGTTCTTTCCCTGCGGTCAGTTGTCTGGGCTTTTTAAAGATCATACAGGAAGATTATCGGCCGGGATCCGGCCTTTCCTATAGTAAAGAAAAAGGACTTATTCGTCCTTTCCGTTGTCCAGGGTGCGAGTTCCACCGAAAGATTCTTCCACGATTTTCTTTACGTCTTTCTTTTGTCCGCCGGTGATCGTAATGTTTCCCTTTGCCACCACACCTTTTGCCAGATGAAGAGCAGGAGCGGTGATATCACCTAAAAGTCTTCCTGTTTCTTCCAGACGAACTTCATTCTCTGCTTTGATATTTCCGATCATAGTTCCCGAAACGGTTACTTCCCGTGCGGAGATGTTAGTTCTTACTTTACCGGTTTCTCCGATGTAGAGAGTGTCATCGGTTTTGATCTCTCCTTCGAATTTTCCGTCAATACGGAGAGAACCTGCAATATAAAATTTCCCTTCAAAAATGGACCCGGGACCGATTACGCTGTTATTATTTTCCTTGCCGATGGCCATCTAAAACTCCTGATAACGATATTTCTATTTGTGTAACCAATCCCAAAACGACAAGTATTTTTGTTCGGAATTACCGAATCATATCATCGTCGCCCTGGAAAATATTGGTTTTCTGCTTCTTTTTGACTTTTGTCTGACTGGAAGGCGGCGTCGGATCCGGTTCCGGAGTATAACCCGCGCCTCTGTGATCGTCGCAGACCTCTTTTGGAACCGTATCTTTCGTAAAGTATTCTTCTTCTGTTTGATTGCAATGAGAACCTGGGAGTTTTCCCGAGATCGAACAAATTTGTCTTCGGACTACTCCCGTTTCGCCAAAGTGAAAACCCTTGGATTTTTCCTTGGAAAGCGCGTTGGACATAAACCTTCCCCAGATCGGAGCCGCGACGACCCCGCCGGACATTCCTTTGCCCATCGAAAGAGTTCCCGTATCGTAGCCGATCCAAACTACACTCACGAGTTCGCCTGTGTAACCCGCGAACCACGCGTCTCGAAAGTTATTCGTCGTTCCGGTTTTTCCCGCAGCCGGACGAGAAAGTCCGTAAGAAGAAGCTCCGGTTCCCGTTCCCTTTTTGATCACGTCTTCCATCATCGATGTAAGAATAAAACAGACTTCCGGAGAAAGAATTTGTTTTCTTTCTATCTTACTCGCTTCTTCTCTAAAGTCCCGAATGATCGTTCCCGATCCGTCTTCCACGTAAAGAACACTCAACGGAAATACTTGTTTTCCTCCGGAAGCAAGGACCGCGTAAGCCTTTGCCAACTCGTAAGGAGAAACCTCGAACGTTCCCAAAGAGATCGAATAGTTTCTTGGTATGGATCTGTTTTCTATCTGAAGAATTTTTTCTAAGAACGGCATCAGGTTGCTGATACCCGTATGTTCCAAGACACGAACCGCGACACTGTTCCTGGAAAGTTCCAGAGCTTCTCGGAGTTTTATGAATCCTGAATATTCTCCCGTATAATTGGAAGGATTCCATTCATCACCGTCTTCTAATACGTATTGAAGCGGAGAATCGGAAAAGAGGGAAGCAGCCGTCACATTCTTCTTTGGATCCGGATGTTGGTTGTAGTATTCCATCGCGGCCGCGTAGACGAGAGGTTTGAACGCGGAGCCCGGTTGTCTGTAGGCTTGGAACGCGCGGATCTGTTGGTTGTCCGATCGAAATCCGGAACCTCCGACCATCGCTGTGATATAACCCGTGTCGGGTCGCATCGAGATCATAGCTCCTTCGACTGGAAGAAGAAAGTCTTCGGTTTGTTGACTTCTATAACTCCACTCGATCGCTTCTCCTAAGGTTTCGGTTCCGCTCAAAAGATTGAGAGTACTGAGTTCGTCTCTTAGATCTTCTTGCCAAGCTCGGTTGAAGGTTCGGATCGATCTCGAAATTTTAAACTTAAATTCGGGAACGTCATGGAGCATCGCGAGTACGTCGTAGATTTCTCCATAGGCGTCGTCAAACGCGTCGATCTTTGTAAACGTTCTCTGATTGGATTGAGCCGTTTGATTTTTAAGACCCGCATACAAGGCCTTTTCGGCTTGGGTCTGGTGTTGAATGTTTAAGGTAGAATAGATCTTGAGACCGCCGCTGTAGAGCGTCGTTTTCGGAATGTATCGAGTTAGATTCTTACGAACGTATTCCGTAAAATAAGGGAAACGATTGAGGCGATCTCCAAAGGCGGAGTCGTTCGGAGATCGGTTTAGAGTTATATAATATTCAGAAAATGCGTCGTATTCTTTCTCGGCGGTTTTTACGTCCAAGATTCCGTTCTCGACAAACTTCTTAAACACGACCCTAACTTTTGCGCTGGAAGAATTCGGATTTACCAAAGGTGAAAATTCGGTAGGTCTTGTGGTCAAGCTCGCAAGAAGAGCGGATTCTCCCCAACTCAGATCTTTGACGTCCTTTCGAAAGTAGAATCGCGCCGCAGCTCCGACCCCGATCGTTCCGTGTCCTAATGGAATTTCGTTGAGATAGATTTCCATCAGAGTGTCTTTGTCGAATACGGCTTCGAGAAGAAGCGCGAGCCAGGCTTCTCTTGCTTTCCGCAAAAAAGAACGTTCCGTATTTAAGAATCGCAGACGCGCGACCTGTTGTGTGATCGTGGAAGCTCCTTCCTTGATTCTTCCCGCGAGAACGTTTACCATAAAGGCGCGAAAGATTCCTCTTAGATCGAGTCCCCAGTGAGAATAAAAATTGTTATCTTCCGTGGAAACAAAACTCCGAATGAGCTTGTTCGGTTTTCCGTCTTCTTCGGGTGGAAGTTCTTTGATGTTTAAGACAACTCGTGAAAAACGATAGAACTCGGCGATCGGTTCGTATTCGTTCTTGTCGTTGAGTCCGTAGAGAACTGAAGGTTTTTCGTATTGATTGGATTCGGGAACTCTCCAGAGGTCCTTGATCGAAAAGACAAATAAAAATCCGTTGAGAAACAAAAGACCCGCGCAGAGTTTTGCGAGTTGTTTTACCGGATCGGGTGAGTTTAGAACTTTTTGAAGAATTCTATCTCGGAAGTGGATTACAAAAAAACGAGAAAGATAACTGACTGGTTCGTGTTTCATATTCGATTAAACTTCTTCTATCGGTGAAAATTCTTTCATGCTGTCGATTCCTTGAAATCGGAGTCCCGTATCCAAATTGTATCCCTGGTATTCTTTGAGAAAAGCCGCGCGGGACATTTTATTTTCGAGATAATGCCAAGCGTGAGTCAAGGCGTCTTTTCCATTCTGCGCGGAACGATTGATGAGTTCGACGAAAGAATCCTCTCTTACGATCGTAGGATCCGCGGGATAGTTCCACTTCTTGTGCTCTTCGTTCATGATTCTTTTATCGATATGTTCTTTGAGAGGAAGCATAAGAACGGAAGATCTTACTTTGTGAAACGTGATTTTGTCGAGGAGTTTGAGAGCGCCTCGCATCCACTTGCTTCTGGAATCCAGAACTCTGTGAAATTCCAGATAACCCAGAAAGGATTCGTTTAACAAATCCCCCGGAATAATTTTATCTTCGGATCCAATATAATATTTTTTGAATGCTTCCGGGAAGGTCGCCTTAAAGCCCCGAAGCCAAAAATGCCAGAGCATCGGATCCATTTTCCAGTTTTTTTTGTCGGACTTAAAGATCGCGTCGACGTGGTGGACAAAATCGTATTCTTTCGGAGTCATTCCCCATCTATAGTCGAGGAGCCAGGAATCCAGAGCGTTCTCCACTCTCATGTGATGATACTGAGCGAGGCTGCTGATCTTCTTATCCTTGTTATAAAAATCTCCGGAGATATAAAAGATATAGGGATGTGTGACGATATCGACGGCGCAGTGACAGATATAACCCAAAGTAAATGCGATGTAACGATCTCTGTGAATTCCTTCTTCGGTTTGAAGAATCAGATCCAAAAAACTAAGAACCAATTCCGCGACGGAGCTATGATGACTCATGTCCCCCCAGACCGTCGCCTTCTTTGTTTTAGCTGGAGAAAGAATATGATAAAAATAAAATATATCAGGGGCGATGGCGCCGATGTTTGCAAACTTACGATTGGATTCGGCCCGCATGAGCGTCGCGATTTTTCTTTGATCCGGAGTGCCGTGGTCAAGATGTTTGCAAACCTGAGAGAGAACTTCGAGATGAGTGATTTTGCCAGCCATGGATGAAAATGCCTTTAAAAAAACAGGACTCCAACGGAGCCTGTTCTAAAACCATTTAGAAATGCCCGTTTCACTATGCAATCAATAGAAAAATTAAAATTTTTGACTGAATCCCAAGTGCGTACTGTCGCACAACAATTTGGAACCCCCGTTTTTGTCTATTCCCGAGAGAGAATCGAAAAAAGTTGCGACACGGCTCTTGCGTTTCCAAACGCATTCGGACTGACCGTACGATATGCGATGAAGGCGAATCCGAATCGAACCATTCTCGAGATCATGAAACGAAAAGGAATTCAGATCGACGCGAGTTCGGAATTCGAAGTGCAAAGAGCACTTCTTTACGGATTCAAACCGCAAGAGATCATGTTGACTTCGCAGGAACTCGCAAAGGGCCTCAAAGAATTGGTCGAGAAGGGAGTTGTCTTCAACGCTTGTTCGTTAAGACAACTCGAAGCTTTTGGAAAGTTATTTCCAGGAAAAGAAGTCAGCGTTCGATTTAATCCGGGACTCGGTTCCGGACAAACAAAGAAGACGGACGTGGGTGGAAAAACTTCCTCCTTCGGAGTCTGGCACGAAGACTTGAACAAAGTGAAAGAAATTGCCAAAAAATATGATCTCAAAATTTTCAAAGTGCACACTCATATCGGATCCGGAAGCGATCCCGCGGTTTGGAAAATCGTAGCGCAGGTTTCTTTGGATCTCGCCGCACAATTTCCGGAATGTAGAATTCTCAACCTCGGCGGAGGTTTTAAAGTTGGAAGAATGGAAGACGAAAAGACCACCGACTTCCAGACGATCGGAAAACCGGTCATCGAACTTTTTCAAGAATTTGAAAAGAAGAATGGGACGAAACTTCATATGGAGATCGAGCCCGGTTCCTTTATGATGGTGAACAACGGAGCGATCGTAACGACGGTTGACGACGTAGTTTCCACGGGAGAGAACGGATACAAGTTCGTCAAAGTGGACGCGGGGATGGACGTGAACACAAGACCTTCTTTGTATGCCGCAAGACATCCGTTAGTCGTCGTTTCCAAAGAAGGAACTCATTCCGGAAGAACGGAAGCCTACGTGTTTGTGGGACACTGTTGCGAGAGCGGGGATCTTTTTACGCAAGCGGAAGGCGGCGGCCCGATCACAAGAACCACAGGCGAGGCTATATTAGGGGATTATATTGTAATGGAAGGGGCAGGGGCCTATTGTTCCTCCATGTCTACTAAGAATTATAATTCGTTTCCGGAGACGGCTGAAGTTTTGTTGGGACTTGACGGATCGTTTCAACTCATCCGAAAACGCCAGAACTTAGAACAGATCTTTCAAAATGAAGTCTCTGTTTCTCTCTGAAAAAATCTACGTATTGATCTTAGCCGGAGGAACCGGCACGAGAATGGGTTCCGAGATTCCAAAACAATTTTTGGAGTTTCAGAACGAACCCGTTTTACTTCATTCTCTCAAACGATTTCAGGATTGGGGAAAACAAAAAAAGATCGTCTTAGTTTCGCATAAGGAATCGATTCCAAAAACGGAAGAGATCTGCGGTCCTTTTTTAAGAAACGAGGATCTCATCGTGGAAGGCGGAGAGACAAGACATTCTTCCATGCTGCAAGGTCTTTCCGTCTTGGAGATTCAGAGCGACGACATCATTTTGGTACACGACGCCGCGAGACCTTTTGTTTTGGCTGAAGAATTGGACCGGCTCTGCGAGAGCATTCGCGAGAATGGAATTGCAACTCTCGCCTCGAAAACTTCCGAAACCGTATTAGAAGAATCGAATGGACTTACCGCGTCTCTTCTGGATCGAGAACATATCTGGTTTATGAAAACTCCGCAAGGAATTCGAGGATCGGTCTTAAAGGAACTTTTGACTTCTTCCTTGGACTTTGTTCCCACCGATCTTTGTTCTTGGGCCTTAGGCCGCGGCCGAAAATCTTCCATCGTAGAATCACATCCTTTCAATCTCAAGATCACCCGCAAAGAGGATTTGGAACTCGCCGAACTCTATTCTTCCTTATTTCAAAAACTTCTTACTTAGTTTGAAAACTTTTTTCTGCGTTCGAAGAATCTTTTTTATAGAGGCTGTTTCGTTCGAATCCAATTGTTTTAGAAGTTCGTTCGTCGTTAAAGGTTTGGATTTGTTCGAAACGTCGGTTGTTTGCCTGCGAAGGTTTTGTGTTTCTTCTGCGCGATTTTCTTTTTCTAAAAAATTCTTTTGAGTGGAATTTTCCGTCTTTGATAAATTCTCAAAGACGGAAACGACTCTACGAAACCAGCGCATACGATTTATTTTTTTGGAATTGGAAGCTCATAGACAGCTTCCGCGCCTTGCAGCTTTGCGCGAGACGCTTGCAATATCAACTTTCCCGAAGTCGGAATTTTGGAAGAAGGACAAAAGAAATGATCGGGATGAGCCTGACATTCCAATTTTTGTTCTTTGTTTCTTTCTACGAGTTTTGCCTGAAGGGAACTGTCTTTTGTGATCGGATTCTTAAAACTTACATCCAAGAGATAGATCTTAAAACCTTCTTTTAAAACGACGAGCTCCGTATGAAAAGATCCGGGCATCCGAATTGCACCGCCGTTCGGGCCCGGACGACCGTCCCCGTGGGCTAGTAGACTTCCGAAAGTAAGAGTCAAAATAAGAATCGTTACTATGAATTTGAGATAACTTGTTTTACGATTTGTGGTCATGGTTGTTTTTCCTTATGCGATCTTTTTTGTTGCGAGAACGGGATAACCGCTTTCTTCGATGAGGCGGATCAATTCCTGTTCGGAACGTTTGCTCACAACTTGAACCGTTTGCGTGGAAATCTGTACTGCCACGGATCCATAAGGATCTACCGTATGAATCGCTTTTAAGATGACGGAAGCGCAACTACCGCAGGTCATTCCTTCCACTTGAAATTCTAACATTTGAGTTCTCCTTAGATTCTTTTTTGAATCTCTAAAGACCAGGCTAAACCTTCCCATCGTGGGAAGGTCAAGAGGCGGATTCATTTTTTTTATCGATTGGCACTTTTTTTTTGAGTTGTCCCTTGACCTTCCTACGATGGGAGACTTTAGAATTTCTTTCCAAACAAGGCGAGGAGATACGATGAGTTTTAAAATTCATTTCCCAGACTTAAATCGCAGCATTGAAACGAAAGAAAAAGAGACCGTTCTGGATTCTTCTTTAAACGCGGGGATCGACCTTTCTTATTCTTGCAGATTCGGTCGATGTGGGGTTTGCAAAATTCTTTTGCTTAGCGGTAATGTGGAACATCTTTCCCACGGAAAATTTTCTCTAACCGAAGAAGAGAAAGAGGAAGGTTTTATTTTGGCTTGCCGATCCATTCCTTTGAGCGATCTTATTCTTCCTTGGATAAAAGAAAAGGTCTAAGAAATAAATCATAAGAAGTCAGCTATGAATATCGGGGAAGTTTCCATACAATCCGGAGTTACGGCCAAACAAATTCGACACTATGAAACAATCGGTCTGATTCCGAAAGCAAGAAGAGGAGAATCCGGTTATAGAATGTATTCTTCCGATGACGTTCACATCCTCCAGTTTGTAAAGAGGGCTCGAAGTATGGGTTTTGCTCTTAAAGAGATCAAGAAGTTAGTCGGTCTTTGGAGAAATCAGAGTAGAGCAAGTTCGGATGTTAAGGTTTTGGCTCTTTCTCATTTAAAAACTCTGGAAACAAAGATTACCGAGATGCAGGAAATGGCGGATACTCTGAAGGATTTAGCGGCGCATTGTCACGGAGATCATAGGCCTCATTGCCCGATTCTAAAATCGCTTTCGAATGAGAAGATCTGAGCCCTTGGAAGTTCTAAAATTTCTTTTCCACTCCGGTTCCGATCTCCATTCCAAAGAATGAGTTCGGAAGAATTGTTTCTTTCAGCTTGACTCCGATCGAAACTCACAAAAATTGGAAATCTCACCGCGAGTATGGTGGAATTGGTAGACACGCCAGATTTAGGTTCTGGTGCAGTAATGTGTGGGGGTTCGAGTCCCTCTACTCGCAAGCACTTCTTTTTTAAATCCAAAACAACCGAATCAATAAAATCCCGGACTCGAACGCGAGTTCAGGATAGCATTTGAAGCGACCCATAGGGAGCGTAACAAATGCGTCCGAAGCACAGGATGTGCTTGAGGCCTGAATGAGACGCCTCGGAGTGGAGTTTGCCTGGATGGCAAACTACGTAGAGGGCGAGTCCCTCTACTCGCAAGCACTTCTTTTTTAAATCTAAAACAACTGAATCCATGAAATCCCGGACTCGAACGCGAGTTCAGGATAGCATTTGAAGCGACCCTAGGGAGCGTAACAAATGCGTCCGAAGCACAGGATGTGCTGAGGCCTGAATGAGACGCCTCGGAGTGGAGTTTGCCTCGGATGGCAAACTACGTAGAGGGCGAGTCCCTCTTGCAAGCAAACCTTTGCGGGAACTCTCACAATGAGAGCCCTTCCTAGGGAAGAACAAGATTCTTCTTTGAATTCTTAAAAAGTAGGAACTCCTTCTTTTTCGAACAGATTCCGCTTCTTGAGAAAGATCGCATCCAATATATAAGACAATATTCTGCTATATAAAACATAGCTCTTGATTCTCCCCAAATTGTTTACTAACCCAAGGAGAAGGAGAAATTGAAAATGGCAAAAGAACTGTTTTACAGTGATGCGAAGTGGTCTGGGGAAGGAGTGAAGATTCTTTTAGAATCCCGACCGAGGCTTTCGTTGGACCGTGGACGAGCCCGAAAGTCATTGGGGAAAAGACGAAGCAGCCAATCCGGTGGAGTATGTTTTTGGACGGGCTTTCAAGAGATTCGTTATTCGATCGAAGTGGAAAGCGATTCTCCTCGTGAGAATCAAGATCGTTTTCTCGAACACATTCAAAAGATTTGCCCCGTGAAAGATACGCTCCGAGGAGTTGCCGTTCTTTCTCTGGAAGGAGCGAGCGCCCTCTGAACAAAGTCGCAAAAATAAGTCTCAAATGGTTTTGTTTGAAAGAATCATTCCTTCTCGAATTTTCAAAACAAACCCTTTGGGACTTTTCCATTTTAGAATTCCTTTCCGTTTCTTTGAGTTTGATTTTATTTTGAAAAGTAGGAACTCCCTCGAATCCGCTTTACTTTTACGGCTTCTCTCTAAATTCTGATTCTACTTTATTGAAAAGACGAAAGAGGACTTGAAGTCTTCTCCAACTTTGGAAAGAATTTTATCCCTCGTCTCAAAACGATTTCTCAAGACAAGATGCTCTTTAATTCAATTCACTTTCTCGTATTCTATCCCATCGTAGCGGTTTCTTATTTTCTCCTTCCATTCCGTTTTCGTTGGATTCTCCTCCTGCTCGCGAGTTGTTATTTTTACATGGCCTTCATACCGGCCTACATTCTTATCCTCGCGTTTACGATTGTCTTGGATTATTATCTCGCGATCTGGATTGAAAACGCATCCGGACCCAAAAGAAGAACTTTTTTGATTTTGAGTCTTTCGTCAAACATAGGGATTCTTATCTTTTTCAAATACTTCAACTTTTTGCTAAACAATACGGGAGTTCTTTATAAATTTCTTTTTTCCTCGGAGATGCCCGTATCTCCTCTTGAGATCATCCTTCCGATCGGTTTGTCTTTTCATACGTTTCAGTCCATGGGTTATATCGTGGAAGTCTATCAAGGAAAAATCAAAGCCGAAAGACATCTCGGATACTATTGGGTTTATGTAATGTTCTTCCCTCAGTTGGTCGCCGGTCCGATCGAAAGGGCGCATCATCTGATGACTCAGTTTCATCAGGAACACAAACTGATCTTTCAAAACGTAGAAAACGGATTAAAATACATAGTTTACGGTTTCTTTATGAAGCTCTTTATCGCGGATCGCCTTTCGGTTTTCGTAGACGCGATGTACAATCAACCTTCGGAAAAATCCGGAGCCGATCTTTTGGTCGCCACTTACTTCTTCGCATTTCAGATTTATTGCGACTTCGCCGGATATTCCAATATCGCAATCGGAACCGCAAAGATTCTGGGGATCGATTTGATGAAGAATTTTGATCGTCCTTATTTTTCTTCAAGCGTCTCCGAGTTTTGGGGACGCTGGCATATTTCTCTTTCTTCTTGGTTTCGGGATTACGTTTATATTCCGTTAGGCGGGAATCGAGTATCTACTTCCCGGCATATTAGCAATCTCTTAATCGTTTTCGCGCTCTCGGGAATCTGGCACGGAGCCAATTGGACCTTCGTAATCTGGGGGCTTTTGAACGGAATCTATCTCGCCTTGGAAGTTCTCTTCCGAAAAGTTTTTACGAATGAAAAAGCGAAACACAATTGGTTCCGAATTTTCGGAGTCATCTTTACGTTTCACTGTATTCTTTTTAGCTGGGTCTATTTTCGTGCGAGCTCGGTCGGGGTCGCGCATCAGATTCTCGCGAGAATTTTGGATTTTTCCTCCGGAGAATCTTTGGACCTCATCGTGGAGTTTCAAAAAAAGGCCGGAGTTTTTGCGATCTTTCTCTTTTTAATTTTAGAAGGGATCTTTCCTTTCTGGGAAAAAAACAAAGAGGGTTGGAAAAAATACGGGGACTGGGCGGTTGCGGGTTTGTTCGTCGCGTTGATCTTTACGGGAGGAGTGTTCTATGGATCCAGCTTCATCTACTTCCAGTTCTAAAATTCTGCGTTATGCGGGCTTGTTTCTTACACTCTTTGTCTCCGTCTTTGTATTTGATAGAATATCGTATTCTTTATTTTTCCCTCAATACGATAAGATGTTTTCGATGTATAAGAATTTCAAACCTTCGAACGTTTTGATCGTCGGTTCGAGTCATATTCTCTGGGATTTGGATCCTGCGGTTTTGACTCAAGAATCCGGAAAGCACGTTACACTTTTGAATATTCCCGGAGCCAATTTGACGCTTCGAAAAGAAATCGTTCGTGAATATTTAAAGAAGAATCAAAAGCAAAAACCTTCTCTTCTCGTTTTGGAAACCGATAAGTTTGTCTTTCACAAGGAACGTTATCCGGATTCCGCTTATAAATCCGTGAAGGGATATTATCACAAAGGTTTATTCGTAAACTTCTTGGATCAAAAGGTTCCCGAAGAATCTAAATTTGAATACTGGATGTTTCGGATTTCTCAGGCGTATTCTCTGAATTCTTTTTCTCATTTTATTTTTTCAAAACTCTATGATAAATATCTTTCTTCGATTTTTGTTTGGAAGTTGAGTGCAAACGAAAAGGAAAACGACGAAAGAATTCAGGTTTGGAAAAAACAATACGAAAATCTTTCACCTAAAATCGAAGCCGATCTTGTAAAAGAACTTTATGAAATTCTAAAATTCTCTCGGGAGAATGGAGTAAAGGTGATTCTTCTGGAAACTCCGAATTACCTTTTCTCGGAGGAAGAAGATCAAAAGTACGACGCAGTCCGAAAAGAACTTTCGAGGATCGCTGAAGATTCCAATTCCATTTATCTTCGTCTGAATCCGAGTTCCTTTGAGACAAAGTCGGAATTCTTTTTTGACGCTTCTCATCTCAATCTTTTAGGAAAAGCTTCCTACACGGACGCTTTTCAAAAAGAACTCAAAAAAAGATCTCTCTTCTAAATTAGATTTTTATCATTCGATTTTTTCCGTCACAAGGGAAGCATAACGTTCCCTCAAGGTATTTGAACTTGTCGGAACTACGACGATTTTTTTGTAAAAGTCGCGCGCCCCGCCCTGATCTTGGGTGGCGGGGTGGGTGGCGGAAAGAATCCGGGAGACTTTCCTATATCACAAAATTCTAATTTTGCAAGAAAAAAATCCCATGTAGGAACTCTAACATAACGGGACGATTTGAGTTTCAGCTTCCTCATATCTAACCTGCGGGTAAGGTTATACAACCGAAGAGGCGCTGTAGTTGTTCCGACTTGAAGGATTCTTCTGAAAAAAGCTTGAAAACGGACTTAAAGTCCGTTTGGGTTACGATCACGGCCGAACTTTTGTTGAAAGAAATTTTAGAAAGTAGATTTGTCGAGTTTGAGAAAGGATTCGGGTTTAAGATCCGAGAGAACTTTTTGGAAAAAATTTATTTCAATTACGCGCGAAGTTCGCTGACCGGACTTCCGATCTCCAGCTTTCCGATGAGTTTGGTTTCCCTATCCACGAATGCTTCGATAAATGGATTGAGATCCTTGATCTTACTGGATAAATCATAACCCGCTTCCATAGTTTCCACTAAGGAAGTCGCTCCGACCATAGACGCGGCAACCTTGATCGGAGCCATCACGAGTTTGATCATAGGAAGTTTGGAAAGAGAAAAGAAAAAACGAAGGGTATTGCCGACCATCTGAATCTGTTGTTTTCTTTCTTCAAAACGATCTGCTTCGCCCATTGCGGCGTAAAGATTGTCTCTGGAAATTACACCGTCTTCCATTAAATTATTGTCGATCACCACTTTAGCGGTGTCGTAGTCGAGAGAGTCCGTTAGGCGATTTAGGAGAATAATCTGATGAATGTTGTCGGTCATGGATTTACCCGCGACCGTTTTCAACTTTTCGTAAAGGCTTTCTAAGGCGTTGTCTCTTTCTTCCTTATTGGTAGGAGAATACAAATTGTACTCAAAAAAATTCGGAATCCCATCGTATCCTTTTATGATAAGAAGATCAGAATACGTTGTGCGAAGCCTTTCTATTGTCGCGCTTACAACTGCTTTACGCGTTAGCTCTAACACCTTTGGATCCATTCGAAACTTAGAAACTGATTTCGTAGGCTATATGGAGAAGGTCAATATAAAAATCAATCCTTGACTATGATGGCCCCCGATCTCAATTTTGCAGGCAGCATTTTCGAAAGGCCTTCTGCTTCTTTTTTAGACGATGCGGAGCCAAAACGTACCGTATAATATCCGTTTCTTGATCTTTTGACGGTTGCTTTTCCGTTTTTATCCTTTCCTGAAATTGATTTTTTTAATTCGTCAGCTTTTTCTTTGTCTTTAAACGCCGCGACTTGAAGAGTAAAACCGTTTGATTCTTCTTCTGAAGATGATTTAGAAATTCTTTTTGATTTTTTTTCTACGTTCTTTCTGATTTTTTTAGATTCTTTGGAACTTTCCGGCTCTTTTACAGACAACGTTTCCGGTGCGGATTTGTTTTCTTTGTCTACGGATGCGGACGGGGTAGTTCCCGATTTTTTAAACTCAACCACCTCGGTTGCGGGAGGAATGTTTTTAAACGTTACGGAATCTTGTTTTTTAGAATTTGAAGGAGAATTTGTTGTCGCCGGTGGAATCTCCGCAGATGCAACCGCGTTGTTTCCTTCCGTAGGAATTTGACCCGGCTCTGAGAATGGAATTCCACTCTGTATTTCTTGGTTTTTGATGTCGTTTAACGTTAAGGATTCTTCTCCCGAATTTCCTCCGCGTTTTTTTCCGACTGAAACTCCTAAGAAAAAAAACGAAAATAAAAGTCCGAGTAAAAATAAAGAGAGAATTAGAATTCTCTTATTGTCCAGATTGATCACATAAAATATTTTTTCTTTCATAACATTCTTCCTAACAGAGTCGCATAGAGATTCTTACATTCTTCTCTGAGTGTTTCTAAATTCCCTCTGTTTCTAATTGTATAATCGGCTCTTTTTAGCTTTTCCAAAAGGGGGAGTTGGTTCGCAATTCTTGCCAAAACGTCCTCTTTTGTTACCCCGTCTCTCGATACGGTTCTCGAAATCGATTCTTCAGGATCCGAATCTACGGCGACCGTCGCGTCGCAGAGTGTATATGCATCCGTTTCAAAAAGAAGAGGGACTTCCCAGATCACGAGTTTGCCCAAGGCGTCCGTTTCCAGAATCTTCAAGAAGTCTTTACGAACCCTCGGATGAATCAATCGATTGAGTCCTTCCAGTTTTTTAGGATCATGGAAGACGAGTTCGGCGATTTTTTTCCGATCAGGTTTTCCTTCGCCATCCAGGATCTCCGACCCTAAGAGTTCGACCAGTTCTTCGAGTATGGGAGAGTCCGGCGCCGTATAACGTTTGGCGAGTTGATCGGCTTGGATTGTAAAGGCACCCAACTCCGCCAAAATTTTTGTCGCGGTACTCTTTCCGCCTCCGATCATTCCGGTGATTCCGACCAAGAAGGCCTTTTTTCCAGAACTCGAACTCTGCATGCGTTGATGTTGGGTTCTTGGCTCAAAAAGTACAAGCAAAAAAGAAATTTCCGTGTCCTCGTCGGGGCGGACTTTGAGCTTGGTTACGAGCGATTTTTTAGAATGGTATTCTTTGTCGGGAAGAGGGTTTTGAGTCTTTTTACTTTTGGGAAGTAGGAACAAAACCCGGAACTCCTTTGCAAGAGCCCCGGGTTTTTCTCGAAGACATCCGGATCAATCAATCTTTCGAATCAAACGCATGTAAGGATGCATTTCAACTACGTAGAGACTTCTTCCGTTCGTAACCATTCCTCTTGGATTGTAAAAACTTCCTTCCCCGGCTTGGCAGGTTCCGATCGTTCCTCCATCGGGTCCGCCGGAAACGGTGGTTCCAGTCGTTGGAGGAATCGGAGAACAGCCTAAAAGATTCGAGACGGCGTAAGGGGCAGTCCTTGAAATCTTTTTGATCAAAGTAGTTCCGTCCGAAACGTAGAGGTTATTATTATCCAAGGCAATCGAAAACGGTTTTGTGAGCAACGCAGAAGTTCCGGTCGCATTTAAGACGTTTCCTGCTGTTCCCGCAGGATCTCCTGCGATCGTAGTTACCGTAACCGGACTTACGGAAAGATCAATTTTCTTAATATTGTTGGAGTTTGTATCCGCAACGTAAAGAGAATTGGAGTCGTAAATCAAATGGGTCGGTTGATTGAATTTCGCCGCAGTTCCAAGTCCGTCCAAGGATCCCGCCGTCCCACTTCCAGCGATCGTCGTCACGGTATTGTCGGAAATCTTAATCTTCCGAATCTTATTGTTCGCCGTATCCGCTACGTAGAGATAGGTTCCGTCCGTTGCAATTCCTTTGGGAGCGCTGAATCTCGCCGCAGTTCCGACATCATCCGTAGGTCCGGAAGTTCCCGCAAGACCAGCGATCGTAGAATACGTGTTGGTGATCAGATTGTATTTTACGATGAAGTGACTCTGACTCGTAATATACAGATAGATTCCATCCGTCGTGATTCCTTTCGGTCTGTCGATCGTGATCGGTAGCGTCGAAAGAATTCGGGTTGCGATATTGATTTTTCGAACGGTTCCTAAAGTCGGAGTTGCCAAATTGAAATCCGCGGCGTAGATATTGATTCCGTCCGTCGTGATATGATACATATTGGAGAGTCTTCCCACAGGAGTTGGGCCGGAGGCAAAGCCGTATCCGTCCAACATCGTATCGGGGTCCCCACCAGGATCTCCCATAAACCAATCAACGCTTCCAGTGGCGGGATTTTCAACGTAAGGTCCTAAAGGAATATTGCTTACCAAGATATTTCCGTTCACCAAAGTGCCTAACGTAACTCCGTTAACACAATTGATAAGAATCGTGTTCACATCCGCAGCGGAGATCGTTCCGGAAGCCTGTGCGATATAACAGGTTTGTCCTGTCGGTTGACTCGAAATCGAAACTGCGTAACCAGTCGTATCCGCAATCGGAGTCGTCATCGTAAAAGCTCCGTTAGCCGAAATCACGGTAGAGTCGGCGCCGTTGTTTTTCAAAGTGATATTTCCGCTCAATCCGGAAATCGTTCCTCCTACGTTGTAGAGAGGAGCGCTACAAGCAACTCCGACATTGCTGATCGCAGAAGAGCCGATCGTTCCCGAGCTATTGCTTAACGTGCACAACTGAGTTGGAGAAGTCGGATTCTGCTGAATCGTAACACTGTATGCCGACCCGCTTGCGACGGAGGTTCCGAATGAAAAACTTCCGTCGGCCGTAATCGATATCGGATCTGCTCCGTTGTTTTTGAGAACCAGTCCGCTTCCAATGACGTTGGAAGCGGATCCGCCGATAGTATAAGAATTCGTAGAGCATGTAATGTCCACGTTGGTTTTATTAGAACCAGAGATCAGACCCGAACCGTTTGTAACGGAACAAGTTTGAGTCGGCGAACTTGGATTTTGTGAAACTGTGACGTTGTATGTTCCTCCGCTGGAAATTCCGGTGGAAAAAGTGTAAGTCCCGTTTGTAGTAATCGCGATGTCATCCGTTCCATTATTCTTTAGAGTCAATCCCGTACCGGAAAGACCCGAAATCGTACCGCCTACAGTAAAAGAATTTGTGGAACAAGTAATGTTTACGTTTGTAATGTCGGCGCCAGCGATCAAACCGGAACCGTTTGTGACGGAGCAGGTTTGGCTAAGAGAACTTGGGTTTTGTGAAACGGTAACGTTGTATGTGCCACCGTTAACAACCTTGGTTACAAATGAAAAGGAGCCGTTTGCGGAGATTCCAGTCGAGTCTGCGCCGTTATTTTGTAGAGTCAGGCCGGTTCCGTTTAAACCGCTGACAGTTCCTTTTACGTTAAATCCAACAACGGAACAGATAACTTGAATATTCGTAATCGGTTGAGAGAATACGATACCGGAGCCGTTGCTGACGGAACAAATCTGTGCAGGGGTTAACGGATTTTGTTTTACGGTAACGTTGTAAGAAGCGGAACCCGCAACCTTTTCATTAAAAACAAAGGTTCCGTCCGCGGAGATATTGACCGTATCCGATCCGTTATTCATCAAAATCAATCCGGTTCCCGTTAAACCGACAACGGTTCCTCCGATCGTTTCCGGAGTTAAATCCACTCCGTTTGTGGTGATGAACCCGGGGATATTGAGTATCGCCTTTAGGGAAAGATTAGAAACATCCCTATCTCCAAGACAATTGAATGTGATGAGAATTGCGGCGATTGCGCTCGTGTGAAAGAATTTTAAAAAGGTTCTCATAGATATTTCTTGGTCTGAATTACGGATTGTTTTATATAGATATCGAGTCTTCCGTAGTATTTATTTATCAGACGCTCCTCCAACATTCGATTTTAATAAAATAGTAGCTCATCGTCTTTTCCATATTCTTTTACGAATAAGAATTTAAAAACCAACCGAAAAGAATGTGAACTAATTTACGGACCAGATATTCGCATTGTCGGATTAATTATTCAAGTATTTTATTAAATCCGATTTAGAAGAATTATAAATGCGTAATATACCATCGGCCTTCCGTAAAATATGATAGTACGTATTTATATCGAGTCATAAGATATTATAAAAAGTAAGCGATTGTATAAAAAACTTCGCGCCGGAAGCGCGAAATAAAATTCTCGAAATAGTTTTGATAATCACTCTCCTATGTTCCGAGGATGATAAAATGAATAAACTGAGTGAACGTTTAATGGAATAAGAAGAGCTGGTGTTTGAATTTATGTTAAATGTGTTAATGAAGTTCACAAACGAATCTAAAGGTAATCCATGTTTTTCGTTAGATCCGAATTGTGATTTAGTATTTGGTTTCATTCTTATCAAAGGATTCTTTACGGTCTTATTTCGCGACCTGTTGTTCGGTTGAAAGTTTTCTTAAAATTTCTTCGATCAAAGGATAGAATTCGGATTCTTCCCGATCGATTCTTTTCCTGAGATGGCCTAAGATCTCGGTCGTCTCCTCTTTGAAGTTGGTAAAATTCATTTCAATGGTAAGAGGATCCGAGTATTTACTCGCATAATCCAGCAACGTATCTTTTAAACCGAACATCGTCTTTTGGTATTGTTCAAAAAGAGAAACGAGTGTCGGAGAATTATGAGTGTAGTGTTCCATCTTTAGATAGAGTTCCATGTCTTCCACGTTTAGGTGAAAGAGCAAGGAGGCTGAAAAGATAGAAAGCAGTTCGACCAGATGTCCTATGTTCGGATTCGCTTTGTCGATCTCGGATTCGATCTGATGGGCGTATTCATTTACGATCTGGTGTTGTTTTTTGAGTTTTCCGATCAATTCCATGTTTAATTCCTGCTAATTTTTTGAGTCAGTTTTGTCTTGATGTATTCCTCTACCTTGGAGGCTTCCAAAGGATAAGAATAGTAATAACCTTGCGCATAGTTGCAGTTGAGCTCCTTCAAAAGCTCGTGCTGATTCGGATTTTCAACGCCTTCCACAATGATAGCCTTATCCATGGCTTGGATCAGATTGATCAAAGAGGAAATGATTGTCTTACTGGAAGATTTAAAGTAATTAAAAAGAAATACCTTATCCAGTTTAATGTAGTCGACTGGAAGCGTCTGTAGTCTTCCAAGGGAAGAATAACCCTTGCCGAAGTCGTCTATCGCAAATCGATAACCAAAGTCTTTAAGAAGGGCGATCACCTTGTTGACTTTTACAAGATTACTGTCAAAAGAATCTTCGATAATTTCCAAAATGATAGAATCGGGTGAGATTCCGTAAAAATCGGTGGCTTCCTTTAGGACGTTGAAAATCTGTTTGTCGTTGAGCTGTTTTGCGGAAATGTTAAGCGAAATGCAGATCTGATTTTCCTTTAAGATGGAAGTGCTGTAGGATTTCAAAGTATCCCAGATCAGCCATTCTCCTATCGTCTTGATAAAACTAGAACTCTCTGCGATGGAAATAAAACTCGCCGGCATCAATTTTCCTTTTTCGGGATGATTCCAGCGTAATAAAACTTCCATAGAAAGAATCGAATCCTGACGAAGATCCATAATCGGCTGATAAGCGAGTTCCAATTCATTTCGGTTTAATACTTTTCTTAAATCGATTTCGATTTTTGCCCTCGTCGCATTCTGTTCGATCGTACTTCTATCATAGTGATAAAAGGAATTCGGACCGATGAGAGCGGATTGTTGCACCGCTTCTTCCAGAATTCGCAAAGAATTTAGATCGGAATTGACCAATTGATCAAATTGCGCGTAACCGACGTTTGCATTGAGGTGAAACTCTCTTTCGCGGTAAGTAAACGGGAATGAAAACAAAAGTATGATACATTCCGCGAACCATTCGGCTTCGAGCTCGGATTCTATGTTCGAACTCGCGATCAAAAAACGCTCCGAACCGAGACGAAAGATCTGATCCCCTTTGGAAATGTATTTCTTAAGACGCTCCGCAATCTTCAGAGCGATCGATTCGTAATAAAAGTTATCTTCCTTATTTAGGATAGAATCCGGATTGGAAAGGGAGATCAGAAAAAGAAAGTAGGGCTGATTCGGCTTATTACTGTAGATTCGATTATTGCTGTAGATGGAAAGAAAATAGTTCTTATTCGGAAGTCCTGTAAAACGATCCTGATAAAAAGATTCTTTAGAATCCGAAGAAAGATTTTGTCTCACGGTAAGAAAACGTATGGCATTGACTTCTTCCAGATCATGGATGATGAAGTTCAACATCAAAGTCATATCGTTAAAATAAGCGACATCGATTAGGCCGGATTCCAGAAGAATGCTGGAAAGACCCATTTCCTTCTCATATTGAATTCCTTTTGTCGTCTTTAGATACGATAAGAGAGAATCTTGAATACTTTGAAAATTCGGTGACTGTAGGAGTTCATCGAACGTAGCATTCGTATATAATAGCTCCCAATTTTTCGAATAGAGTACGATACCTTCTTTCGAATTATCTGAGCAGAATTTAATCGCTCTTCTTAAAATGAGAGGGGAAACTTGTGTATTGTTAGTCACTTTGCTACCAGCCTATACTCGAGTAGTTTAACAATTTGGTTTATAAATAGAAAACGGACTTATAAGTTTTATAATTTAGTTTTATAAAAAATTAGTAATCATGATCTCCGTGTAGCAAGGATTCAAATTCTATGTTGGGATAGAATTTGTAAAAATGCAGAGGACATAGAAAGGCTACGCTTGGAAAGAATTAGAAAGAAGGGAAACGGATTTAGATCAGGGGCTAAACAATCGAATTGCTTCGGAAAAGTTGGATGCAGTGCGAAGTAAGGATTTTAATCGGGTTAGCTCCAGCATCTTTTCGATTTCAGGCGTTAACGAATAAAGAATCACTCCCGCGTTCGGCATTTTGTTGAGTCGCGAATGGGTAGCGATAAAGGTCGCGATCCCCGAAGAATCCATGACTCTTACGCCGGATAAGTCTATTAGAAGAATGTAAACTTCGTTTTCGATGGATTCGTTGAATGCGTCCTTTAGCTTTTTGGCGGAAAAGATGTTGATATCTCCCTGAATTTGAAAGATAACGGCCGGCCCGGGAAGAGTGCCTGCGGAAGAAATATGTTCAATCGTTAATTTCATATCATTGGTCTTGTAGCTGATTGAGTCTGTTTTGGCATCCATTCTGTTTCTCCGAACGCATCTTTACTAAGGTTCAAATCTCGATATTTTAATTCAATAAAAAATGATAAGAAATTTTTAATTGAGCAACTTTCTAAATCCGGCGTGAGGATCGGCTTTAAATTAGCAAACGAAGACAATCAAAAGCAAATTGATTCTCAATTGTGAAAAATAAAACGAATATGGTATTTAATTATAAATCAATACTACCTCTGTTTTACAGTACGAATTGAATTAAGATGAAAGTTGACTCTCCTCAATAAATGCAAAATAAACTTGTGATACCTTTTTTCCTTTGATAGAATCCGAAAAAAATATCGGGAGCGATCGATGGCATTGGGAAATGAGGAAATTGAATTAGTAAGAGCAAGCTTTGAGAAAGTTTATACAAACAAGGATGAGGTTGCTGCTTTGTTTTATAGTAAACTTTTTGAGTTGGAACCAAGTTATAAGTCGCTGTTCAAGGGTGACATGAACGAACAAGGAAGAAAGCTCATGTTGATGCTAAGAACCCTGGTTTCCGGTTTGGGGGATCTTGCTAATTTAGTTCCCGTCATTCAGGACATGGGAAAACGTCACGTAAAATACGGCGTTCAGTCGAAAGACTACGATGTCGTCGGCGCGGCTCTCCTTGCTACTCTGCAACAAGGTTTAGGAGCCGAGTTTACTCCAAAATTAAGAGGCTTATGGACTGATATCTATCAGATCGTCGCAAAAACTGCGATCGAAGGTAGTCAGCAGTAATTGAAATCGGTTTCAAAAACTCAAGTTGCGAAACCGACCTCTTTCTTTGTACAGAGTTTGGTGCAAGTATGAAAAACAAATCTGAGATAAATATCTTTCGAAGGACCTTTCGAGTTCTCAAAAGACCGAACGGAATGCTCAGTATCGCAACGTTGTTTTATACAATTTTATTTTGTTCCACTCTGTTTCAGTTTAAAAATAGAGATCAACTCGTTGAGGAAGCTTATCACAAACGTTTAGAGCAGCTAAGACAATTGGATTCGTTCCATAATACGAGTGAGTTGGGAGAGGGCGAAGAGAAGTTTCAAGAATCCGAAAATCTCCGCGAGGTCGAATACCCAACGGTTTCGGACGCGAAAGTAGAATCTCGGAATTGGCTTGGTTTTATTTGGAGCGCCTTTGTAAAAGGCTCTTGGATGCGTTTGTTAAATTTTCAATCTACAAACCCAGTGATCTTCGACGCTAAGAATTCTGAATCGATAGGAAGGCAGATGAGCCGCCAAAATATCGAAAGTATGAGAATCGAATATCTGGAACAGTCAGGTTTTAGCATCGGTATGTTTTGTATTTTCGGAATGGGCACCTTGGGTTTTCTATTCTTTCTCAATATATTCTTATATAAAGATTCTAAAAAGGTGAGTTCTACGATTTCGATTCTCAATCGAAGAATTCAATCCGGAGAGATTCAGATCACTGCGCAGACGGAGGAGCAGCTCATGGATAGTCCGGCTCTTCTTTCTTTGGCGGAAACGATTCATAAATACGGAAATAATCTGATCACGGAAACAAACGCGATCAAAAGTAAGTTTTCCGAAGTTTCGGCTCTTACTCATCTCATCAACGAGACTTCTCACGTTCTTAATTCTAATATCAGCGAGGAGAACGAAAGAATCCAAGAAATCTATTCGCTCGCGAATTCGATCAAAGGGGAGATCAATAATATAGATCGAAATTCGGATTCTTATTATATCTTGGTTTCTTCTCTGAACGTAGAAATCAAACAACTCGACGAGATGATCGATCACGTAGGCTCCGCGGTTGAAACTTCATTAAAGGGAGTTTCCGCTATGAAAAATAACATAGAAAGCGGATCGAATACGATCGTCTTGCTCGCAAATAGCGTTTCCAAGATAGAAGACAATTCAAAGGAGATGAAATTGATCACCTCTCTTATCAAACAAATCTCGGAACGCGTAAACTTACTCGCCCTCAACGCCGCAATAGAATCGGCGAGAGCGGGCGCATACGGAAGGGGCTTTTCCGTAGTCGCCCGTGAGATCGGCGCCTTGGCGCAGGAGACCGATAAGAGTATGAAGACGATCGAATCTCTGATCCAGAGGAGTATCCAGGAAGCCAACCTTGGACATTCTCTCGTGGATCGATCCAAGGAATTATATGAAAATATTATAAAAGACTTAAGTAATCTAAAATCTTCGAGCGAGGAGATCGTAGATCTCGTAGCGCTCCAAACCCAGAAACGGGCGAGAATCAAATACAGCAGCGATCAGATCGACAAAAAATCGGACGAGATTTACAATTCGATCAAACAACATAAGAGTGCGAATTCCGGAATGGAAACTCAGATCTCAAAGATCTCGCAGATAACTAACGGAAGTCTTACCATTTCAAAGTCCTTGATGGATTATTCCGATCAACTCAATGAAAAATCGATAAAGATAGAAAAAATAAAAAAGGGATAAGCCCTAACTAAAAAGAATCTGGTTTAGATATAGAAAGATCGAGGTGAAAGAAGCTAACATGCAAACTCAGGTATATAAAAAACAAAACGAAGTCTTGAAGAGATTGGTAATTGAATTGATTCGAATTTTAAGAACGGACTCTGTCACGAATCGAGTCAGCGAGGTTCTGGATATTCTTGCGACCGTAAACGCAAAGTTGAACGAACATCTAATGACGGAATCCAGTTTGATTCTGTTGGAGCTATTACCGGAAGAAAAACTATTGGGAGAAGAATTCGAATTTTGCACAAAATTAAATCGAAACGAACTGAAAAATCGGTTTCGCCAATATATTACGATGTGGTCCTTGCCTTCTTTGATTTTAGAAAGACCTTCATCCTTTGTGAACGATTCGAATGAGCAGATGGATTGGCTCTACATAAGACTACAATGCGAAATCGAACATTTGTTTCCAATTTTAAATAACTCGTTCGTTGTTTCGGAAAAAATCGGATAGTCTCTGACAATTTGACCGAGCCTTGCAAGAAATGAACTTACTTTCGTTCTATAAATCAGCAGTTCGTATGAATGCTCAGCTTTTAAATGCGAACCAAGTTATGAAAGAAAATTATAGGGATTTGAAAAGAAGGATGGGACGTAGAAGGGGGATTGAATTTTTTGGAAATAAGTTATTAAACTCCCATGGATCTTGGATAGACGTTTGTTCTTAAAAAAGCGTTGTTCAATCCATGGAGAAGATGGTGGCAATCTTTTAAGTGAAAAATGAGCGGTGTTATTTTGTTGGTCAATTGAACGGTTTCTTAAATGAAAAAGATTCATTCGTAGAAATGAAAGCGATTTTGATGAGCGAGTGTACTTTTAGAAAAAAAGACCGGAATTATAAAAAAGAAGAAATTCGATTTTGGAAGTTGAGACTATGGTAAACACAATAGAATGGCTATTACGAGAAGAGTTACTGATTGATATATCGAGATTCGGGGCGTTCTTTGCTTTGATCATCGGCCTCGGCCGTTTGTTGAGGGCAAAGAATCAGATCGATTATTTTTTATCGGCGCTTCTCGTTCTTACGGCTATTTTTCAGTATTTCGACGAAACGACGATAAACGCTGTTTCTTACAATTGGATGAAACGGTTCTTATTTCAGATCGATTTGATCGCGCTTTCCACTGCGGGCATTCTCGTCTATCTGATCTCGATCATGGTTTTCTCGAAGTATTCGAAACTCCCTTCTATGTATTATTGGAACCTGGTTCCACCGGTCGTTTTATCCATACCGATTGCAAGTTTATACGATCAACAAAGTCGATACGAATTTGGGATGTTTCTGTATTTGACGGATTTGTTTGTGATGGTCTACGTTGGGGTCGCCGTCTACCGGATGATTACAAATCGTGTTTTTGACTTCACCACCCTCAAGTCGAAAGTTTTGGGAGGTTTGGTCGTAACTGTCTCCTTCTGTGCCGTTTTGGAAATCGTCGGAATCATCTTGGACAAAAAAGTTCTCGTTCTCCTTTCGGGAGTGGTTACTACGTTGGAAATCATTTATTTCTATTACGTAAGCATCTACTTTCAGGATTTTTTGGGGGAACCGGCAGTCTCGGACCTTCAGAAGAATACTTCAAAAAAATCTCTTCTAGGAGATATCGACATTGAAGCCTTGGAAAAACAGTTAAACTATCTCATTCAAGAAGAAAGAATCTATTTGGACGAAGATATCCGACTTCCGAGCGTCGCAGAAGAACTTGGAGTTTCGGTTCATCAACTTTCTTCTTACTTAAACGATCACAAAGGAATTAATTTTAACAACTATATCAATCAGTTCCGAGTGGAAGAGGCGAAGGCGATTCTAATCAATGACCCGAGTCGTTCGGTCATCTCGGTCGGAAACGCGGTAGGATTTAATTCGAATTCCGTATTTCACAGAGCATTTTTGAGAGAAACGGGAATGTCCCCAAAAAAATTCAGGGAAGCTCAGCTATTCAACAAACATTCTTTTACACTCAACTGAACGATTCTACGAATGGATTTTAAAAGTAATTATCTGAACGTTGTATCCTTACTCTGCTTCGGATTTTTCTTTTTGAGCGGCTGTTTTATAAAAGCGCCGCCGGATCCATCCTCTTCTTCTTTTATCAACTTATTGATTTTTCGTTGTAATTCGGGGGCGGACCCCGGATGCACAAAGAATCAGTCGACTGTGACAGAACCTGATCCGGTGAGTCCTGCAAAATCCATTTGTTCGGAAACGACTCTCGAAGTAATTCAACCGAGTAACTGGATTCGAGTTCAGAACGAATTGCAACTCCAAGCTTCGAAGGGAAGTTTGGGAGCTCCCGTTGCGAATACATTCGGAGTAGAAACGGATGCATCCGCTTATGTAGGAGCGGTTCTCACTCCCGCAGGAAGGATCATCGCCGTTACAAATCAAGGTATGAAGTTGGTGGAATTGGACCCGGTAACAAGGTTAATCACCAACACACTTGGGATCGGCTTTCTTGGATTTAGTAAGTGGAACGGCGGAGTTCTTTCACCGTCTGGGTCCATCGAACTGATTCCTTCCGGCACGACCGCTTACGCGTCTTTTGATCCGGTGAGTTTTGGAGCGGTCGCTTACGGAACTACTACCGGATTCAATGATTTTATGGGAGGAGTCTTTGCTCCGAACGGGAAGTTTTATCCAATACCGGCCTCGAGTCTTTTTTTTACGGAAGTGGATCCGGTAACAAGGACCCATTCGACATTCGGAACGGCGCTAACCGCGAATCCTTTTTATGCGGGAGGAGTGTTGGGACCGAACGGAAATATCTACGCTATTCCAAGTCAAGCCAACCAATTCGTGGAAGTGGATCCGATAGCAAAGACGAACACTAATTTCGGATCCTTCTTCTTCGGATTTTTTGGTAAGTGGTCCGGTGGTGTGCTCGCTCCGAATGGAAAGATTTATGTAATTCCCGATGCGTTCTCGATGTTTGTGGAAATTGATCCGGTGGCAAAAACGCTCACACCCTTTGGAGCCGCACCGGGAGTCTCACAAGCTTATTCCGGTGGAGTGCTTGCTCCGAATGGAAAGATTTACGGAATTCCCTTTGACGCGACTGAGTTTGTTGAAATCGATCCGCAGACTTTGACCGTGACTTATTTTGGAACGGCGCCGGGAGGTGGGGCTTGGTCCGGTGGCGTGTTGGCGCCCAACGGAAAAATCTACGGAATGCCATACAACGCGGGAACGTTTTTAGAAATCGATCCGCGGGCAAACGGAAGAATCTGCGATCCGATTCTTCAATCCGCCTATTTCAATAAATACTAATGTATTTGTTTTAAATAATATTCAAAAATTAGAATATAATGGATCGTGTTTGGGAATTTAATCTCAAAACTTTTGATAAAAGAAGAATCAGACGGCGCTACCGGCTTTCATTCCCGAGAATTTCCCCTGACCCAATAGCTCCACGTTTTTGTGAAACTTTTCCCTTTCTCCCGGAAGCGCAGACTTCGCGACCAATTCCAAACCAAGAATCAGATTGCCGGTGGAATCGTAAGAAACCCAACGTACGGCGCCGAAAACCTTAAAGTATCCCTGCATACGGATGTAGATATCAAATACAAATCCAGTGTGTTTCGGAAGCGTTTGAATCAAATGTGCGTTTGTAATTTTGACACAAACTCCGTTGTTGGAGATATCGAGAATCGGAAATTTCTCCGAGGTCATTACTGTATTCGATTCTTTGATTCTGCCGACCATTTCCTTTGCGAGTTCCGATAACTTATCGATCGTCTCCTTGGAAAGAGTTTTTTCCTTGTTACGAATCCAGATATAACCGAGAGGAATCGATTGTCTCGAATGATTGATGTAAATGATCGGATAGATGATTTCGGAAAGAATTTTCTCGTCCTTGTATTTCCGAATCATAGTAGAGATTTCTTGATGAATCTGATCTTCCACGTCGATTTGATTTTCATTTTTGGAAGTGTAAGAGGATTCATCCGAGGTGTTTTCGATATGAATGTATTTTTTGGTTCTCTTGACCACGTCGAATTTCTCGTCCAGATCCGATTTGAAAACGTCGATCTCTACAATACCAAAATCATAAGTTTTTAATTTAGCTCTATAGTCTTCAAAGCTCACCTTGACCAAGGTCGGAATGTTGAAGAGGGATGCGTCGATCACGGTCTTAGAAGAATTGATATTGGTGATATGCGCTGCGTCTTCGGAGACTGGATATCTTGGAAAAGCTCGATTCGATTTTGCGATGGAAATCTGGTTCACAGAAAGTTCCGCCATTTTTTCGCCGACGCTTTGTTGAAACGCGCATTCCAGCTGCACATACTTCGCGAGAATTCTGTAGAGAACCATTTCGTTTTTCGAAGCGAGATCAATGTCCCCGTTCAACTCGACGAGCAGACGTTCTCCCTCGGGGATAAATTTCTTAATCGTTATGGTCGAACCTTCTTCGTCGCCTTTTATAATTAAGGTCTGGTTCAGTAAATGCTTTTCGATGATATGCTTTCTCTGGTCCGGAGAATGGAGCACATCCAATTCTCTATTTTTCGATTTGATTCCGTTCATTGATTCCAACATGTGACTCTTACTCTCATCCGAAATATAGGCAGCATAGAATAGAATGTAGGGAAGGATTAGTAAATATAAAATTTCCAGAAGGGATTTCTGAATTATAGATCTGATATTTTGCTACTGTGAAAATTATCATTTTATCGATGAACAAAAATATAGAACGAAGGAAGAATTACTTTGGTCCTCAATGAATTCTTAGGTTGGAATTTGTGATCGTTGCTCAATCCGCTTTAGGGAATGTACGATACATTTGAGAGAGCGTAAGGACTCAAAAAAAAAATTAGAATCTTTGAATTCTCCTTAGAAAGCTTTTTTAAGCATTTAGAAATTAATTATTTCTTTAGGGATTCTTAAGATGAAGAATGGAACATAAATCCGCTTTTCTTTGGAGGAAATTTTTCCCTGAGTTTGCGGTTTGATTCTTTTGTCTGTAAGTGGAATTCCGACTTCCGAATCGGTTTGTGAAATCTGAGGAATTCTTTTCGAAATTCTATCTCGAACGGACTTGAAGTCCGGTTGCAAGTATTTTTCGATAAGTCCATTTTGTCGGAACAAAACGAGGTTCTTCTTCAGTCGGAGAAACTTGAAAATCGTTCTAAGATCCTTAAAAAAGAAATCGTTCATTCCATCAAGTCGGAAGACAACAAACGGACCTTGTATTTGGAAGCCATCTTGAGAAGTTGTTCGTCCTCAATGGAATGGACGTTTTGGCCCTTGTGATAGTTCTCCACCGTCAAAACAAAAACCGTATAGTCGAACTCGGAAGCCAGTCGGAAGTACGGTTCCATCTCCCAGGAAAGAGTAAACGTATTGTCCAAAAAGATCTTTGGAGATCGTTCTTCCATCGCCTTCCTCGTTCTTTCTTCGCAAGCTTTGTATGCGAGATGATTTTCAGCGTATTGAAATCGATATTCCCTTGTTTCCGGATTTGTAAAGTAATCGTCCACGGAGAAAATGGGATACTTTCCGTTTTCGGATAAGAGTTTCGCCAAGGCGCTTTTCCCTGCGCCGGGAAGGCCTCGGATGAGAATGAGAGAGAATTCTAAATTCATCGTATTTTGAAAGAAGGAGTTCCTACTTTTCAAAGGATCTTTCGGTTGAATCGGAGTCAAAAGATTCTTTCCTAACGATTCTTATCTTTCTCTCAAAACGAGAAAGAAGATTCTCCTGAATCCGTTTAAAATTTGAATCGAATAAGAGATTCTCGGTAAAAGATCCCAAAGTGACGCTTTCGATTCTTCTTTTACTTTACAAATACGTTGAATCTGATTAGCCTAGAAGAAAGATCCATTGAAAACAATCCTCACGCTCAGATCGAGCCCTTGGAACAAAAGGACCAGAGTAGAATGAAATATTTAGAAACCGAGCAGATCATTCCCGCAAAAGGAATGTCTTATACAATGTATGAAGTGGAAGGAGAAGATCAGATTCTTAAGATGATGACTTACATTCCGAACACTGACGAAATTCATATCTACCCAAAACCGCCTGTCAAAAAATTATACAAACCCGAGCTTTGTAAGGTGATAGACGAACTCGTATTTTCGGAACTCTGGAAATTGGGAGAAGAAAGGAAGGCAGCGAAATAAAGTAGAAGTGAGTTCTGGCCTCGGAGAGAATCGAACTCCCGACACAAGGATTTTCAGTCCTCTGCTCTACCGACTGAGCTACAAGGCCGAACTCATGGACAGCATAGAAAAACAGGCTTCACTGTCAACGAAAAAGATCGGAAACAGCTTCCTCTCTTCGGAGTATTCCGGAGAAATATAAAATGTCCTCCGCATCCAAAATCTGCGATCCGCTCCTTCGAAGCGTCGAACGGGAAAGAATGGTGAACTCGCAAATTGTCTCGCGAGGAATCCGAGATCGAAACGTTATCTCGGCGATGCTCTCGATACCCAGAGAATGTTTTGTTCCTTCCTTGTATTCTTCTCAAGCCTACGAAGACAAACCGCTCCCCATAGGATCCAACCAAACGATCTCACAACCTTTTATGGTGGCTTGGATGTCTGAGCTTCTCGAAATTCAAAAAGGAGATCGTGTTTTTGAAATCGGAACCGGTTCCGGATATCAAAGCGCGGTTCTCGATTTTCTCGGCGCAACGATTTACTCCGTAGAATTTTTCGAACCTCTTCACAAAACGGCGCTGCGGAATTTGGAACGTTGGAATCTCGGATGTACGAAGAAACATCGTTTTGTTCAGGGAAGCGGGCCGGAAATTTTAAAACCCGATCTCTTTTTTGAAAAGATGATTTCCTGCGCTTCTCTTTCGGAACTTCCAAACCGTGAAAGTCCGTATTTTCGTTCTCTGGTTCCGGGGGGAATTTTCGTATTCCCGACGGGAAAGGAAGAACAGGTCCTTATGATCGCGAGAAAAACGGTAAACGATTGGTCTTTGGAAATCAAGGGAGGGGTCAAGTTTGTTCCCTTGCTCTAAATTTTAGATTTTTTTACGTCCGTCTATTCCTTTTTATTTTAGAATATTCTACTATTGGAATGTATTTTTATTTTTAAGAATGGAATTCTAAAATTCTTTTCCTTCTCATTTTTTAAAACGAATTTCAATTCGAATTCTTTCTTTTTTAACAAACGGAATTCGGCATAAGAAGGGCGGATAAATGAGCGGAAGCGCTCGAATCTTCCAGGAAATTAAACTTGTGAGCAGATTTCTTTTTTATACGATTGGTTTTTCAAACATCGGGTTTGTGGAATCGATCTTTTTGAAGATTCTAAAACCGAAGAGAAGACAAACAGGGCCCTTCCATCAAAGGTCGGAGTTATCGAACACTGTTTTTGTTTGTCCCTTTTTTTGGAGAATTTTCAATGCGACAGAAAATCTCCGAATGTATTGAATTCCTCCGAAGAAAACTTTAAAAGAGATTAGATATGGAACTGCTGAACCCTAAAAAAACCGAATTCGCGCATCTGGATGAAAAATCTAGAAATATTATGAAACGAACCATCGAGTTCTTTGAGAAAAAAGGAAAGAACAAGTTAAAGGAAGACGATCGTCACCAAACTTGGTACGGAGATTTTCTCGAATTTCAAAAAGAAGTAAAGGCTTTTGCGACTTTTATGACTCCAGCCGGTTATGGAGAATCCGATTCACGTTGGGATACAACTCGGATCTGTGACTTCAACGAGATCACCGGTTTTTACGGACTCTGTTATTGGTATACTTGGCAGGTTACGATGTTGGGGCTTGGTCCGATTTGGATCAGTAAGAACGAAGAAATCAAACACAAGACCGCGAAACTTTTACAAGAAGGGGAGATCTTTGCGTTCGGCCTTTCCGAAAAGGAACACGGAGCGGATTTGATTTCGAGCGATATGGTTCTCGAGAAAAACGGAGACGGATCCTACGTCGCGAACGGGGACAAATACTACATCGGTAACTCGAATAAGGCCGCGATCGTTTCCACATTCGGAAGAATGAAAGAGACCGGTAATTACGTTTTTTTCGCGGTCAATTCTCAACATAAGAATTACGAACTCATCCAGAACGTCGTTAACTCTCAGAGTTACGTGGGAGAATACGCTCTTCACGACTATCCAATCTCGGAGAACGAGATTCTTTCTAAAGACAGAGACGCTTGGGATGCTTCTCTCAGCACGATCGCGATTTGTAAATACAATCTGGGTTGGGCTTCGATCGGAATTTGTACTCATTCTTTTTACGAAGCGATCAATCACGCGTCTAAGAGAAAATTATTCAATCGTTATGTGACCGACTTTCCTCAGATCAAACAGATGTTTGTCGACGCGTATTGCAGATTGTTCTCCATGAAACTTTTTGCTTCCAGGGCAAAGGATTATATGAGATCGGCTTCCGGTTCCGATAGACGTTATCTTCTCTTCAATCCTATGGTGAAGATGAAAGTCACGATGCAGGGAGAAGAGGTCATCAATCTTCTTTGGGACGTGATTGCCGCCAAAGGTTTTGAGAAGAATATGTATTTTGAAATGGCCGCGAAAGACATTCGAGGGCTTCCAAAATTGGAAGGCACCGCGCACGTCAACATGGCTCTGATCATCAAGTTTATGAACAACTATTTCTTTGAACCGAATTCGTCTCTTCCTGTAATCCCGAAGGTGAACGATTTCAAAAACGACGATTTTCTTTTTAACCAAGGCGCGACTACGAAGGGTTTTGAGAAGATTTCCTTTCACGATTACAATGTAGTGTATTCCAGTGTAGATCTTCCGAACGTGAAAATTTTTAGAAAACAAATTGCGACTCTTAAAGAATTCTTAGAAAAAACTCCTCCCGATGGAAAACAATCCAAGGATCTCGACTTTATGTTGATCGTAGGAGAATTGTTTACGTTAGTCGCTTATGGACAACTTCTGATCGAAAACGCGAAGATCGAAAAAGTTGAGGACGACCTGTTGAGTCAGATTTTTGATTTTCTGATCCGAGATTTTTCGAAATACGCTCTTCAGCTTTATTCCAAGAGAAGCAGCACGGTGGAACAGATGGCGAAATGTCTTGAAATGATTCACAAACCCGTGGAAGACGAAGAACTGTTTTTAAGAGTTTGTGCGAAAGTTTATTCTTACAAAGACGCCTACGAGATGGCTCCTTGATTTTACTTTGCGGCGGACTTTAAGTCCGCGTTTAAGAAAAATTACGGAATACGAAAGAGTTCGTTTGTCGGAAGAATGACGGACCTTTCGTGTTATGATGGTTTCCTCACCGACGAGTTGAGAGGAATTGAAATGAGAATCGTTCCCGATATTTGTTTGTAGGAGTTCCTACACGGGACTTTTTGCTTGCAAAAAGTAAAATTTTCTGATAGAGGAAAGTTTCCGGAATTTTTCCACCACCCACCCCTCCACCCAAGATCAGGGTGGGGCCCGCAGTTTTCACAGAGGATTGTCGTTGTTCCGACAGTTTGGACTTGCGATCCAAGGAAGATCTGCCAAGGGACTTTCTACATTCATTGGTGAGTCCGAACAGAATGAGAATTTCTCCCGAAGTACATCCTGGGACATAGGTAACACTTTAGACCAGAGACATGGGTTACACTTTTAAAGTCTTTGTTACTTTCTTCGTGTGTTCGTTGAAGTAACCGATTGTTACAAAGCTGAAGAAGATCTTCCAGGGACATCGTCGATGAGCTCGAACCCAATTCTTTCCCTAAGAATCAGAGAACGTTTTAGAGTTCGTGTTTGTAACCCGCTCGAAAAACCTGTCCACCCAATTGAATCGGAAAAGCCGGAGTTGGAGAAAGGTTCAAAATCGTTCCCAAAGACTTGCTCGCCGTAGAATCATACTTGGATGCAAAGACGGTTTCGACTTCTAAAAAAATATGGCCTTTGTCGGTGATTCTTGCCTGAGTTCCGAACAACCAGTGAGGTGAGAATCCGGAGATTCGAAATTGAATGTTCTCTCGAACCGCAGTCGGATCGGGCCCGTCTTTTAAAAGGTCCCGCACTAAAGACAATTGAGGAACGCTTACGGAAAGAATATCTAAGGTGTCGGAAACGCTCTTCGAATCATTTCTTCCTCTCAGTCCCCAACCTCCGGTGTAGTAGTTGAGGCCGGCTCCCATGTAGATCGCCGTGTCTTCCGAGACTTGAATTTTGATTCCGATTGTCGCGGGAATTATGATAGATTGAAAATTCCAGTTCGCGTCAATAAAACGATAACCCAGGAAACTTGCTTTTGTAATTCCACCGGCGATCTTTTGAGTATAATTTCCTGAGATTCTCCAGAAAAAATATTTTCCGAAATCTTTCTCAAAACCCGCCATAAGATTTCCGCCGACCATCGCACCTTGCGCGCTATCCGCTTGAAAAACTCCTCCCGTGGTTCTATCGATCGTGATCAATCGATTCTCCGGAACGACGAGTCTTCGAAGCGCGACACCTCCGGTCATACCGTTTCGATTACATCCGGCCGCACTCGGATCGCAAGGGTTTGAAGATTGTACCGGGAAATATTGACCTGAATTGATTCCGTCTTTTGTGATGATCTCGCCCATATTTCCGAGATCGAATTGAAGACCCAGGCCGGTTACGAAGTAAGATTTAGCGTTTAAGTTTGAGTGAAAAAAAATAAAAGCAAAAAGGAATGCCGCTTTTAGAAAGAAAGAGACGGGAAGAATGAAGAGCCTGCGTAGAATCATTTACAAATGTGAAAACTGTTAAGCTTGTAAAAATTAGGACGCTAATTTGAGAGGAACTCCTGTCAAGGTTCTTCAAGAGTTTTTTAAATCGAAAGGTATAAAAAAAGGCCCTCACGAGGAGAGCCTTTTTCAAAAAGATCTTTTGATTCGATCTTAGAGTTCGTGTTTGTAACCGAATCTGTAAACCTGACCACCCACGACGATTGGATAAGCAGGATATGGAGAAAGGTTAGAAGCTCCACCCACAGACTGAGTTTTACCTACAGAGTAAGCCGCAGACATAATCGTTTCGAGTTCGATAAATACGTGACCTTTGTCAGATACTCTTGCTTGAGTTCCGATCAAAAAGTTCGGTGCGATACCGGAAGCTCTAAAGCGTGTATGCTCACGAGTTGTTACTGGATCCGTTCCATCGCTTAATAAGTTCGCGATTGAAGTAAGACCGGCTGCTGTAAGAAGGTCGTAACCACCTTTGATATTGTTGGTTCCGTTCAAAGACCATCCGCCGTTGAAGTAGTTCAAACCTGCTCCCATATACACTGCTGCGTCTTCAGTAACATTGATTTTGATACCAACGGTTGCAGGAATTACGATCGAGCTAAATCCCCAAGTGATGTCGACAATGCTATAACCAGCGATATCCGCTTTGGTAATACCACCAGAAATCTTTTGAGTGTATTCTGCTGCTACTCTCCAGAAGAAATACTTTGCAAAGTCAGACTCGTATCCAACCATCAAGTTACCACCGACCATGGCTCCTTTCGTAGTTGCCGCGTTGATAAGACCGCCGGAAGTTCTTTCCAGTGTGATCAATCTGTTTTCAGCAGGGATCGCACGTCTTGGTGCAACACCAATATAATTACCGGTTCCTGCCGCCTTTGAAGGATCTTGAACGCAACCTGCGTCAGTTCCAACAGTACAGGTATTGGAGGATCTTACAGGACCGTAATAAGTCGCAGCATCCAGACCATCCTTAGTAATTGTTCCACCTAATTGCCCCAGGTCTAACTGTAATCCAAATCCTACAATACCGTATGATTTTGCACTTAGGCCTGCTGCCGAAGAAAATAGGGCGAGGACAAGCAACACTTTACTCATGTTACGAACCATTGATAACTCCTTACTCACGATTCAATTTGATTTGATGTGTTTCCGGAGGTTATATATATTTCCTGAATCCCCGGATACAGGGTGAAACTTTAGAAGTTCGCAGATTAGTGTCAAACAGGATTTCGACAAAAGATTGAAAAGTTCCCAAAATTCTCGAAACGAGAAAAAAACTTTTCATTATTTTATAACAAATGTTATGATCGATCTTTTGCGAGGTAAGATTACACAAATAAAAGCATCTTGTCGTTTCGATCTTGGAAGAATCGAGGGCATTCGACGGAAAATTTTAGAAAATCACGATATAAAAAAATGAAATACTTCCGACTAGAACGAACATTCCAATGAACAAATGTTTCTCAAGGAAGATCTATTTTCGATTTGTACAAAATCTTGGAACTCGAGAGATTCTTTCTAAAATAAGAGATGGGAGCGGGACTTACATCGCGCATTCAAAGAATTTGAATAGAAACTCTTGTTTCTTTCTAAAAAAATCTTCGGAACCTTCGATGGAACTTTCTTTTTTATTCTTGTCATCGGATTCTCCTTGGCGATCCTATTCTTGAAACCGTTGGGGGTGGGGCAAAATGTTTGCCTCTGAGAGAGTCCCCGGAACCTGATCAGGATAAAGCCTGCGTAGGAAAACGGATCATACAAAAGATTCTTCTCTCGTAAGAACGTGCCCTAACGCGTGTTTTGCGAAACCAAAGTTGGATTCTTTTGATAGTTTCTTGTTTTTTGACGCCTCCTTTTTAGTTCCTCTCCAAACCGACGGTCAGGAGAATGTATGGAACCCACTCAAGAATTTCAAGTCCCTCTGAAATCGATTCAGCTTACCGACGGGACGCAGTATCAATGTTATCACACGGAAGGCGCTCTTTCCGGAAAACTTCCTTCGGATTATAAGAATGGAATTCCCAAACTTCGAAAGGAATGGGTTCAAAAACGTTTGGACCGGGGGGACAAAAATCATTCTCAGATGTATTATGCGAAGAATGGAATCATCACCGAAGAGATGCGTTATGTGGCCATTCGAGAAAAAATGTCCGAAGAATTTGTTCGCTCCGAGATCGCTTCCGGTCGCGCCATTCTTCCTTCCAATCGAAATCATCCGGAACTCGAGCCGATGATCATCGGTAAGAATTTTTTGGTCAAAATCAACGCGAACATCGGAAACTCGGCCCTCGGTTCTTCCATCGAAGAAGAAGTGGAAAAACTCCATTGGTCTGTGAAATGGGGCGCGGACACGGTGATGGATCTTTCGACGGGAAAGAACATTCACGAAACGAGAGAATGGATCATCCGAAATTCTCCGGTTCCGATCGGAACGGTTCCGATCTACCAAGCCCTTGAAAAAGTTAAGGGTAAAGCAGAGAATTTGAATATTCAAGTTTTCTTAGAAACCCTCGAAGAACAGGCGGAACAGGGAGTGGACTACTTTACGATTCACGCGGGAGTTCTTTTGCGTTATATTCCTTGGACCGCGAACCGCGTGACAGGAATCGTTTCGAGAGGAGGGTCGATTCTCGCGAAATGGTGTCTCGCACATCATAAGGAGAATTTTCTCTACACTCATTTTGACGATATCCTAGGAGTGATGAAAAAATACGGAGTTTCTTTTTCACTCGGAGACGGACTTCGTCCCGGTTCCATCGCGGACGCAAACGATAAGGCTCAGTTTGGAGAATTGGAAACCCTCGGTGAATTGACAAAACGCGCTTGGAAGGAAGACATCCAAGTGATGATCGAAGGTCCGGGTCACGTTCCGATGCATCTCATCAAGGAGAATGTGGATCTTCAGATGAAACTCTGTCAAGAAGCCCCGTTTTACACGTTAGGCCCTCTTGTCACAGATATCGCTCCCGGTTACGATCATATCACTTCTGCGATCGGAGCCGCGATGATCGGTTGGTTTGGAACGGCTATGCTCTGTTATGTGACTCCCAAGGAACACCTCGGTCTACCTGACAAAGAAGACGTAAAGCAGGGAGTGATCGCTTATAAGATCGCGGCTCACGCAGCGGACTTAGCGAAGGGACATCCGGGCGCCATCGAAAGAGACAACCTTCTGAGCAAGGCACGTTTTGAATTTCGTTGGGAAGATCAGTTCGCTCTTTCTCTAGATCCCGAAACCGCTCAATCGTTTCATGATGAAACGCTTCCGCAGGATCGTATGAAGACGGCTCACTTTTGTTCCATGTGTGGTCCTCATTTCTGTTCCATGAATCTCACTCAGGAACTCAGAAAGTTTGCGGAAGAAAAAGGCGTCGACGAGAACGAAGCCCTTCAGGTGGGAATGGTCGAAAAGTCCAAAGAGTTTTTGGAAAAAGGCGCGGAGATCTACAGCGCTCCCTGAGCTACTTCGCTTAACAATCCGACCGAGCCATCCTAATAGGTCGGATCGCCGAATTCTCTCGAAACGTTTTTAGCCGCGTCCGCGTGGATCGGTCGGCGAACTTAGATTATGCGGAAGTGCCCAGCGGACCGCGCGCTACTTTCGGCCCACGGAGTTCCGCTCGATCTTGACGGACCCGGTGGCGCCCCGTAGGAAATGGAGCACTGAGCTCTTGTTTGTGTCACTTATTACGGATGTGAAATACGGCGATTCTTTTGTTTGAACTGAGAAATGTGGGAACTCTTACTTTCTTGTCTGGCGCACTGAGGACTGAGTTGAGAATCCAAAAGTCTGTGGGAACTCCCGCGTTTTCAAAAGATCCTCGGAAAACAACTTGCTCCGACAAACGATCGCATTGAAATTTTGCTTGAAACCGGACTGTAAGTTCGTTTCAAGCGATTGTTCAAACGGATCATTACCTTAAAACCACAATTGATAATCGTTCCATTCTCATAAGAACGATTATCAAATTTTAATTTCCGCTAATTCTCATCCGTAATTCTTAAAATCTGTTCTCCCAAATCGATCTTTCCGTCCGGCGTTCGGATCGTGGAACGAACGACGTCTTGATCTTTGAGATATTGTCTGCGTTTGCTCTGAGCTTTGACGAAGAGTTCCCACTTTTTCTTTTCCGAAAGAAATCCTCCGAGAGCTTGTATGAGTTTCCCGGGAGCACGCAGCGCGCAACCCGACGGAGTTCCGGTCAGAAGAACGTCTCCGGGAGCAATATTACAAAATCTTGATAGTTCTACGATGGTTTCCAAGGGTTTAAAAACGAGATTGGAAGCTCTGTCTTTTTGTCGGACTTCTCCGTTTACGGTCAGATTCAATTCTAAGGATTCGTAAAACGCAAAGTCCCCTTTTTCTAAGACCGCAAGATAAGGGCCTACGGGACAAAACGTTCTATAAGATTTTCCCTTATACCACTGCAACTGCGGAAGTTGAACGTCCCTCGCCGATACGTCGTTGGCCATAAAAAAAGCTGCCACGTATTCTTCTAAATTTTTAGAATTTGGATTCAATGGAGAATCAAATCCTTTTCCGAAGACGAGCCCAAGTTCGATCTCGTAATCTAAAAGTTTAACGTGAGATGGACGAGCGACTTCTCCGATGGGGGAAAAAAGAGAAGCGTCCGACTTCGTAAAGAAAAGATTGTAATTCTTATCATCGGGATCGAGACCCGATTCGATCAAGTGTTGTCGGTAGTTCGCTCCTTGACAGATGATCTGGCACGGCGCCGTGATCGGAGAAAGGATCGAAACTTCCGAGACGCCGATCCATTTTTTAGCGGAAACTTTTTTCTTCTTTCGAACGAATTCTAAAAGTTCCGCCGTGGAAAGGTCCCCGCATTCCAAAGATTGAATTTTATCGTTTGCAACGAGTCCCCACTGGACTTGATTCTTTTTGCTAAACCGAACATAATTTTTTGCCATGGATCTTTCCTATTAGAACATTATAAAATTTGAATTCAAAAAATCGAATTCTCTCGAAATCGTGTCGGGATTTCCGTCGAAAATCATTCTTTCATTTTTGAAGAAAGTCGATTTGGGATCGAATCGCTTTTCTCGCTTCCTTCAAAACATTGAGCATCATAAAAACGTGAAATGCTTCCGGATATTCTTCATACTGAATTTGAACTCCGTTTTGTTTGCAGCTTTCATAAAACTTGCGATTGTCCGCTAAAAATATTTCAGCGGTTCCGATTTGAAGCAGAATCGGAGGAAGGCCTTTCGTGTTTCCGTAAATTGGAGAAAGAAGAGGTTGTTTGAGGTCCTTGTTAGGCGCGTATTCTTTCGCGGATTGGGTTAAAAATTCTTTTGTCAGCATCGGATCGTCTTTCGCGGTCAAAAGAGAATCCGGATTCTCCATACTCAGATCCAACCAAGGGGACATGAGGATCAATCCGTTTGGAAGAGTTTTGTGCAAATCCCTCAATTGATAAGCGACAGCGACCGCCAAACCTCCGCCGGCGCTATCGCCTAACAAAAACCAACGACCGGAAAGCAAATTTTGATTCTGAAGAATTTCGATGAGACGAACCGTTCCGTCCAATCCTTTTGGAAATGGAAACTTGGGTGGCATCCCGTAATCGACTACGAAGGCGGCCATCGAAGTTTTTTGTATTATGTTGGAAACGTATTTCCACTGCGCGGCAAAGGGTCCTTTGATATAAGCTCCTCCGTGGAGATAAATCAAAACTCCGTTAGACGCATTCTTTTTATCCAACCAAATTCCGTTGGCTCCGTCTACGCTGATCGTATCTACGGAGTGACGTTCTCTTACTTCCTTCGTTGGAAGCGGAGAATCTTTTCGAATCAGATTCATCACGTTCGTATGTTTGAGAACTAACTTTAAAACCGGCATCGGATTCCAGATCAGATAAGCGATGCCAAAAAGAAGAATCAAAACGGATAGGCTTAGAATACGTTTCATGTTTCCTCGTTACGGATTGTCTTAGGTAACTTTGGCTTTTGCGATGGACTTCGCAAAAATTCCCGGTAAAAATTTGTGTAAGAACGCCGCGAAGTTTTCTCTAAAGCCGGCGATGATGATCTCATTTTTCCCTTCCGCGATCGCGTCTAAAATTTTCTTAGCGCATTCGTCGGCCGCGATTCCCTGCTCAATGATGGAATCCATTTTTCCTTGTTTGGTGCCATCGCCTTTCAGCGCGTTATTTGAAATTTGAGTTTTGATAAATCCGGGATAAACCAGCGTGACCTTTACTCCTTCTTTTACGTTTTCCGCACGAAGAGCTTCATAAAAACCGGTGAGGGCCGCCTTACTCGCGCTATATCCGCTTCGAAGAGGAACACCGAAAAGACCTGCCACACTCGAGATGGAAGAAAGCACTCCCGATTTTTGTTTTCTCATAATCGGAAGAACCGCAAGAGAAAGCGCGATGTTACCAAAATAATTTACATCCATCAGTTTTTCGTATGTATCGATCGAAGTTTCGTACGTATAAGAACGCTGGCTGATTCCGCCGTTGTTGATCAGGATATCGATTCTTCCAAATTGATCGATCACCTTCTTGGGAACATTCTTTAGTTTTTTATAATCTTCTAAATCTAAAGGAAGAATCAAACTGTTTGTTTTGGAGAGTCCGCATTCTTTTTTGACCCGTTCCAACTCTTTGATTCGTCTCGCGGAGAGTACGATCGTTGCTCCGCGTTTGGCGGCTTCCTTGACGAGTTCTTCTCCGATTCCGGAAGAAGCTCCCGTAATCCACACTACTTTGTCTTTATAAAATGTCGCGCTCATTGGATTCCTCTTTATAAAAGGCGATATTTCCAAAGAAAGGATATCGATTCAAGAATTCTTCTCATACGAAATCGAATTTTAGAATGAAAAGACGGGAATCCGGTTTAAAAAAGAATCGCAGATTATTAAAGCGAAGTCGAATTCTTTAATCCGTTTTGTCGAGCGTGTGGATTTCGATGTCCAAGGCACGGACCGAAAGATGAATTTCCGCCAAACAGATGCAAAGCGAAGCCACGAGAAAGAGCAAGGCGAGTCCGAAAAGAAACCAGGCGGTTTGTTGAAGATCGAAGGCCAAGACCGTGAGACAAGAAGTGCAGGAAAGAAGACTGAGAATTCCCATACTCTGCGTATGTCGAATCAAAGAAAGTCGAAAGCGAAGGTTTTGAATTTGAGAAAGGATATCCGGATCTTTTTTTTCTTGGAACTTTGCGATCAATTGTCTTGCAAGATTTGCAAGTCCTAAAAATCGATTTGTATAGGCGAGCATAAGAAGCGAAATCGCTGGAAAGAGAAGGCCGGGAGTGTTGAACGATAGAGGACTCATAATTCTTTTGAAGTAGAATCAAACGTTCTCTCGTTCTGTAAAGTTTCATTTTTTTTCCATTCTTGCATTTTCATAACGGAAAAAATCTCGCCTGAATTTGTAAGTATGATAAGAATACTTTTAGGCATAATATGAATACAGAATCAAACCCCGTTTCAAAGCCAGATCTTAGCGTTCATAGAATTTTTGAAATTCTCGGATTGTTGTCCTTCATTGTTCTTTCGATCTTCCTCGGTTATCAACTCATCCGTTTGTTTTCTTTGGACATAGAGGAACACACTTGGCTTTTTTGGACTCTTCCTCTTGTGATCTTGACGTCTTGGATCGGCGCCGATTTTATTTCCGGTCTCGTTCATTTTTTAGGAGATAGCATTGGATCGGAAAAAACTCCGATCTTAGGTCCCGGTTTTATCTTTCCTTTTCGCGATCACCACGTGGATCCGAAAGGAATCACAAGACACGATTTTATCGAGACCAATGGAAACAATTGTCTCGTATCTCTTCCGATCTTGATCTATTATGTTTTCTTTTGGGAATCTTCCGGAATCTCGAGTTCGCTGATCGCTTTGTTTTGGTTTTTTCTCCTCTGGGGAATTTTTGCTACCAATCAGATTCACAAATGGGCCCATCAGGATTCTCCTGGGATGATTATAAAGACATTACAAAAATATAAAATGATCTTGGGTCCGGAGCATCACAAGGTTCATCATACGATTCCCTATGACACTTATTTTTGTATTACGACGGGTTGGCTGAATCCGATTCTAAGATATCTCAAGTTTTACGAGATTCTAAGATGGATTTTAAGAATTCCTCCCGCGGACGCGGTCAGAATGGAAGAATCCATTTCCGAACGATAACCGGAAGAAAGGAGAGGATGAAATAACCCTCTCCAAAAATTCTATAGAATTGATTTTTTTGAAAGTAACTTTCCCGATAAACGATCCAAGCCGGAATCAAAGATCCAAAACAAAAGTATAAGAATTCCGGAATCAGTTTCGGATTTCCTACGAGCCAGTATAAATTTGTGCCAAGACCCAGCGACGCCAGAGCGAAGACACATCGTTTGAGGGCGCGCGGAGAGATCTGTTTCAAAATCGATTCTACGTTTTCCTTTTGATCCAGTTCCCTTTCCATATAAGAATTCATAAACGAATTGCAAAGCGCAGCGAGCAAAAACAATAAACAAGGGATCAGAATTTCGGTTTTAGTTTTTGTAGTCAGCAAAAACGGACCAAACCAAACTCCGGCCGTATAAAGGATCGATACGGAACATTCTTTCCAAAAAAAATTAAGTTGAAGATAAGAAAGAAGAACGTGAAAAAATACGAAAATTCCGAGGATAAGTCCGGCTGTTACGATCCATTCCCTTAAAAATAAAATCGAAAAAATAAAACACAATACCGCTAAGATTCCAGTTAAAATACTTAAGAATATTAAATTATCGTAATGAAATTTATGTCTGAGATTGACGCTCGTTTCTCCGAGTTTCCATCCGTCAAAAAGATGATCCGCCGTGTAGATGATCCAAACCGCGGTCGGGAGGAGAAACCAAAACGCGGTCCGCATCGTAGTTTCTAAGAGCGTGGATACAAAAAGCGCCGAAGCGAGCGCGCCTAAGACGATATCGATGCTCAGGACATTCCAGTAGAAAAACGCTTTTTTAAGAATCGAACCTGACATTTTCGTCCGCTTGTTTATTGGAGAATATGGATTTCACCGTGATTTTACTCTGTTGCGGACTTAAAGTCCGTTTCAAGAAGAATTTACTGTGGAACCGTTTGTCGGACCAAATGATTCTTTGCAAGAGTTTGGATTGACGAGAAGGCGTTCGGATCCATGCGCCGATTTTTATCAGGTTCCTTTTTTAATCTGAAATCTAAGTTCGATTCTTTCTTTTTGAAATCGCGCGTGGATTCGTTTGATGTATTCGTGTTTTATCGCGAACTGATCTGCGAATTCTAAAGAAGGAAGCGTGATCTTAAAATCAACCGAGCTTTCGCCGAATCTTTGATAGCTGAAAGAAACTTCCTTTTGTTCGTCGGTTTTGTAAAATCCGTTTAACACCTCTTTGGCGATTTCGATCGCGATCGATTCTACCTTTTCTAAATCGCTCTGATACGCGACACCCGCTTCAATCGCAATCGATAGTTCTTTGGAAGGCAGGTCGAAGTTAGTAAAAACCGAAGAAGACATCACCGAATTGGGAACGATGATCGTGCTATTGTTGAATTTTCGAATCGTCGTCGTTCTCCAAGTGATATCTTGGACAATTCCTTCCAAGCCGTCCCCCTGCAAACGAACGTAGTCTCCTTTTTTGAGTTGTTTTCCCATAAGGATGCTCAAACCGGAAAATAAATTCGATAACGTCGGTTGGAGACCGAGTGCGACCGCAAGACCTCCCACTCCGAGAGCTCCTAAGATCGGCGCGACCGAGATTCCAAGGGACTGAAGAATCAAAAGAACACCAATGGCGAATAACGTAATTCGGATCACGTTGCTTATGATGGAAGCCGAGGAGAGAAGTCCTTCCGTTTTTTCCGAATAGGTTTCGAAAACGGCGGAGAACAAACGTACCAACGAGAAAGTAAGAAGAATGATGGCCGTGATTTTAAATGTTAAGAATACGAATTCTTCCGTGCTCGGAGTTAATTTTAGAAATCGAAGAAAAAGATAAGACGCGAGTAAGAAAAAAAGAAGCCTGATAATTCTTCTCCCGGCCTTGTAGAGAGGATGAGAGTTTTGAATTCTGTTTTGAAATAAAATTCCCGAGAGTTTGGGAACGATTCTATCTCCGAGCACGTAGCCGAAAAATAAGACGAAGATAAAAACTCCGGCGGATGTTCCTAATTCTAAAAACAATTCCTTAGAAAACCACGCGTGTATGATATTCCAATCCATTAGAACATCTTTCAAAGAAATCTTTTGTATGCAAGGCCAAATCCTTTTATCGCGGCGGTTCGGTGTAACATTTTAAAACGAACTCCGAATTTCAAAAGCGAGGTAATGATGAACAAAATTCTATCAACGCTGATTTTCCTTTTAGTCCTTTCTTTGGGAGCGTCTCCGATCAACAAAACGTTTTGGAAAGATCTTGCAATCAACGGTTATGATCCGGTCGCTTATTTTACATTAGGAAAACCGATTGAAGGTAAAAAAGAATTTCAGTTTCGCTGGATGGACGCCGACTGGAGATTTTCTTCCGCTGAGAATCTAAAATTATTCCGGGAACATCCGGATCGATACGCGCCTCAATTCGGAGGTTATTGCGCTTACGGAATTGCATTTGGTGAAAAGGTGGCGATCGATCCGAAACAATGGAAGATCGTCGATGGAAAACTTTATCTCAACTACGATCACGACGTTCAGGTTTTATGGGAGAAGGATATTCCCGGTTGGATAGAAAAAGCTAAAAAGGAATGGGAATCGGTCCAGAAAAAATAAATCGAATTCTCTTCGAACTTTGGCTTAGATGTGTCGATTCTCGGTCAAAAAAAGAACTACTAACTATGTCTTCTCGATAAAATTGAGATTTTAGGATGACAGGATAAAAAACATCTCCAATCTACTCCAGAATTAAGGAGAACAGGGAAGGGATGTCCAGGCTGCTTGATCGATTAACAAAAAGGTCCAATAAAAAAATTCTCTGGGAAGAACTTCCGAATCTTCACGCGGATTCTGAAGACCCTGATTTATTAATCCGAAGTTTGATTTCCGAAAAGCTCGCGCTCGGTATTCGGGAGATCGTTTTTTGTCTTCCGTCCAAGGAAGCGGAAAATCTCAAAAAGTCCCACGACTTTCTAAGACTTGTCAGGGATCTAAAACACGGAGGTTTTTCGATCTCCTCCGGCGACAGTGATCGAATTCTTTCCGGAATCGGAGAATCGTCCGAGAAGTTTTTTAATTTTTTAAAAAATCGCCCTCAACCTTCGGCCTGTTTGGTTTGGACGGGGCACGGGCTCGCGAATAAACTCGAATTAAAATATCATGATTTTCTAAAACATCCTCATGCGGTTCATTCCTATAATCGAGAGGCGGAACCCTTTCGACCCTCCCGATTTACGATTCGTGTAAAACTTCTCTCGATCGTTTCTGCGATCATCATGATCAGTATGAGTTTGATGATTACGATGGCGACCTACTTCTTTCGAAAATACAGCGAAATTCTCATCCAGGAATACAATCTTTCTCTTGCGAGGTTGACCGGACTTCAGCTGAGCGGAAAACTTAAGGAAACGACGCTCAAGATTCAGGACTTTCGTCCGGGTGAAGCCGAGAAATTCTTTCGTACAAACGCAAATGCCATCGCTTATGTTCGGTTTAAATTGAAGCCTGGAGAATCCGTTCGAGAGATCAGTTCTCTTTTTTGGAATCTTAAATTCTTAAAAAACAATTCGGTTTCCGGAGTTCCAGACCCTGAGGCGCTAAAAACGGCTTTGGAGAAGGCTTCTTCGAGGCTTTCGGGTTTATTAGAAGTATTGAATGTTTCTTCCGAATTCGGTTTTCCAGCCGTCGCGGTTTTGCTTCCCGTTTCGAACGGAAGCGAAGTTTCCGGTTTGGTTTTTTCCGCGACCGAATTTTTGGATTCCTTTCTAGCGGTTCGTCAGACTGATTTTTTTCAGATGCTCGTCGTCGATTCTTCCGGGAACTTGATCGCCCACTCGAGCGATAAAGAAGCCATCTCTGGTAAGGATTACAAAAAACATCCTCTTGTGGAAAATATGCTCCGAAGTTCTTCGGACAACGGTTCTCAACGATTCGACTTTGAAGGAAGAGAGGTTCTAGGTTCGTATCAACAAGTAGAGGTCGGAGGCCTGGGGATTATTTCCACGTTAGATGCTGATCTTGCTTTCGAAGCTGTTTACAAAATCCGAAGACAAAATCTTTTGATCATGATTTCGGTTTTGTCAGTAGCCTTTTTTGTGGTTTTTATTTTTTCGAGATCTCTTACGATCCCGATCATTCAACTCCTTCAGGCCACTCGTAAGGTGGAACAGGGAAATTACGCGGTCGACATTCGCCCCACGACACACGACGAAGTTGGAGTTCTTACCAACTCGTTCTTACGGATGGCGAGAGGTCTTGAAGAAAGGGAAAAGATAAAAGACACTTTCGGTAAGTTCGTAAACAAGGAAATTGCGGAAAGGGCATTGTCTTCCGATCTAAAGTTAGGCGGGGAAAATCGGGAAGTGACGGTCTTCTTTTCGGATCTTAGAAATTTTACCGGAATGTCCGAAAAGATGAAACCGGAAGAAGTTGTAGAATTCTTAAATCAATACTTCACCGAGATGGTGGAATGTATTTATCTCACTCAAGGAATCGTTGATAAGTTTATAGGCGACGCCGTTATGGCCCATTGGGGCGCTCTTGTGTATGACGGACACGAACCCAAGAATGCGGTCAACGCAGCTTTGCTAATGCGAAGAGCTCTGATCGAGTTCAATCGACAAGGGCACGAGATCGGACGTCCTTTTACGAGATTCGGTTGTGGAATCAATTCAGGTCCTGTGATCGTAGGTCAGATCGGCTCCGAGAAAAAACTCGAGTTCACCGTGATCGGAGATACGGTCAATCTCGCTTCCAGAATCGAATATCTAAATAAGGAATTCGGAACCGACATCCTGATTTCGGAAAGCACCTATCTTCAAGCAAAAGACCATTTTCAATTTGTGGAACTTCCTCCGGTCTGGATTCGCGGAAAAGAAAAACCTCAAAACATCTACGCCGTGTTAGGTTGGAAAGACGATCAGGATTGTCCGAAGTCTCTGGAAGAATTGCGCACGTTATGCGGAATTCCGGACCCCGAATCTCCTTCTCGGTCTTTGGCATGAATCTTTATTCCAAATTTAGAAAGGAAATTCAAGTAGGAGTCTTTTCTTTGTTCGTTTTTACGGGTTCGCTTTTTCTTTTTTGGAAAGAAGGGACCGCGGATTTCGGGGAAGGCAGAAAGGAAACCGTAGGGAATATTACGTTTAAGTATAGAACTGCGCAGAGAAAATTTTCGGATCGTATGGTCTGGCAGGACGTGGAACAAAATTTTCCGATCTTCAACCATGACTCCGTAAGGACGGATGAACTTTCCGAAGCGGTGGTAACTCTGACTTCCGGAACAAAATTCGAATTGGATCCGAGATCTATGATCGTGATCAATCTAAAAGAGGAAGAGGAACTTTTAGAATTGGAGGAAGGTTCCATCCGCGTTCATTCTTCCAGACCGGTGGTTTTGTCATCCGGAAAAACAACCCTAAAGACCGGAAACGAATCAAGTCTGTTTCGCATAACGCGCAACGAAAACGGGGACGAAAATTTTATAGAGTCCTCGAAGGGGAATCTGAAATGGTTTAATGGAAATCAGGAAAAAGGAATCCTCAAAGAAGGGGAAAAAGCAAAAGTAGCAAACGATTCCATTTTGCCGATCCAGGAGGAATTGGAACTCTTAGAACCCCAAGACAATCATAGAATTTTTCCGGAAACGGGAGAGGCCAAGATTAGTTTTCGTTGGAATTCGAACGGAGCGTTGTCGTCCGGCTTTTTAGAAATATCTCTGAATCGAAATTTTTCCCCTCTGATTCTTAAAAAAGAAATCAAAGGAGAAACAACGGAGGCCAATCTTCCCGAAGGAATTTATTTCTGGAGAATTTTGTCTTTCGATAAGAAAAAAAATTCAGCAACTCGAAAGTTTCGCGTTCTCCCGAATCCTCCCGTCACTCTTCTTTTCCCATTAAAAAATACTTTGCTAGAAGGAAGTTCCCTTCAGTCGTTTCGTTGGAGGCCTTCTCGTCTGGCTACGGGTTATATTCTTGAAATTTCAGAATCTCCCGATTTTAAAAACGGACTCAGACAATTGACCGTTTTCAAAACTTCGATTTCGATTCCTCTTTCGGGAGGAAAGTATCATTGGAGGGTGAAGTCATTCTCAAACTTGCCCGGTACGGAAGCAATTTCGGAAACAAGATCCTTTCAAGTAGAAAACGTGACACTCGCACAAAAGGATCCGATTCCGGCTGGAACTTCTTCCGAAATAAAAATTGAAACTTCGCAAAAGGAAGAATCTAATATAAAGGAAAGTCAAACGCAGCCAAAGGAAGTTTCAACTCTTCCTGCTTTGGTTTTTCCGATCAAAGGCAGAGTCGTCGATATGACTGGAAAAAATTCGATGGTGTTTCGATGGAAACACAGTTCCAATTCGCGGACGGAAAAATGGAACCTAAACTTATACGGGGCCAATGGAGAATCGATCCTGAAACGTTCCGTAACCGGAGAATCCTTTCAATTGACCGACTTAAGCGTGTTAGACGTCGGGAAATTCTCCTGGTCCTTGACTCAGGAAGGAGACGAATCCAATCAAACTCGATCGGACTTTAAGATCGTATTGAGAGAAGAGCTGGCGGCTCCGGAAGCGAAGGCCAGCGGGAAAAAAGAGGAATAAACGATTGAAAATATCTGCGCGTTGTCTTTCGATTCTGTTTTGTATATTTATTAGCAATTCAGTATATTCAGAAGATAAAAACTATACCTACTATATAGAATGGAACGAAGTCAAAGGGAACAACGGTTATAAGATTGAAATCAGAAAAAAGGGATTAGAGGATACGATCGCAAAAGAGGAAAAGGTATCCACCAATAGTTTGGAATTTAAGATTCCAGCGGGCGAATACGAGTTTAGAATTTCAGCTCTCAATCGATTCGGAAAACCTTCCTCTTGGAGTCAGTGGTCGGCTTTTCTCGTGGAACAGGATCGACCCAAAAGTGTGGTAGAGGCCGAAAAAAAATTGGCTCTGGCCGCGGCTTCTCCCTGGAAGGTTTGGGTGCCGGGTTTGCTTCCGTTGGAAAAAAAAGAATACGGAAGAGCTTCGCTTATCATTTTTTGGTTCGGAGCCTTGGCGGTTGCGGGTAACGCAGAAAGAAATGCCGGAAATTCGCTTTCGCAATCAGCTACGAACGACTCCGCTTTTTTAACGTTAGTCACTCTTTATTCTCCTCTGCCGGTAAGCCTTTATTTTATTCATCAGAGAGAAGAAGATAAAAAAGAATACAATCGACATCAAAATAATCAAGTCAGCATAGGGGTATTAGCCCTTTTGAGTTATGGTTTGAATGTCTGGTTGGAAAAACGTTCTTTCCATTCTACTACCGTTTTGATAGAATCGAAATCGGAAAGTTATTCAAGATGGACATACCCCGATTCATTGACAAACCCGCTTCTTTCTCTGGGAAGAATCGAAGTAAGTTTTCGAAAAGAACTCGAATGAATTCTATCCTCGGGAAATTTTTCTTCTTATCGAAACGGATTTTGAAGTATATTCCAATAAATGCATATATTCTTTTATTGTTTATATCGTTATTTCGTTGTTCTGCACCGTTTCCGGACCTGAACTCGGGAACTTTGTTTTTGGCTCTGCTCAATTCCAGCGCGTTCACTCAAAATTCTACAACTTCCCCGAGCGATCCAAATCTTGCCTTTAAATATCTTTTTGTGACGATCAATCCTTCCAACGGTCTTTTGGGGGCGGGAACCGTAACGGGCGCGGATTCCATCTGTAGCGCCGAGAAGAACGCGAACTTCGCTTCTTTGCCTGGAACCGGAGCCGATTATAAAGCTTTGATCGTGTCTAACTTGGCTCCGATTCGAAGAGCTTGTAATGCAACCGCAAACTGTACTAATATCGCTGAAAATTCGAATTGGATTCTTTTGCCAAATCGGGATTACTATCGCGGCACGGTGGCAAGTCCCATAAAAGTGTTCACGACTAATTCGGCGGGGATCGCTTTGTTTCCGATCGTATCCTTTTTGGATGCAAGCGGAGCAAACCTCTGGTGGACTGGGTTAGCCAATGACTGGACGATCAGCGTGGGAGATACGTGCAATAACTGGATGGACGGAACCGGCGGTTCTACCGGAGAATTCGGAGCCGGAGCCGTAACGAACGCGACCGCGATCAACTCGGGAGGTTTTTCGGATCCGTGCAATGCGACAAAGAAACTTGTCTGTGTGCGTCAGTGATGGAAACCGTTTCGTTTTGGTCCGTCTTTGAAAATTCCGATTTCGAAAATCCTTTAGATTCTAATCTTTAAACTTGTTTTCCTCACGCATAAATTATATCTTTACGATTCCGTTTTTCAAAGAATTTCTTTATAGAATCCTCTTCTTGTTTGAATCGAATGTATTCTAAAAATTAGAAAATTCTGTAATTCTAATATTCTTTCTTGGTATAAAAATTTGCTCGAGCCGATTAAAAAAAGATTCTATGAAAAAAAACTAAGCGAAAAGTTTTCTCTTTTTAGGTTAATTTCTATATGAAACGTTGTTTTCTCTTGAAACTCTCGATTCTATTCCTACTTTGTCAATGCAGCGGGATCGCCGGGCCGGAGCTCGTCATCATACTTTGATCCAATCCTGTGAACCTAAGATTGCGTGTATGGGCGGAAAGGATCATCCGGCTACGGGAACGTTCTGCATAGACTGGAGTCGATAGGTCGCATTACAAAATTGTTAAGCGAATTTTAAAACGCAAACGATCAACGCGGAGGATTGGAAAGCGATTCTAAGATTGTGCGAAGTTCTTTCTCATCGGGGCCGTATAAATTCCACTGAATCACGTCCGAACCTCGAAAACGTTTCCAGCGCCAATCTCCATTGGAAGAAGCACGATGCGGCGCCGTAGTCCTATCACCCTTGAACTCTTCGGCATAGGGTCGTTCTGAAACCGAATACCACCACAAAAGAATCGGTTCCTCACCCGAAGGGCTTTTGAGCCGAGCCTTTTGGATTCCATTCTCTCCCCCTTGCTCCATAAAAGAAAAGCCGACCGCTTCAAAACAGATTCTCGGATCATGTCCGGTTCCGATCGCGAATAAATCGCGTTTGAGAATCAGATAGTTTTTTTCGGATCGATAGACTGCTATGCGAGAATCGCTTCGCGTGGAATCGGGATCCAATGTAAAGGTAAGAATTTTGGAAGGCCAAAGATGTGATTTTGGAGATAGAAAGATATTTTGAGTGAGAAACGCGATCGTCAATAAAGGAAGAATCAACCAGGCGATTTTGGAAGGCAGTTTTAAGCGCAGTTCAGAGAATTGAATCAATCCCTTTTGACTCGGGTTTGGGAAGAACAATGCGATCGCGCTCAGAGGAATGACAACTCCGGCGATAAAAAAGGTCACACCCATAAATTCGTGCCTCCAGGAGGAAGCCGAAATATTAAATAAAACTAATACACAAACTCGAATCAGATTGGAAAAAAACCAAAGCGGGAGAGTTGAGATCGAAATCAAAACGGCACCCGTCCGCCGAGAGCGAAGAACAAAGGCCGTCGAAATAAGGATGGAAGCAAGTCCCATTTTCATTCCTTCGCAAGCTCGATCGACTGTAAAAAATTCTCCATTGTAAAAGATTTGATTTCCGAGTGCGGAGCTTGACGGATCCAAAAAACGTAAGAGCCAAACGCTCCATTCGGTTACGATCAGACGAAGTTGAAATCCTAAAAATAGGGAACCAAATCCGGTGATCGGAGGAATTGCGAAGACGAAAAACGGAACCGGCCAAGCAAACCGGATTCCACTGACTTGAAGTAAGGCAAGAAGATTCCAAAAGGATCCGATCCAAACGAGGCTGAGTCTTTGATAAAAAATTCCCGCGATCACAAAGGAGAGCCCCGGTAAAAACAACCAGGGATTTCTTTTTCCTTCGCCAGCGCGCAGAAAGAGCGGTAAAAATAAAAGAGGGTATAACTCAAATGCGGAACGAACGCTGAGTAAATCCTTCCCGACGACTGCCATCGGGATTATACAAATCGCAATCAGAAGACAGACGGAAAGGATCGTTCGATTGTAAACGGACATCGGTATAAAAGAATTCCTAAATCACATTCCAAAAAAAGAATGTCTTTTTTGAAATCTGAAATAAAGAAACAATCCGAGCGAAATACAAAGGAGCAATAGCCATTCTCCGGGTTCCGGCACCGCGCCTGGAGCTTCCAGTTTACTCTGACCAAGAGCCGAAGCGCCGGCTTTGATTCCGAAACGATTGTAGTCGTTTTCGCTTTCCAATACAATCAGAGTGGAAACGGGAGAAACCACCATTGCGTCTCGAGCCAATTCGACCAGATCTCCATTCTCCAAATCCTTATCAAAGAATCGTTTTCCCAGTTGTCGCATTATTTTTCTCTGGATCAGCATTCGAATTAAAAGATCCCCGCCGGGTCGTTTAACATCTGTTTGGTTTGATTTTTCGAGAGTTATTCCGGCGTAGGGAAGAGAAATCGTTTCTTCTTTTTGAATCGGCAGAGTGATTTGCCGGTTTTTCAAAACCTCGATCAGTTCCTTTTCACTTTCCGCAACGGGAACGATCTGTTCCAGATCGACGAGGCTCGCGACGTATTCGGATTTTTTACCGTTGATGATTGCGATCTTCGGAGTTTCTCTTCGTGCGTTGGCGGCTCGTTGCATATTTGTAAATCGTTCGGAGCCGCGAAGTTCTCCAAAAGGGATGGATTGATTCTCCCCCGCGACGATCCAAAGAGGATTTTTTCCGATGTTTTGGCCGGTTACGATTTCCTTTAGATGAAGAGGGAAAAGATTAAAAGCGGGGATTTCACATTCGTCCAAATAACGCATCGCTTTTTCGGAATCTTTTGTCTGAAACCATTGGTTTGTAAGAATTGTAATCGGAATTTTAAACTCATACAGATTCTTGATCAACTTTTTCCATTCGGAACGAGAGAGGGCTTCGTTCAGAACTACGATCATTCCGTCCGGTTGAAATGCGAACGACTCGTTTTGTTCCGGAAGCACGTTGTATGTCATCCCTCCTGCGGAAACGTTTCCTTTTGTGGGGGTCGCGGGAAAAGAAAAAGACCAGCCCAAGAAACCGCTTTTGCCCGCCCACTGACGCACTTGAGAATCGGGCACGATTTTTTCTTTGAGTGAAATTCCCGAAGTGTCGAGATCGATCGACGCAGAACTGAACAGATCCACGTTTACCTTTTGATCCGCGAAGTCGGAGACTGGGCCTTCCAATCGAATCCGTTCGTAAGTAAGAGTGTTTCCGTTTGATTTTAGAGGAGATACGATTCCGATTCTTACCATACGATAGTCTTCGGGGTTCACCGGAAAAACACGAAGACGAAGTCGGTTTCCGTCCAACCATTCCACATAGGAAGGGTCTCTTCTTTCGGTGCCTACGATCGTAGCATACGCGTTACGCGCCGTTGACTTAAACGTAAGCCTCGCAGGACGTTCTTCTCCGTTTACCCAAAGAGAAAGTTTTGTACAGATACTTCCTTCCGGAACAGTGATCGTATAGATCGCTTCCTCCGATGTGGCGAACATCGATCCAAAACGAAGAAAGGAACGATCGGAAGAAGAATTTTCGTTATAGATGGAAATCGTAGTTTCGGTGTAAGAAACTCTGAGTTCGGGATAAACTTGAACGTGAGAATCTATATCCGTCGTGATCAGGGAATTTCCTCTCCACAAACGTTCGAGATACGCGTGCGACCTTCCGAAAAGAAGATGCAGAATTCTTCCAGCATCCTCCGGAGTAATACGAGTTTCTCGTTCCGTACGAAACAAGGAAAGAAATCCCTGCGAAGCAAAGTAGGCAAGAGGATCGAACTGACTCTGAGAAGCGAACAAACCCATCTGGGATGTTCGATCGGGTTGTAATACCATCTCCGTTACGTGGTTGGCGCGCAGTCTTCCGGCTTTTTGAATCCATTCCGGCAAGTCGGTGTCGATACGATTGTGGCCTTCTAAAATTTCCGGTTTGGTGAGAATCCCGTCAGCGTGATTCCATTGAATAAAGTAATAAGTAGAATAACTCAGCAGAAAAAATACGGACGACATTATAAGAGCGAAAGACATTTTCTTTTTCCATTCTTCAAGTTTAGAATGAATTAGAAAAATGGAATATCCGAATGCGAACATCGAAAACAAAGGACCGTAGGGAAGAAATCCAAGTCCCGCCATCCAAACAAGAGCCCAACTAAAGGCCATCAAAGGAGCCAAGACGAGGACAAACGCAACGGATATAAAAGCGCCGAGTATGAGGAAGGGTTGAAAGAAAGGAAGAATCGACTTTGGAATTCGATCGGAAAAAAGAGAAGCCGCGAGTAACGTAAAGGAAATCCACAGGGCCCATACGGTTCTTTCCGTAAAAGGAGGAAACACTTCGTGATTGAGGACATACGAGTTCGTCGCAAAACAAATTCCGGAAAGAATCAAAGTAAAAATGAAAAATTGTTTGTGGCTCGGGAAAATCACATAGAGAAGCAGGGAACAAAGACCGAAGAGTAGGAGCGCAATGGCTCCAAAAAAAGTAATGATCAAAAATTCGGAAGGAGCTGAATAAGGAAAAACCAATTTCAACATTCCGAAAGAGAAAGCTGCAATCAGAACGATGGCCGCTGCCAAGCTGAAAAACCAGACCAAGGCGGGAGCTTCCCATTTGAAAAGTTTAACCTTTCTTAAAAGATAATCTGTAAGTTTCGTATACATAGTTTTGTTGGTTCTTCCTTTTTCTATAGTAAAGAATATATCGAAGATCGGAACGGGAATCATCCTCTTGTGTGTTCGATTTGAAGCACTCAGGTGCTTGACTGAATAAAGCGAAAGCAACCCGTAAAAGATACACTTTTCTCTAACAAAGGAAGCCAGTAATTCTTTCGTTTTTTTACTTACTTATCAAAGATCAGGATGGAAGAGGAGAGTGAGAAACGAAGAATGAAGCGAAAATTACGGAGCTGGACCCCGGTTTAAAATACGTAGGCATCGAAATACAGAATCGGTTTGTGATACGCGACCAAGACGGTTTCGTTTTCCTTCTGGATTTTTTTTTCCCATTGAAAAATCAGCTCTAACGCGTCGGGGTCGAGTTGTGCAGATCGAATCGTTTTACAAAGATGTTTTCCCTTCGCTACGTAACCCTTCTTGTATAGAGCGACAAAGGACTGGGTTTTTTCTTCCAACTCCCTGATTTTTTCTCTTTGTCTAAAGGACGGAAGCATCAGCACATTTAGATCCAATTCTTTTAGGATTTCTTCCGGTAGATAGATAAGAAAAGGATAATGTTCTAAAATCGGATCCGAACTCATTTCCGTCTTTCCGCAGTTATTTTAAAAATGACCCCTGTCCATTCTTCGCTTAACAATTTTAGAGAACGTATTGCCGACCAACGGGGATTCCCATGGACTTGAGTTCCATCGGAGAAGCGGAGTTTATCGTCCTTCGGTTTCCATTCTATGACTCGATCAAACCCGCGCGGATCGCATACATTACCAAGTCCGCAACTTTATGAAGATCTAATTTTTTCATGATGTTCGCGCGGTGGACCTTTACGGTTGCGGGAGAAATTCTTAAAATTTTTCCGATTGACTCGTTGGAATTTCCTTCCGCTACCAATTTTAAAATTTCTCTTTCCCGATCCGAAAGAACAGAGAAAGCCTTCTTCGCGTCTTGGTTGTCTTCTCCCGGTTTTCCCGAGCCTACAAAGCCGGAAAGAAAATGAGCGGTGATCCCGGGACTTAAATACGTTTCCCCTTTGTGAACCGCTTCGATCGCACGTAAGAGATCGTTTCCGGCGTCGTCTTTGAGAACGTAACCGTTGATTCCGAGTTCGAGTAATTTTTGAACGTATTCCTTATTATCATGACGAGAGAGAATGATGGTTCGAATATTCGGATAGTGTTTTCTCAGATTTTTCACTAAGTCGATTCCGCTTAAACCCGGCATCGAGATATCGGTGATGACGAGATCTGGACTCAGTTTTCCGATTTGATCCAGAGCCTTTTCGGCGTCTCCGGATTCTCCGCAAATTTCCAAACCGGGTTGTCCGGAAAGAATCATCTTGAGCCCTTCTCTAAGAATGGCGTGATCATCGACTAAGAATATTTTTGTTAGAGGTTTCATATTTTTTTGGTCGTTGTATTTTTGCTTTTTTCCAAGGGAATTCGAATGATAAACTTAGTCCCTTTCCCTGCGGAAGAATCAATCTTAAATTTACCGTTTAAATCTTCCACTCTTCTTCTTATATTTTCAAGCCCAAAACCGGAAGACCGGACTCGTACCTTTCTTTCTTGAAATCCGATTCCATTGTCCTTTGCATCCAAATACAATTGTCTTCCTTTGATTTGAATCTTGAGGGAAATTTTCTTTGCCTGAGAATGTTTGATTACGTTCTGAAAAATTTCCTGAACGATTCTAAAAACTTGATTGGCGACCGTCGGTTGTAGATCGGGTTTTAAGTTTAGATCGAGTTCGGCTTCGACGTCCATCGGCTGAAACAAATCCGAACTCAAAGATCGGATCGCGGCTTCCAAACCGATTTCGCGAAGCGTGGAAGGATGCAGATTGGTGTAGATATCTCTGAGTTCCTGACTCGCCTTATCGATCAAAAGAAGTCCCGTATCAAACTGAGCCTCGTAAATTTTAGGATTTCGATTGAAAGCCTGAAAGTTGAGTTTGGCCGCGAGAATGGTTTGACCGACTCCGTCGTGCAATTCGCGAGAAAGGCGGATTCTTTCTTCTTCTTGAGATTGAAGAAGTTTTGTGTGAAGATTTGCGATCTTCTTTTCCAGACGTTTATTTTCGGTGATGTTTTTAAGAATGATACCGACACTTTCTCCAAAACGAAACACCGAATAACCGTAATACGTTTTTTGTTTTCTAAACTCCTGATTCTGCACCTTTCCCCGTCTCGAAAGCTGAATATTGGAATCCATCTCTTCTTGATCCACTGGGTTGAGTCCGAAAACACGAAATAAATTCTTACCAATGACACTTCGGGAACTGCCCACAAATTCTTTACGAAAGGATTCGTTCGCAAAAAGGATCGTTCGTTTGTCGTCGATTGCGACGATCGGAGCGATTTCTCTTAAGAGGTTGAGAAAGAATTTGGGGGAGAGTCCCGATTCCAAAGGAACGGGAGAAGGAAGTTTTCTATTCTTAATTTTCAAATCGGCCATACGAGCTTGGAAGGATTTCACGCGATGGAAAGAAAGAAAAGAAAAAAAGAGACCCCGGGAAGAAAATCCCGGGGAAATGAGTTCCGGTTTAGTTTGTAGCGGGAAAAACTTCGGAGGTAACCGGTGTCAGATACCAATCCGCGTTGAGATTTCCCATCGATTCGTACCAGCTTTGGAAAGAAGGATACGATTTCCGAATGTCCGTGCTTTCATAAGGCCAGAGAAAGTTTCCCGTAACCAAAAGCGCCCAAGGAAATCCGGTAGAATCCAGATAGAGATCCTTTCCGTTGGAATCAAAGTATCTTCTTGGAAAGTGAATCTCCTGATTTGTGTTGATGACCTTGATGAATGTGTCGTAAGGAGCCGCTCCCAGGGTCACACGATTGATCGCATTTTGTAACACGACTTCCAAAGCCGCTGACTTTCCGATTTTGAAAGTTGTATTGGATCGGGAAGTATTGGAGGAAGGAATTGTAGTATTGGATTTCGGAAGAATTTCCAGGGTTTGAATCGCAGTATCGTTTCCTGAAAAATTATTTTCCACCGTCGTTCCATCGTAAGCATAACGAGTTAAAGAATAGGAAGAAGCGGTAACTCCGGGAATTGTTAAGTGAAGTGTGTGATTGTATCCCGCACCTTTTGCCACGTGGGTATATTTTGCCCGAATCCTTGAGACCTGACCTTTTGCGTTCCAGTCTTCTTCAAAGACGACTCTTACGTTGTAATCGTTAAAGTCCGCGTCCCCTTGGTTGGGAAATAAGTCTTCGTAGGAAATCGTATAGTATCCTTCGGCAGGATAACGGAACGTACTCGCACGAGTCGGATCGTTCGGATAAGTATCGTCTCGGTCCACGATTCCGTCCCCGTCCGAATCGGGAAGAAGCACGTTGTTTCCTTTGATGATGACGGTGATTTTCCGAGAAATGCTAAACGAATTGATGATTTCGATTTCAGCTTCGTAGAGTTGACCGAAGGCTTCCACTTTGAGAGTTACCTTGCGAGTCGCCTCGTCGATCGTGAAACTTCCTTTGACTTCTCCATTCTCCGCGGTTACGGCTCTAAAAACGGATTTTTGGGCCGTGTCGTCTATATTAAAGATTTGTACTAAACTTCCGGAGATCGGAGATTCCGGACTTAAAACCTGAATATTTACGTTCACGGTCTTTGTGGTATCGAAAACGAAATCCACGGGAGCGGTTTCGTCGTTGATTACGATGCTAAACGGTTGTTCTCCGTCCGGAGCGGGAGAGGGATTCGGCGAGGTTGCGCTCAACAACCAAAGGAGATTGGGATCTTGAGAATTCGTACAGGCGGTCCCTCCCAAAAGGAGAACTCCTGTCAGAACCAGACTCACTATTTTTGGAAATCTCATACATCCCTCCGGCTTTCGCCTCAACGAGTCTTATTCTCGCATAGGGACGGAGGAACAACAATAGACCGAAGGGTGTATTTTGTTAAGCGAACAGGTATAAAACGAAATCCGCGTTCTTTCTGGCTAAATGCCTTAAATTTGACTTTTAATTTCGAAAATAATTTTTTTCAAACTGTATTCTAAATTTGTTATAGATCGTCGGTCTTTTTCCGGCGATTGAAGTTCAGCGAGTGCTTGCTAAAAAACTCTCCAGGGATTTGGTTCTAAAAGAATGAAAATCTCCCGATGTATTGAATTTACAATACTGGAGAATCTTTTCCGGAATCTCGCTGTATTTCGCTTCTTCGTTGTTGATCTTGATCATCATGTCGGCCAGATAGATCGGATAAACATAAGGCGCGAATTCTTCGTCTACGAGAAGAACTCTGTGGTGATATTCCATAGCCTTTGCGTAGACATCGGGGAAATTCCATTTTTCCGCGATGAGAGCTCCGACTTTTGTATGAGTGATTCCTAATGCAGCTTCTTCCATGGAAACCGCGGACGCGATCTCTTTGGAGGCGGAGATTTTTCCGATACTTTTCATCGTTCTTTCTTCCAGTGAAAGAAGAATGATTTCTCCGATGTCGTGTAACAACGCGGCGGACATGAGATTGCTGATCGTATCTTTTGGTAGAACCATACGATTTGCGATGAGCTTACAATAGAACGCGCATTGATTGGATTTATCCCAGATCGAAAGAAACGCGGGAAACTTATCTTCCAGAATTTGTTTTGTTCCGAGAGAATAGAGGAGTTGATTGAGTTCTTTGAGACCGATGAGCTGAATCGCTCTGTCCAAAGATTCCACCTTGTTCGCGCGGATAAACGCCGCGGAGTTCGCAAGTTTAAGAATATTTGCGGAAAGAGCCACGTCTTTTTTGATAACTTCAGCGATCTGACTGATCGAAGAATTCGGTCTTTCGATCATCGCTTGGATATCTTGGATCGATTTCGGAAAGGTAGGAAGTCCGTCGATATTCTTTAGGATATCTTCGGTTTTCTGGAGTTGAAGATTTTCTTTGCTGATGTTGAGAGGAATGTCGATGATAACGCTCGTGTTGTTTCCTTGGCTTTCTATTTTATAAGAGGAAGCTGCGAGTCCGTCGTTTTTGAGCATCATCAAGGACATGATAAGCCCGAGACCAGCGCCTTCGGTTTCGTCTCCGGCTTCGAGAAAGGCCTCTGCGAGATCGTTGTATTGTTTTGCCTTTTCGATTCTTAGGTTGATACGCTCCACTTCGGTAGGACTGAGTTTTACGTTGTTCATCACTCGAATTCGAATCATATCCTTGTTATGAATAAAAGATACGAGCACTACAAAGTTGTTTCGAAGAAGGAGTTCCTCGTATTTTTCCTTGTTGTCCAAGTATTTTTTCTTAAAACCCAAAATCTTTTGTTTGTAGATTTCCGGATTTTGGATATCGGCTTCGAGTTCTCGGAAATAAATTCTTTTGATATTTGCTTTGATGGAATTTGCGATCGTTTCTCTCAAAGCTGAGAAAACCGAATCCCGAATATAGATGATGTCGAGTTGTAGGAGATAACGATCCAAGGTTCTGCTGATAATGGAATCGACGTTTTCCGTAAGATTGTGAAATTTATAGTGAATCGGAGCATTCTCTTGAACCGGGTGATTGAGATCCTTGAGATTGCTGTAAAAGCCGAGATCTTGGTGGTGATGTAATTCTAATGCTTTAGTCTGGCTCATATTGTTTAATTCTTCCGGACGCGTTCTTTTCTTGTCAAGTCATCGAGAATTCTTCGTTCGAATTCTTGGAAAAATATTTCCTAATTCTATTTCGCTTTTATTTCAATTATAGATCTTCTTCGCATAATATTTTGCGTTTTATTCCGTCGCATTCAAAATTTTCGATAAGCAAAATTCTTATAATTCGATCCTTTTCGCTTCGGTGAAATTGGACGCAAAAAAATCCCCTAAAATACAAAATTGTCTTTGGATTCTAAGTTTGATGAGGCAGGGAATGAACGCCTAACGCAAAGGAAGAACGCTCTTTTTTTAAACAGATCTGTTTTCTTTTCTCTCGGCTTCGATTTGAGGTTTTGTTTCCACGGTTGTTTTGATTGTTTCGTGCGATTCTATTCCCTCAAAACAGGGTTTTCCCAAAAAGTAACCTTTGTCGGATTTGGAACGATTCTCACTTCGCATTCGGTCTATTAGGGGGAAACGAGGAAAAAGCCGATAAAAAGAATTGCTTTCCCTTTCCCCGATGATAGAATGAGGCCGCCCAGATCGGGCTTATTCCCGAAAGAATACTTTTGTAACTAGATAGATTAAGGAGCTACTTCCGATGCCAACTTTACAGGAATCTCCGGTAAAAAAACCGAATTCTAACCCGACTCCATCCCTCCCTGCAGTGGACAAGCCTGAAATTGAACGTGTGTTCAAACTGCAGAAACAACATTTTCATAAGGTCATGAAACTGACCAACGCGAACGAGCGGATTCAGCGTTTGAAAAAACTCAAAGCCGCGATTATCAAATACACTCCGGAAATCGAAAAAGCGGTGAACGCGGATTTTCGTAAGAACGAACAAGAAGTTGATATCACCGAAATCATGCCTTCCATTTCCGAAATCAACGACGCGATTCATCACGTTCGAAGATGGATGAAACCTCTGAGCGTAAGAACTCCGATGACACTTTTCGGCGCGAAGAGCCAAATCCTCTACGAACCGAGAGGAGTGGTTTTGATCATCGGACCTTGGAACTACCCGTTCTATCTCACCTTTGCTCCTCTTGCGGCGGCGATCGCAGCGGGGAATACGGTTCTTATCAAACCTTCCGAGTTTACTCCGGTTACATCAAACCTGGTTCAGAAGATTGTTTCGGAAGTATTTCCAAAAGAAGAAGTGGCCGTGTTCGAAGGGGACTATCAAGTTTCCAGCGCCCTTATGGAACTTCCACTGGATCATATCTTTTTTACGGGAAGCACTCACGTAGGAAAGATCGTGATGACCGCAGCGGCGAAACATCTGACTTCCGTTACACTCGAGTTAGGCGGTAAATCTCCTGCGATTATCGATAGAAGCGCGGACATTAAAAAGGCCGCTAAAAAATTGGTATGGGGAAAGGTGTTGAACGCGGGACAAACCTGCGTGGCTCCGGATTATCTCCTCATTCCGGACGATCTCGTAAAACCGTTTGTGGAAGAAGCAAAGGCGGTCGTAAAAGAATTTTATACAAAAGACGGAAAAGCTCTGAAAGACAATCTCGACTTTTGTAGAATCATAAACGATCGAAACTTCAGCCGAGTTTCTGGTTATATTCACGAAGCCGTTGAAAAGGGCGCTAAGATTGAAATGGGCGGCGATACAGACGCTTCTCAGAATTATATCGAACCGACGATTTTGAGCAATATACCAGAAAATTCGAATATTATGGAAGATGAAATCTTTGGACCTGTGCTTCCTTTGATTCCTTATACGACTCTGGACGACGCGATCGCGAAGATCAATTCCAAACCGAAACCTCTCGCGCTCTATATCTTCGGAAAGAAAAATCGTTCGATCAAAAAGATTCTGAAAGAAACTTCTTCCGGGGGAGTTGCGGTTAACGACGTGATCCTTCACCTCGTGAATCCGAATCTTCCTTTCGGCGGGGTGAATCATTCCGGACACGGAAGTTATCACGGTTTCTTCGGATTTAAAGCGTTTTCACACGAACGTTCCGTTCTGCGTCAGTCTGCTTTGAGTTCGATCGAGTTGATGTATCCACCTTACACCAATTTTGTGAGAAGACTCGTTGCCTTTACTAAAAACTTTTTGATCTAAGTTTAAGAATTAGAATCTTTTAGTTTGAAGTCAATCCTCTGGAATCGGGTCTTTGGTCCGAACCTCCAGGGGATTTTTTATTTTAGAATGGCGATTGCGGTTAAGAAAAAGCCGGTTCAAGCCAAAAATCTTTTCAAAGGCTGATCGTGGCGGAGGACCTCAATGAGAAAGTGAGGAGTTCCCACGTTTTCCATAATGAGATTCCCGACCTTTCTAAAATTCGTAGATTTCGGCGTTTTTCGTGTGAGTTTTGTAAAAAATTCTTTCTTAGGCTCGGTTTAAAACCCGCAAAAATTTATTTCAAAGGGAGAATTTTCTTTAAAATTATAATAGACAGACTTGTCTGTATGCATTCTTTATGAATAGACCATTTGGTCTATGGAGAATTGTATGCAACAGCTTATGTTCCTTCGCCCGGGGAAGCTGGAATGGTGGGACGTTCCGGAACCTCGTTTGGAATCGGACGAGGACGCCTTGGTGGAACCGATCGCGGTCGCGAGATGCGATTTGGATCTGGAAATTTTGAAAGGGGAGGCTCCTTTCAAAGGGAAGTTATTACACTTTATTAGGAATCATGCATATAGTTTGATTTCTAATACGGCATTAGGAAAGGCTCCGTTTAGAGGGCCTTATCCGTTCGGCCATGAGTTTGTGGCAAAAGTTAAGAACGTGGGCGACCGGGTGAAAAATGTAAAACCCGGAGATCAAGTCATCGTAGCATTTCAGATCGCCTGCGGTAAATGCGATCGTTGTAGGGCGGGTCTGACTAACAGTTGTACTTCCGTTCCGCCTCGTTCTATGTATGGGTTCGGAGATCTGGGTGGAAAAAAATGGGGAGGCGCATTTTCCGATTTGGTTCGAGTTCCTTTTGCCGATTATATGCTCATTCCTTTACCCGCGTCTCTTTCTCCAGTGGACGCGGCAAGTATGAGCGATAATATTCCCGACGGTTACAGAACGGTCGGGCCATTCTTAAAACAAAATCCGGGTAGTCCCGTTTTAGTCGTCGGAGGCGGAGCGAAGAGTGTGGGATTGTATTCGACGATGATCGCTCGTGCTATGGGTTCTCCCGTAACCTATGTGGATGACGATCCGCAAAGAAATCGGATCGCCGAAAGTTTTGGCGCTACAATTCTCGCGAAAAGATATCCGGATCCTTCCATTCAATATCCGATCACTGTGGACGCGAGTGCAAACGAAGAAGGACTAACGTTTGCGCTTCGTTCTCTTCTTCCCGGCGGACATTGTACGAGTGTGGGAATCTATTACAAAAGAAAAACTTCCATTCCTCTATTGGAGATGTATGGAAGAGGGGTTACGTTTCAGACGGGAAGAGTGAACGTACAACCGACTTTGCACGATCTTTTGCACTTGGCAGAACATCCCCATTTTTGTCCGTGTAAGGTTACAACTTTGACTGCTTCTTGGAAGGACGCTCCGGACGCGTTGTTGGACGCGGGACCAAAGGTAGTGATCGAAAGATAATACCAAGGATTAGTTCTTGCCTTTCTTTGCGAGCCCTGAGATTCTTCTCGAGCGCTTTGTGAACGGATTCTTTATCCAAGTAAATTGGATTTATAAGAATTTTGTTTGTTCGAACGAGGCGACACGTTTCTTCGTCGGTTGGAAAAATCATGAAACAAAGAATTGTAAGAACACTTCTCGGAATGATAACGCTCTCCATTCTTCTTGTCATTGGCGGCGCCTGGTATTTTTCGGGGGTTCTTCTTCATCCCAAGCCGCACCGTTGCACTAAAGATCATTATATCTTTTGCGGAGATCCAAAGACGGATTTGGGTTTGGACTTTGAGAATCTGGAATATACGACATCGGATGGAATGAAGATCTCAGCTTGGTGGATTCCGTCGGCGAAAAAATCGGATAAGGTGATTCTATCGATTCACGGGCGCGGCGCAACGAGAAGAGAAGGATTACGTTATGCGAAATTGTTTCACGATCAGGGAATCAACGTAATTCTTCCCGACTTGAGAGATTGTGGAGAAAGTCAAAAGTCTTTTAGTTCCATGGGCTTTCACGAAAGAAAGGATCTTCTCGCGACTCTCGAATATGCAAAACAAAGAGGAATGAAGTCTTTCGGCATTCTCGGTTTTTCTATGGGTTCCTCCACTTCCGTTCTTTTTATGGCTGAGAATCCGGAAGTTAAGATAGGAATTTTTGATTCCGGATTTGCCGACTTTACGGACGTGATCGCATACAACGCAAAAAAAGATTTTGGACTCCCCAAGTATCCGCTTTTGCCCTTGGTAGTATTCTTTTACGAACTTCGAGGAAACTTAGAAACCGACGAGTTGTCTCCGGAAAAAGTTATCGGAAAGATTTCTCCGAGACCGGTTTTGATCTTTCACGGAGACGCTGATAACGGAGTTCCTTACGAACACGGGGTCAGATTGGGAGAGGCGGCAAAAGCCCCGAAGGAATTTGTAGGAATTCCCGGAGGAGAACACACAAAACTCTGGCAAAAAGACGAAAGATTGGTCTCTTCTAAAATTATTAAGCTAATTCAAGAATTATAATATACTGCTTTTCTGATATCCGGCCCTTCGGGGCCGGAAAGAAAGAGAGAGGTCTAAAGGGCCGCGTTTGCCGCAGCGAGAGCCGCTACGTAGTTCGGTTCGGAACCGATTTCAGGAACAAGCTCCACATAACGCACGACGTCGTCTTTATCCACGACAAAAACCGCTCTTGCGGAAAGTCCCTTTAACGGACCGTCTGCGATATGAGTGCCGTAAGCCTTGGAAAAAGAAAAATCTCTGTATTGAGAACCGGTCACTAAGTTTGGAGAATCGATTCCTTCTGTGGAACAAAAACGTTTCATTGCAAAGGGAAGATCTCCGGAAATGATCAAAGTGGAAATTCCGTTTAAGCCTGCGGCCTTTTCGTTAAAAACTTTGGTTTCAAGTGCGCAGACGGAAGTATCGAGACTTGGAACCGCCACGAGAATTTTTACTTTGCCGGCGTAGTCTTTGAGACTGAACTCGGAAAGATCTTGTTTTATCGCCTTAAATTCGGGAGCCTTTTCTCCCGGCGCGGGTATTTTTCCCTCGAGAGGGACCGGATTTCCTTTGAGCGTGACTTGTGCCATTTTCGTTTTCCTAAGAATAATTTTTTTGTATGCGCGAGATCCAATTCTAAGCAAAGAATCCGGACTTGAAAGCAAACTTTCCATTTAGACGTTTGAATTCTTTCGTGTGAAAGATTTATGTTTCTCCTTTGTGCAAGAAGTTATATCCAAGCTAAAGATTGCAGTTGGTTCCGTTTTGATCGTATTTTATAAGTCCTTCCAAAAAATCGCTTGCCTATCGATCGAAGACAGAAGCAAGCTGGTTACAGAACTCATTTTATGAATCTCATTCGCGTAAACAGACAAGTAAATCTCAACACCGTCATGGTGTGGCTCGTGCTTGTGGTGGTCGTCTGGCCACCGGGACCTCGCTTTACGCTGTAGAGATTTCTTTCAGGCGCAATCCTAAGAAAAGCCTCCTCCGGTGTAAAGCCGGGGGAGGCTTTTTTATTTTAAGGTAGTTCCTGAGTCGATGAATGGTTCGTTGAAAATATTTTTTATAAGGATCAAAAGATGGAATTAAGCGGAGCAGAATTGATCGTTCGATTTTTAGAATACGCCGGCGTTGAAATCGTGACCGGAATTCCCGGAGGAGCAAGTCTTCCCATCTATGACGCGTTACACGGAAGTAAGGTCCGCCATATTCTCGCCAAACACGAACAAGGCGCCGGCTTTATCGCGGGAGGGATGGCGAGAGCGAGCGGAAAACCGGCGGTTTGTATGGCTTCTTCCGGGCCCGGAGTGACAAATCTAATCACTGCAATTGCCGATGCAAAGATGGATTCGGTTCCTCTGATTGCGATTACCGGTCAGGTTTCCGTTTCTTTGATCGGCACCGACGCTTTTCAGGAAATCGACACTCTCAGTCTTTCCATCCCCATTACCAAACGAAGTTATCTCGTGAAACGGACGGAAGATCTTATCAAAATTCTCCCTCAGGCTTGGATTACTTCGACGGAAGGACGACCCGGACCGGTTTGGATCGATGTTCCGAAAGACGTAGCCTCCCGAAAAATCGAGTGGAACGAAGATAAAGAATCTAAATTTTGGAATATTCAAAAAAATGAAATTACTATCAAAGTGGAGCCGACTTGGATCGAACGCCTTAGGGAGATGATAGCCGCTTCCACAAAGCCGATCTTTTATATCGGCGGAGGTTTGAATCGTCCGTTGTCTTCCGACTTATTTCGGATTCTTCAGGAACGTCTTAATTTTCCGGTAGTTTCCACTCTGATGGGTTTGGGGATTTGCGACGATCGCAACCCGTTGTTTTTAGGAATGCTCGGAATGCACGGATCGAGAGCTACGAACATGGCGTTAGAAGAAGCCGATCTTTTGATTGCGCTCGGAGTTCGTTTTGACGATCGGGCTACCGGAAAGGTAAGCGAGTTTTGTCCGAACGCAAAGATCATTCATATCGATATCGATGCGACCGAAATCGGTAAATTAAAAAATCCGAATCTTTCTTTGAAACATGAAGTGGAAGATTTTCTGAGACAGGTCTTGGAAATCGATATCCCTTATCAAATCTCGGCTTTGGAAGAATGGAAGGACCGGATTGCGACTCTAAAAGTTTTATACGGTCTTCCTCTTCCCGGTGAAAAAGATACGCTTCACCCGTTTTCGGTACTACGTAAAGTTTCAGAAATATTGGGGGATAAGGCCATCGTTACCACGGACGTAGGTCAGCATCAGATGTGGGTCGCTCAGTATTATTCTTTTCAGACACAAGGAAGTCTTTTGACCTCGGGTGGTTTGGGCACGATGGGATTCGGTCTTCCGGCGGCGATCGGGGCCGCGTTGGTTTCTCCCGGAAAAAGGATCGTTTGTGTTTCGGGTGACGGATCGATTCTTATGAACATTCAAGAATTGGATACTCTCAGAGAATTGAATTTAGACGTTACGATTCTTTTGATGAATAACGGACATCTCGGTCTAGTAAGACAACAACAGGAATTGTTTTTTTCTTCAAGATTTTCGGCTTCGAAGTTCGTGATGCCTACGAATTTTACGAAAATTGCATCTTCTTTTGGGATTCCTTCCTACGAGCTCAAAGAAGAATCGTCCGCTTCGGAATTGTTAAGCGAAGTCCTAAAGCAAAAAGGGCCTTCGTTTATAGTTTTGCAGGTTTCCCCGGAGTTACACGTACTTCCGATGGTTCCGCCGGGAAAAGCAAATCGAGAAATGATACATTGAGATTTTAGAATATAGGAGAACACAAAAATGATTTCATTCGACCCACAAGAGAACAAAAATTTTTCGTTTTATATCGCTTCGGAAGAAGGTCCGGCTTCGATTCTTCGCCTGATCGGAATTTTGTCCCGCAAATCCATCAACTGGAAGGACTGGCGCCTTTGGCGCAACATTGAAAACAACACTCAGGATATTATCATCACAATCCATACCGGGCAACCGGAGAAAATTCTGAACTTGTTCCGGACAATTCCGGAATTAACAGGAGTCCACTATGTCGAATCAGATCCAGAATCTGAAACAATATCTAAACGCGCTTCCCGACAAACCGGCGAGCTTACCGTTTCCACTGCATGAAGAAGGAATCGACGATTTCCTACTTCGTTTAACAAAAAAGTATTCCGGGTGTTTTCTTTTGGAAAGTCATCCGGGATATCCGGATAATTACCGTTATTCGATTTTCGGCTTTTCTCCTTCCTTTCAATTTCGCGGATATCCGGGCAAACTCGTCCTAAACGGACAAATCCATCCTACAAAAAATCCTTACGAAACTCTCAAAGATTTTTTTCCGATTAAAAAAAACGCGAAGAAGTATCTCGGCGGTTTGGTCGGTTTTTTGAGCTACGACGCGACTTCTCTTTTCGAACCCGTCACAAACTTAAAACTTAGGGACGGATATCCCCTATGTTCATTCGGTTTATATCTGGACGGAGTAGTTCTGGATCATCTCACGGGAGAAGCCGAATATTTTTATTACTCCGAAAACCGTTTTTCAGAGTTGAAAAGTTTGCTCGATACGAAGGACGAAACGACGGAAAAGACAAAGATCGGTTCTTTGGGATATTCTAAAACAAAAGAAGAATATTCTAATATGTTCAAAAAGACTCGGGAAGAGATATTAGCCGGGAATACGTTTCAGTGTCAGATCGGGTTTGAAGAAAAATTCGAGATCGAAGGAAGTTTAGTTCCGATCTATCAATCTCTTAAAAGAAACAATCCTTCTCCCTATCTTTTCTTTTATAAGGATGAAGAATTGGAAACGGTCGGCTCCAGTCCTGAATTGTTGTTTTCCCATCGTGATCGGGTCGTCGAAACCTATCCGCTTGCGGGAACGTATCCGAGGGGGAAAACACCGGCGGAGGACAAAGCTCTTACACGGAAATTGTTAAACGACGAAAAGGAACTCGCGGAACATGCGATGCTGATCGACCTTCACAGAAACGATCTAAGCAGAGTTTGCGAAATCGGAACTGTAAGAATGAAAAAGGAATTTGAAATTCTTAAATTCACACACGTTCAACATATCACGAGTGAAGTCGCTGGAATTTTAAAGGAGAAAGAGAATTCATTTTCCGGTCTTGTTTCCGTTTTTCCCGCGGGAACTCTGACGGGAGCTCCGAAGGTGGAATCGATCAAGTGGATCCGCAAAACGGAAGGGGACGAAAGAGGAGCGTATGGAGGAGTTCTCGGATATTTTTCCTTGGACGGAAGTTCTCAATTCTGCATTTTGATTCGAAGTCTTTTTAGAAACGGTTCGTTTGCTTATTCGAGGGCGGCGTCCGGAATCGTCTTGGACTCGATTGAAGATTTAGAATATCAAGAAATTCTAAATAAGTTAAAGGCTGTAAAAAGATCCATGGAGGAATTTTTTATATGAAAAACTGCGTGGTTATCGATCATTACGATTCTTTTACATACAATCTCGTCCATCTTTTGGAAGAAAGTTTGAGTTCGGATTCTCGAGACTTTAAGCTTTCGATCTTTAGACAAGACGAAGTCGATTTGAACGACGTTCTCGCGGTCAATCCGACTCATATTCTTCTCTCGCCCGGTCCCGGGCATCCCGAAGATCCCGAATACTTCGGGGTTTCGGAATCGATTTTGAGACTTCGAAATCCTTATATCAAAATTTTTGGGGTTTGTCTCGGAATGCAGGGGATCATCACTTCCTTCGGCGGAAGTCTTCGCAGATCAAAAATTCCGTATCACGGTAAGACGTCTTCAATTACCCACGATCAAATGGGAATTTTTTCGGGGATCTCCAAAAATATCCGCGTTATGCGCTATCACTCTTTGGAAGGAGTGTATGAATCCTTACCGGGATGTCTTGAAATTACGGCAAAGGTCGAAGGAGAAGTTTCAGTTTTGATGGGAGTGAGACACAAGATTCTTCCAATCGAAGGGGTTCAGTTTCATCCAGAATCCTTTGCGACGGAAGAAGGAAGGAAGATCGTAGGAAATTTTCTGAAGTGACGAAAAGGCCGGGAGCAATCCCGGTTTTCTACACTAAATTTTAAGAATGATTTTTGCTTTTTGAAAGAATGTATTCGTTGAGAAGAATTGCGATCTCCTCTTTTTGAAACGGTTTGCTTATATAATGATCCATTCCCGCCGCCAAACACGCTTCTCGATCCGACTGATTCGCGTTAGCCGTAATTGCGATGATATAAGGCCTTATGGATTGATTGGTATGTTGAGTCAAAATTTTTGCGGTGTCGATTCCGCTTAGCTCCGGCATCTGTATGTCCAAAAACAAAACGTCAGCCCCCAACATTTCGATATGGTGCAGAGCTTCGATGCCGTTGGAAACGATCGTCGGCGTATAACCCAATTTTTCCAAAACTCTTTTGATGAGCATCTGATTGATCTCATTGTCTTCTGCGACTAAGATTTTCAGATTTGGAGACAAGTTGTCGCTCAAGTGAAATATCGGTCGTTGTGGTTCGATGTGTATCTCCGATCGCTCCGCCAAAGCGAGTTGACCGGAAATTTCAAAGACGCTTCCGCGATTCATGACGCTCTTCGCAGTGAGTTTTAAATTCATCATATCGCCGAGATTCTTACTGATGGCGAGTCCAAGTCCGGTTCCTCCGTATTTTCTGGAAACGGAAGTGTCAGCCTGCGTATAAGCTTGAAAAAGTTCCCGCAGCTTTAATTCCGGAATTCCGATTCCGGTATCTTTGACTCTGATTTCGATCTCTGCGCGCTGGTCGGATGCGGGTCGAGTTGTAATTTCTAGGATGACACTTCCCTTTTCGGTAAACTTGAACGCGTTTGAGATCAGATTGACTAGGATTTGTTTGAGACGATTGGGGTCGGTTCTAACTATGAGAGAGTTGACTCCGCCGCTCTCTAGTTTGAATTCTATATTTTTGGTTCTTGCGTCCATTTCAAACAAGGAGAAGACTTCTCTTAACAATTCGATGAGATCGAATGCGATGTTTTCGATCTTCATATGACCGGATTCTAATTTAGAAAAATCTAAAATATCGTTCAAAAGGTTAAGAAGGAGGCTCCCACTTTTGCGGATTGTTTTCACGTAGTCTTTTTGTTCGGTTAATAATTCGGTTTCAGCCAAAAGATCGGTAACTCCTAAAATTCCGTGAACCGGAGTTCGGATCTCGTGACTCATGTTCGCAAAAAACTGACTCTTGGAACTTTGTAGTTCTTCCTCTTTCGAACGTAGGAGATTGAGTTCCCTATTCTTCTTAATCAATTCCAGATTGGCGACAACCTGGTTGGACAAAACCTTTAGAATGTTCTTTTGTTTTGCGTCGAGCTTTTTCGATTTTGAATCGATGACACAAAGAGTTCCGATATTAAAACCTTCGGGAGATTTGAGAGGGGCTCCCGCATAAAAACGAATGAAGGGTGGGCCGAGAACCAAAGGGTTGTTTCTAAATCGATCATCGTCTAACGCGTCTTCTACTTCGAAAAGTTCGTCATGAAGAATTGCATACTGACAAAAAGAAATATTTCTGGGTGTTTGACCGTCTTCCAATCCGACTTTTGCTTTGAACCATTGTCGATTGGTGTCGATAAGAGATATAAGCGCGATCGAAGAATTGCATATGTAAGCGGCGAGCCGAGCCAGGGAGTCGAATTTTTCTTCGGGGACGGTATCTAATATTTGATAGGATTGTAAGGCTTTGATGCGAGCCTCTTCGTCTTCTGGAACGGGCGTTAGTTGTTTTCCTGGAAAATTCACTCAATTAAGACCGATCATATTCTTTATAAAAAATAAATTAAAGCAAGATTAATTTCGAACTGATTCTTAAATTCGAATCACTTGAAAGTGTTTTGGAGATTCGGAACCACTTTGATACAAACAGTTCTGAAGTTGCCTCATTTCTCGACAGATTCTACCACGAATGCCCGAATCTAAAAACGATTCTCCAACGCTGTAAGGGAATTTGAGTTTTAAATGATTTGTAAACGTTATTTTTGTTCCCTGATTGGAATTTTGAAACGTATAGATATCGCGAAGATCTACAAAAGCATTGCTCGTCTCCATGATCATTCTTGAATTCGGAATCCATTCTTTTGCCGCATAATTTGCCTTGAGTTTGATAGGCCCGAAAGAATAGAGTAATTCGTAGATAGGCAGATTTCCGTTCTGGAATGAAATCGGATGTACTTCCGAAATTCGATCACCCCAGCGTGTTAGGTTTCTAAAATCAGCCACAAAGCGGAAAGAATCGTCTAAAGAATATGAAACTAAAAAAGTTACAGTAGTTGTTATCATGGTAGAATCCAATACATCCGTAAGAGTAAGAAATTGCACCGTGACCAGAGATACAAAGGAGAGTTCGATTTATGAATCTAAGAAAAGTTAAAACAGTTCGGCCTTCGCTGAAGACTATGGAAGGAGGAGGATTTCCCGTAAGAAGACCTTTCCCAGTTCAAGATTTAATTCAGCTGGATCCGTTTCTGTTATTAGACGAGATGGGACCCGTAGAATACCAACCGGGAAAAGCAATTGGCGCGCCCGAACATCCGCACAGAGGGTTTGAAACGGTCACTTATTTATTGACTGGAGAAATGGAACACCGAGATTCTTGGGGAAATTATGGAAAATTGAAGGCGGGCGACGTTCAGTGGATGACCGCGGGTTCCGGTTTGGTTCATTCGGAACTGCCGTCAGACGAGTTTCAGAAGAATGGAGGTTGGATGCACGGTTTTCAACTCTGGGTAAATCTTCCTTCTTCTCAGAAGATGAGCAATCCGCGTTATCAAGACACACCTTCTGAAAAAATTCCGGAAGTAGAATCTCCCGATCATAAAACGAAAATCCGAGTGATCGCAGGCGAAGTTCTCGGAACCAAAGCAGTCATAGAAACTAAAATTCCGATTCTATATTATCATCTTCATCTTCTACCCGGCGCCGATATCACGATTCCGGTTCCGGAGAATTACAACGTGTTCGCTTATCCTTTTTCAGGAGACGGAGTTCTGCATACCGAAGAAGGTGAAAAGCCCGTAAAAGAAGGGGACATGGTTTGGTTTGAAAGAGGCAAAGGTGACGTACGATTTTCTCTTCCTGAAAATGCTCCGAACGGTTGGGAGTTTCTTTTGATCGGTGGGGAGCCGGTGGAAGAACCCGTAGCAAGATATGGTCCATTTGTGATGAATACTCAGGACGAAATCTACCAAGCCTTTAACGACTTTCAGGCCGGAAAGATGGGAGCGATTCATTCGTAAAAAATTCTATTCTAATATAGAATTTAGAAGCAGCATGGAAAAAGAAACGTTTCATTCCGGTCGCGGAGATTTTTAGGTATGGACTTTCTTTTTCCGAATTCTTTTTGGTTTTGGTTGATTCCGAGTTTGATTTTGGCCGCCGCAATCTACGGATTCATTTTTTTTCGAACTCCTTCCGGTAAGATTTCTATTCGAACCGGGAAGAATGAGAATCGATCCCTTCCTGCAAAAGTTATCATACAAGAAACGTCGATTCCCGTTCAACACGGTTCCGTCTACTTTGGTGCCGGCTCTTCCGAAATCGAATCCGAGTTCTTTGCGTCCTTGGATTTTTTAGGAAAGAGCTTAAAAGAAAGAACGAATTGGAATCTGCAGATCAGCGGTTGGACGGATCGTTTTGGAAACCCGGCGACCAATCGAAGGCTCTCTTTTGAAAGGGCCAAAAAGATTCAAAGTTACTTATGTAGAAAATGGGAGCTTCCCGCCGCGTCGATTCAAATCCAAGGAATGGGAGTCGAACCTCGTTCGATCGGGGCTGAAAGAGCCAGAAGAGCCGATTGGAAGTTGATCCTATAAACTCCGTTTTAACGTTTTTAAACGATTCTTACCTTGCAAAAGTTTTGGAAAGGGGTATGATAAATTTTAAACCTAAAAATCTGGAGGTGAGCTATGGATCGCTGGAACCAATGGCTTCAAGAACATCGGGATTGGTTGGTGGACTTCTTGCGGATCTATCTGGGGGGAGTCTTGATATACAAAGGTCTTGAGTTCCTATCGAATACGGATGGGTTGATTCGTTTGATGGAGATGAATAACGCGCCAATGGCGTCTGCGTTACTCGCTCATTACATTGTAATCGCTCATATCTGCGGCGGGATTCTTCTTCTGTCCGGATTGTTGACTCGTTTTGCGGCTATACTTCAAGTTCCGGTTTTGATAGGAGCCGTTTTGTTTATTCACGGGAAGGAAGGATTTATGGCGCCCGGTTCGAATTTACCTTACGCCGCGATGATTCTTCTTTTGCTCTTTCACTTTTCACTCTACGGCTCGGGGAGAATTTCGGCCGATTATTATATCGAAACCCACAAAAGCGTATAAACACTCGAACGATAGATTGGGGGCGGAAGTCTCCATTCTATCTTGTCGCTTAATCTTTCGGAACTCTACACGCTGATTCTTTTAGCCGATAAGGATTTCCAATCTAACTCGCGGAATGAAATACCGAGTGCAAAAACGGTAGCGCTCTTTTGTATGGAAAACCGGAACCTATTTCCATAAATTCGAAAAGATCATTCCAATTATGAATTCCAAATCCACACAACCTGTGAAAGTCGCCGTGATTGGCGGAGGCGCCGCCGGTTTTTTTGGAGCGATTCAAATCGCGACCGAAAAAAATTGTTCAGTTACGCTTCTCGAAAAAGGAAAACAATTTCTTTCCAAGGTGAGAATCTCTGGCGGCGGAAGATGTAACGTTACTCACCATTGTCTTGATCCGGAACTCATGAGTAAGAACTATCCGAGGGGAGAAAGGGAACTTCGCTGGGCCTTTGAAACCTTCGGGCCGAAGGATACGATTCGTTGGTACGAGGAAAGGGGTGTACTTTTAAAAACGGAACCCGATGGAAGAATGTTTCCGATTACGGATTCTTCCGAGACGATTTTGCAGGCCCTCTTTCAAGAAGCAAAAAAGGTCGGAGTCAATCTCAAGACCGAAATGGAAATTCACTCCGTAACTCCGAACGAGAATTCTAAATTTGAAATCAAATTGAAGTCCGGAGAAATATTAGAATTTGATAAAATTCTTTTTGCTACGGGATCGGGGAGAAAGGCGTGGAATTGGTTGCAGACGATGGGACATACGATCTTGGATCCTGTTCCTTCCTTGTTCACGTTTAAAATTTCCGATCCAAAAATTACCGATCTTTCCGGACTTGCCTTTGAAAAAACTGAATGTTCTCTCATGGACTTCGGTTATTCCCAGATCGGTCCTTTGTTAATCACTCACTGGGGATTGAGCGGTCCCGCGATCTTAAAGCTTTCAGCCAAGGGCGCGAGAGAATTGTTCGAAAAAGAATACAATACGACTCTAAGAGTCAATCTGCTTCCGGGGATGAAGAAGGAAGAGGTCCGGAAAAAAATCGAAAAAGAAAAAGAACTTCATCCCGCAAAACTTATAGTCAATACTCCCGTTTTGGGAATTCCAAGAAGATATTGGGAAAGAATATTAGAAATTCATGCTATTGGCGCTTCGAAAACTTGGTCGGGACTGTCTTCGAAAGATTTGCATTTGTTAACCGAAGAGCTGACCGACGGAAGATTTCAGATTTTGGGGAAGGGCGAATTTAAAGACGAGTTTGTCACTTGCGGCGGAGTCAGTAGAAAGGAAGTGAACTTCAAAACGATGGAAAGTAAGGTCGTACCGGGAATCTACTTCGCAGGCGAAGTTTTGGATGTGGACGGAGTCACCGGAGGGTTTAATTTTCAAAACGCCTGGACGACTTCTTATATCGCCGCTCAAGGAATTCTTTCATCGTTTTAAAAAGGCCAAGGATTCGGATACGAAGAATATCCGATTAAATTCCCGTCCAAATCACGGAAGTATTTTGTATATTCCGTTTCTTGAATCCATTTCGGAAGACCGTTGATCGTAGAAGGTTCTAAACTTGCCGCGGAAAAAATCAGAGCTTTGGGAGCTTTTACGATCGAATCCGATTCCAACATCAAAAGAATTTCCCCCGCTTGGAACCAAACCGAACGAAGGGTTTTGTCCTCGTTCCAGTGCTCCTGAATTCTTTTGAGTCCGGGAAGAGTCTCGTAAAAATCGGAAAGAGTTTTTACGTTCAGAGTACCGATCGCAATGTGATGGATCATCTTGCGACGAGATCCTGATAGTTCGGATGTCTTTCCAAAAACGTGACTACGTAAGAACAACTCGGAATGATCTTTTTGTTTAGAGAACGCGCTTTATCCAATGTCGTTTTAACGAGATCGGCGGCGATTCCTTTGCCTCTGAGTTCGGAAGGGACGTATGTCGAAATCAAATCCCAGACATCGCCTTGATCTCTGTAAAAAAGATGGGATTCAATCCCGTCAAAAATCGTATAAAACTTTAACTCTTCTTCGGAGTGAATGATTTCAGAACTCATTCTTCAACTCTAAGAAGGAGAAAGGAATTAATCAAGAGAAAACGAATTTTGACTTTCCATTTGTGAGATTCCAAAAATTCTAAGCCACTGAAAACTCTCGCAGGAATGCAAATGAAAGAAATATTTTATGATTTTGATTATATCGTCATAGGCTCCGGATTTGGAGGGAGTGTTTCCGCGCTTCGACTTTCGCAAAAAGGATATAAAGTCGCCGTTATAGAATCCGGAAAACGCTGGAATAGTTCTGAATTTCCTAAAACGAACTGGAATCTGCGAAAGTTTCTCTGGTTCCCGAAACTCTTCTGCTTCGGAATTCAAAGAATCAACTTCTTAAACGACGTGATGGTTCTCAGCGGAGCCGGAGTAGGCGGAGGAAGTCTCGTCTACGCAAACACATTGTATGTTCCGCCTGAACCTTTCTGGAAGAAGGATGTGGTTCATAAAATGGGAGGAAAAAAAACCATTCTTCCTTTTTATGAACTCGCAAAGAAGATGTTAGGCGTTGTCGAAAATCCAAGAACCTGGGCCTCGGACAATTATATGCAGGAAACTGCAAAGACTTTCGGCATCGAGAGTTCGTTTATCAAAACTCCGGTCGGTGTTCACTTCGGTAAAAGCGGGGTTGATCCTTTTTTTGGCGGAGAAGGACCGGAAAGAAATTCTTGCAACGACTGCGGCGGTTGTATGGTCGGTTGCAGATACAACGCTAAGAATACTCTGGATAAAAATTATCTTTACTTTGCAGAGAAAGCGGGAACCGTCATCTTACCGGAAACAAAAGTAAACCGGTTGATTCCGTTGAGCGCAGATGGATCCGAAGGTTACGAGCTTCATACAGAAAGAACTACTTCTCTTTTTGGATCTCCGAGACGGACTTATAAAACCAAAGGTGTTGTTCTTTCCGCCGGAGTTCTGGGGACCTTGGGACTTTTATTAAAAATGAAAGAAGAAGGAATTCTTCCTAAACTTTCCAAACGTCTGGGACATATCGTTCGAACCAATAGCGAGTCCTTGATCGGAGTGACTCTAAAGGATAAGAAGGCGGATCTTTCTCACGGAGTCGCGATCACATCGAGCGTTTTTCCGGACGAACACACGCACATCGAGCCGGTGAGATATTCGGACGGGTCCGATGCGATGAATGGTCTTGCAGCCGGAGTGATCGTGGATGGAGGAGGAAGTATTCCGAGACAACTTCGATTTTTGATCGAGGTTCTTAAACATCCCGTAAACAGTATCAGCTTGTTGAATCCAATCGGTTTTGCGAGAAGGACGATCATTCTTTTGGTGATGCAGACCGTGGACAACAGCATTGAAATTATTCGGAAGAGAAGATGGATATGGCCGTTTCAAAAATCGCTTTCTTCCACTCAAGAGACGGGAGAAAAAATTCCGACTTACATTCCTATCGCGAATGAGTTCGCTAGGAGGCTCGCAAAAATTACAAACGGAGTTGCAAGAAGCAGTATCAACGAAGCGTTACTCGATATCCCTGCGACCGCGCATATATTGGGCGGATGTAGTATCGCAGAAACTCCCGAAGAAGGAGTAGTGGATCTTAAGAATCGAGTATTCGGTTATCAAAATTTGATGATCTGTGACGGCTCTATGATTCCAGCGAATTTAGGAGTAAACCCAAGTTTGACGATCACTGCGCTTTCCGAAAGGGCGATGTCTTTTGTTCCTTTAAAAGAAAAAGAAATTCTCAGTTTTAAATTTGAAAAGAAATGGGGAATCGTCGGCCTTCTCGGAAAAACAAAAATTCTTCCAGCTAAGAAAAAGTCGGTTCTAAAATCCAAGAAAAAATAATCATTAGAAGATTCTAATATATTTCTCTCCGGAAAACCGTGGATGAACGTCCACGGTATCCGAAAGAAAATCCAGTTTTAATCGAGTTTTTTTCCGATCAAAGAATCTATGGAAGCTTTTCCTGCGCCTTTGATAAAAAGAACTAAGGAGATTCCGATGACAAGAAGATGAAACTCGTATCCTTCTCCTTGTTGATTTCCAGCCCAGTTTACAAAGAATCCATTCGGTATGTGGACATAAACCGCTCCAAGCATGACGATTCCGATTCCAAGAGCTGAAAGCCTTGTAAGGAAACCGAAGATCAAACCGAGGGCGCCGAAAAATTCTCCGATGATTACGAGAAATGCAATCGGTGTAGGAATTCCAATTCCGACTAAATATCCCATGGTCCCTGTGAAGCCGTAACCCCCGAACCAACCTAAAATCTTTTGCGCTCCGTGCGGGAACAAGACCACGCCGGCAACCACTCTGAGAATGAGAGATCCTAAATCCGAATCTGTTTTAAAAAATTTTTGAAGCATTGTATTTCCTCCTAAAATGATTCCAAGTTTATAGTTAGCTAATCTTTGATGCTAAATGATTTGAACATAAAGTATATGAGTATTGCATGGTTAAAGGTATCATCGGATTCTTAAATGAATGTGGGAACTCCCAAAGAGGGGGTTAGGTATTTTGATAGTAAATAATCTATGTTTAAAGTGTATGGGTTAAAAAAAGAGATCATACGGTTTTCAATCCTACTTCTTTCAGAGTGTCGCCTAAATCGAGAAGTCGGTCCTCAGTGAGTGGATCAAATTTTTGAAGTAGATTTTGAAGAAGATCGGGAAATGCTTTTTGGACAATCTCACTTCCTTCCGGGGTTAGATGGATGATGATATAACGACGATCCTCTTCGCTTCTCACCCTTTGGACGAGTTTTCTCTTTTCCAGGTTATCAATGATCTGCGTAATATTTCCTTCGCAGGAAAAGATCTTTTGTCCGATTTCCTTCTGGCACATGGGGCCTAGGTGGTGCAGGGTTTCCAAACACCCAAACTGTCCGGTCGTAAGACCGTATCTCGTAAAAACCTTGTCTTCCAATTGACGGATCGAGTCGGAACAACGGCTTAGCTTAATAAAAGCATCCAATACCGCTTTCTCTCGTTTGTTTCCTTTGAAATGGGTTCCCATATACTTTAAACTTGAACTATTATTTGTTAGACAGGAAAAATCGGCAATGAGTTTTTTCTTTTCGAGATTGTTCGGTGGGGGAGTTCCCACATTCTGGAAATCGTGTCAACGCATCCTTTTAGCGGGTTTTTGGTCTATGAACTCAAACAAAACCCCGAAGACTTCCAAGTAGAAGAGATTCTTAAACCCGAATGGTTGAAAGAATCCGGGAAATGGACGATCTTCCGACTCAAAAAATCGGGTTGGAATACCCTCGACGCGCTCCAAAGGATTGCAAAAGAATCCCGCGTTTCTCTTTCCGAAATCGGTTATGCGGGGAAGAAGGACCGACACGCGACGACGACACAACATATCAGCGCCGAGCAAGTTCTTCGAGTGCCGAAGGATTTGAGCCAGGCTTTACATCTCGAAAAAATCGGTCACAGCGAAAGGCCCCTGAGTCCGGAAGCGAACGCCGGAAATCGTTTTGTTTTGACGCTCAGAAATCTTATCGAGAAAGAAGAGGATGCGATTCGGAAAAATTTTGAGAAGATTTCCGGATCCGGATTTATCAACTACTACGATTCTCAACGTTTTAGTCGTTTTCATCCGGAGTTCCGACTTCCCATATTTCCTTTTCTACAAGGATATCCGGAAACCTGTTTAAAACTTCTTCTGACGGATCCTTTTCCAGGTGAAAAAAAACAAGCTCGGGATCGAAAGAAAGAACTCCAGACGCTTTGGGGAAATTGGAGCGCATGTGAGAAGCTTTCGGGAACGAAGTTAGAAAGTCGGATCTTCTCTCTCTTAAAAAAAGAAAAAAACGTTACGTCAAGAACTTACATCGAATTGATTTCTCTTTTTCCGGAAGAAGAATTGCTGATGCTTCTTTCTTCCCTACAATCTCTTGTTTGGAATGAATTCGTTTCCGAACTTCTTGGGTCCGATTCTTCTTCAGGAGTTTGGATCAAGACAAAGTCCGGTCCCTTGTTTTTTCCGGAGGATTCTCTGATTCAAACAATACCTTCGGATTACAATCTTCAAGTTCCAGGCGCCCCTGGAATTATAACATTAGAATATTCTAAAAAAGAAATAGGCTTTCTGAGATCCGCTCTTTCCCGTCTTTCCTTGGAAGAATCCGTTTTCAAAAAATCTCCTTTCCCGAAAATGAAGATGAATTCTTTTGAAAGAAATCTAAGAGTCGTTCCTGAGAATTTTGTCTGGGAAGAATTTGAATCGGACGATCTGAATTCGGAAAGAAAAAAGGTGAAAATTTCCTTTCGACTTCCTTCCGGATGTTATGCGACAATGCTTGTCAAACGATTGATGCTAAGAGCCGACGTGTGATATACTTTTAAAAACGAAAGTCGATGTCTCTCGACGTAATCGACTTTGTATAATCGAAAACCCGCAAACCCCGATCTATTCTCGAATGTATAATCAATCGTCTTTTTAGTTTGAATCAGGCGACTTCCGAAGGATCCCAACACGTCCTGAAATTCTCATCCAATACGTTTAACGTATTCATATCTTCTTCTGAAATTTTAAAATCAAACACGTTTGCGTTTTCTATGATCCTTTCTTTTTTTGTGGATTTAGGAATGACCACAATGTTTTGCTCGATCGACCAGCGGATTAAAATCTGAGCGGGTGTTTTTCCGTATTTTTCGGCGATGGCTCCAATTTTCGGATCGTCGATTTTTTGTCCGTGAGCGAGCGGGCTATAGGCTTCGAGTTGAATTTTATGTTTCTTACAATATTCAAAAAGTTCGATCTGATTTAAGAAAGGATGAAACTCGACCTGGTTTACCGAAGGAGTTATATTCGATTCGTTTAACAATTCAGTTAAGTGAGGAATCATATAATTACTGACTCCGATCGCGCGGCAGAGTTTATCGTGATAGGCTTTTTCCAATTCTTTCCAAGAATCCAATCTTCGAGAAGTAACCGGGAAGTGAATGAGGTAGAGATCTACTTGGTCGATACCGAGTTTTTCCAAACTCTGTTCCAAAGCCTTTCTCGTTTTTTCAGTTCCCTGATCCGCGTTCCATAACTTAGTAGTAATAAAAATTTCATTTCTTGGAATTCCACTTTCACGGATCGCCTTTCCGACGTCTTCTTCGTTTGAATAGATCTTAGCGGTATCGATATGTCTATAACCCGCTTCCAAGGCAGCAAGAACGGCTTCGGTGCATTCTTTTCCGGAGTTTGTTTTCCAGACTCCGAGTCCAAAGATAGGCATTGTAATTCCATTGTTGAGAGTTGCGGATTGAGTGAGAGCTTTTTGTGCCATATAAAATTCCTATGATACTTTGACGTTGGTGATTCTTTTATAGAGTTGGAATCCGAATAGAAAGGGAATCTTTTTTTAATTTATATCGAGGAAAGAATTGCAAATTTCATTTCGTTACAAACTATCATCCACCATGCAACTGAGTACAGTATTTTCAGATTTTATTCTCTGTATCGTTTCCATTTTTACGGCTCTTCAGCTGAAAAAATCAACCTCTTACTCTAAGTCCGCAGGCTTTCTCGGTTTTCTTTTGATAGGAATTCCCGCAGGCTTGGGAACCATTCATTTTCTCGGAATCACTTTCTTGGATCCGGTCTATCGTTTTATGGTGGGACTCGCGGGATTTGTAGGGGTTCCTTTGATTGGAACCGGGTTTTATCATCTTGGAGTTCAGAAATTAGAAAAGAATCTTTTATATCCGATCGCGGGAGTTCTTCTTCTGGTTTATATCGTCTTCACGTACGTTTTGGTGATTCCTCTTCTTTCCACCGCGTTGGGCGGTCTTGCGATGGCGATTGCGATCTTTGCTTGTATCCGAAAAAATTCGGGAGCGACAAAAGTTCCCGCGCTTTACGGAATTTTAGGGGCGATCCTTTTTATTCTCGCGGGAATTGTAATCGGAACGACCGGATCGAGAGGACCGATTTTGAACGTGGATATTTTTCACATCGTTCTTTCAGTAGCGGTTTATTCTCTCGGAGTTTCTATAAAAAGACTGAGCTGAACATTCTTAAAATCTTAGAATATTCTGAATTTAGAATATTCTAAGATTACGAAGGAATTTGTTCCGAAACCTGAGTCACCCAGGACGCGTAGTAGTTTGCGAGGGTTCTCAGAAACATTAGATCCAGTTCGTTGTCGTCTTTTAAAATTTTTACCGCGTTCGTAAATTGAACTCTGAACTCCGTAAGCGGAGTCGCCTCCACGATCACACGTTTCATAGAAGAAGCGTTCTCTTCCATTCCGTATTCTTGAGCCCATTTCTCTATTAAATTTCCGCAGTTGTATTTTTTGGAAAGGAGGAGTTGGGCCAGGATATGCCGGAACATACTTTCTATCGAAGTGATGGTGATGTCCTTGTGAAGAATCGAGATTTCGGTGATGATCTCGTCCTTTTTATCGATGACTACTTTTGTGTTTCCGATCTTATTAAAGATTTTGGAAAGATCGTTATAAGCCTTAAAATTTTTAAGAATATTTTCCCGATCCTTCATGTTGACGCTTCTTTCGTTTTCGGGAAGATTCATTTCGTTCAAAATCGTTTCGATTACGAGAAAGATGATATCAAAAGAAAACTGCGTGGACTTCCCGACGAAATAACGGATCTCGTTTTGAAAAGAAGCGTGAATTCCGCTAAAGAATGCTTCCAACTTATCAGGAGACAGAGTGGTAGAAGTTTTATAAAGATTCATCATATCTTTTGTAAACTTCGTTCGATCCAAAATAGGAAAGAGTTCCGGATGATTTGTATGGGTTCTTAAAAACGTTTCTTTGAGAACTTTGACGGCGCCTTGTCTAACCTCGTCCGTTCTATAAAGGACTCGATAGAGGAGAACCGAAAGTTCACGAGATGTTTTTTTCGATTTTAGAATCTTAAGATCGGATTCGTCAAGATTCGTAGACTTTGGAGGATTCTGGCTTTGCGCTTCTGCCATGGGCTTCTTTTTGGAACAATTGGTATGCCAATGCTGATCATAAAAAAGGAAAAGTAAAGCGAAATTGCCGAAGGACTTATATTTACATTGCTTTTTAATGCTTCTTCCATAACTTACCCGATCGAGATGAAAATAATCGGTTCCGAAAATAAAGTCAATTATGGCGTTTTCGATGGCCCCGTTGAATTCAATTATAAGGAATTTCAACTGCTGGATTTTTTTGGAAAAGAGATCAGCGGTTTTAAGAAGCGTTTTGCTTTTAAAAGATTCAATTACATTGGAATTATAACGGAAGAATTCTTAATCGGCTTTGCCACAGTAAGCTTGGGTTACGTGTATAACGTATTCGCTTATTTGTATCACTATAAAGACGGGATTCTCTATGAGTTCGATACGAAAGGATTGGATCTCGGGACTTCTTTGGAATTTCCGGCAAACCCCGACGAATATAAAATTCAGTTTAAGAAGGGATCTTCTTTTCTTTCCATCGAGAAGTCGCACGCGAAAGGGAAACTTCTCGTCGACGCTTTTCTCGGTAAGAAACTTCGCTTTAAATTTTCCGCCGACTACGGTTTAAAAACTCATTCTCCATTGAGAGTTTTGAATCCTTCCGAACCGACGCATTGGACGTTTACTGAGAAATGTTCTCCTTTGACTCCGAGTTCGCTCGAGCTTTCTTTTCAAGATCGACCTCTCGTCTTTGATCCGAAAAAAGTCACAGTTCTCTACGATTGGTCCGGAGGATATCTAAGAAGGGAAACCAATTGGTATTGGGCGGCTTTTAGTTCGATTCTTCCCGATAAGACGACGATCGGAGCCAACTTTGCGGCATTGGTAAACGAATCTTTTTTTTCCGAAAACGCATATTGGATCAATCACGAAAGACAGAGAGTTCCGCGGTTGATCTTCGATTTTTCTCAAAAGGATCCTTATAAACCTTGGAAGATCTACGACGAAGAAGGATTGGTCGAATTGGATTTTGTTCCCGAGGGGGAAAGAAAGGATAAGATGAATCTAATTTTTTCCAAATTGTATTTTAGACAATTTGTGGGAAAATTTTCGGGAAGGTTTAAACCGGCAAAAGGGAAGGAAGTTTCGTTTCGAGACGTTTACGGATTTACGGAATTTCATCGATCTCTCTGGTAGAATTCTTTTAGAAAGAGAATATTATAATTTATGAATGTATATGTTCCGGTTTCCTGTGATTTTTACGATAGGTTGGAGGAACTTGTCATAAGAAAACGTAAGATTTCTTTTGAAGTTTCCGAAAACCCGGAATCTTCGCCCCGAAAAATGGAAAACGTGAGAATTCTCGATCTGGTTTCCATGAATCGGGAAGAATTTGCCGTACTCGAAAGCGGTGAGAAGATCCGGCTCGATTATATATTCAAAATCCTTTCTTAAAATCCGATTCGAATATTATAGTAGAAAAATATAATATAGATAAATCCGAAATTCTTTCTAAGAATCAAAAAGGTCGCGTCGTTTTGGAAAAATCAGAAGTTAAAAAGAAAAGAATATTGTCCTTGGATCTTTTTCGGGGAATGACCGTTGCGGGAATGATTTTAGTAAACAATCCCGGTTCTTGGTCCTTTATATACGCGCCTTTAAAACACGCAAAATGGAACGGATGTACGCCGACCGATTTGGTATTTCCTTTTTTTCTTTTTGCAGTGGGGGCCTCGATTTCGATCGCATTCGATTCTAAAAAAGAAATTTCTAAAGGAAGAATTTGGATTCAAATTCTAAAACGAAGTTGGATCCTCTTTGGGATCGGACTCTTTCTCAATTTTTTTGGAGAATGGTCTCTGGAGAATTTAAGAGTTCCGGGAGTTCTGCAAAGAATCGCGTTCGTATATTTTATCGCGTCCTCGTTCTATTTATTTTTAATTCCTAAGACGAATGTCGATGGAAATAAAAACGATTCTTCTTGGCGGAAAAAAATTCCGGATGGAAGTATTTTTCTTTTTTTGATGTTTATTTTATTTTTTCATACTTGGATTCTAACAACGATAAAAGTGCCCGAAGCACTTTCGATTTCTCTGGAAGAAGGGAAGGATATTGGAGCTTGGTTGGATCGGATTCTTCTTGGAGAAAAACATCTCTGGAAATTTTCGAAAACCTGGGATCCTGAAGGTTTTTTTAGCAGTGTCGCCGCCGTAGCGAGTGCATTGATCGGAATGATCTGCGGAAGACTTTTGTTAAGCGAAGTAAATCGGTTAAGAAGAATTTTGATCCTTTTTGGGACAGGGGCCTTACTTACGTTAGGTGGGATCTTCTGGGATCAATCTCTTCCGATGAATAAGAGCCTCTGGACTGGAAGTTACGCGGTTTATACCGGAGGTTTGGCTTTTCTATGCGTTGGAGTTTTTGAAACGTTGGAATCGTGGATTCAGAAAGAGGGGTTTCAGAAGATTTCTTTAGAAACGATCTTCCAACCCTTTCTTGTTTTTGGGAAGAATGCGATTCTTGTTTTCGCGGCTTCCGGGTTGGTTGCTCGGACCTTTAATCTCTGGATGATTTCCGGGGACAATGGAAAGACAATCTCTATGAAGACGTTCTTTTATTCGCAGTTGCATCTGGTCTTCAATTCTTATAACGCCTCTCTGAGCTATGCGCTGATACAACTTTTTCTCTGGTGGGGAATTCTGAGCCTTCTTGATAAGAAAAAGATCTATCTCAAGGTCTGAATTTTTATCTATCACAAAGATCTAAATTCTAAATTTCATTTTGAATGATTTTAAGACAAAGGAAGAGAAAACTTTTGAACTGAGAATCGTTAGATTCTAATGAGAGAAGGGAAGAAAGGTTGGAAAGATAAATTCCAACCTTTTTGAGAAAGAATTCTTAGATGACCAATTCCAGATCGTCAAAGATAGGGGATTTAACTTCTTCCAGTAACTTTTTCATCGCGAGATTGCGAAGGTTGTTCAATTCCAATCTCAACTTTGATTCCAGAGAACTTTTAGAAAGAAGGTTGGAACAGTTTACGGCCACCATCTTCAGATCGTCAGGAGTTTTGATTTTGGAAGAAAGAAGAAGTTGCTGAATAATCGCATATTCTTTTTTTCTAAAGTGAATTCTCAAGAGAAACGGAACAGAATAGAGTTCAGCCATGAGCTCCCATTTCGATTTTGCCTTAGGTTTAGAATCGAGGGCAGACGTTTCCTCGGCGTTCATTTCCGGTTCGAAGATCGTAGATATAGAAACCGGTTCCACCGTAGAATGATTTCTTTCCGGATTAAAAGAAAGAGGGATTTCCGCGTCTCGAATCATATCCTTGAGAGTGGAAAGACGATTGGATTCCACATAACGTTCCGGATCCGCTTTCATCAATTTTTTGATGTCTTCTAAGACGATACAAAAGGAGAAAAGTTCCAGAACGGTTTGATTTTGAATCGTAGCTATTTCATCCAAAACCTTAGCAAGAATCTGTTGATAACCGAGAGATTTGTGATACATCGCGTTGTATTGAAGTTCCAGATTTTTCTGGTATTTCGAAAAGAGCACGTCGATGAGAAATGAATCCGAGACTACGTAAGCGTCGAGGCCGGGAACTGAAAAGTTCGGATTTTGTTTTTTGAGGTTGAGAACAAAGATACAATTCGAGTCTTTGAGAAAGTTGAGAATCTTTGATATTTTCTTTTCGGAAAGATTGAGAGTCGAACGGAAATGGTAGAACAAATCCGTGTTAGTCGGTAACTGATGATTCTCGTTTTCTTTCTTAATTTTATCCAGGATGATTTGCGCTAATGTGATATCTTCCATCGTTTTCGTTCCACGCTTCCAAAAATTTTGAATCCGATGGAAGCTTTTTCTTTCTGAATTTATAACCTGGTAGTAGGAAATTCTTGCCTCTTTTTTGGAAAAAAAAGAAGGAATTTGTCAAAAAAATTTTGAATGAAATACTAAGAAATGGGAACGAACTGCAGAGGAGGGAGATAAGAACCCCGAAGTGGAAAAAATCCACCCGGGGTTTAATCGTTGTTAGATTCTTTCTATGATCGTTGCGATACCCATACCGCCGCCGATACAGAGAGTCATGAGCGCATAACGTTGTTGTCTTCTTTCAAGTTCGTCTAACGCAGTTCCGAGAAGAATCGCGCCGGTTGCACCAAGAGGGTGGCCGAGTGCGATCGCGCCGCCGTTGACGTTGATCTTTTCGGAAGGAATTCCGAGAGTTTTTTGAGTGTAGAGAACGACGGAAGCGAAGGCCTCGTTGATTTCCCAGATGTCGATATCTTCCGGTTTGAGCCCCGCCATTGCGAGAGCCTTTTTGGAAGCCGAAACAGGCCCGGTGAGCATGATCGTCGGATCTTCGCCTGTAGAAGCCATAGATACGATACGAGCACGAGGTTTCAGTCCGTATTTTTTGATTCCTTCATCGGAAGCAAGAAGAACCGAAGCGGCTCCGTCTACGATTCCGGAAGAGTTTCCGAGAGTGTGGATATGATTGATTTTAGAAATTTCTGGATAAGATTTCAGAGCGATTGCGTCTAACTCTTTCTCACCGATCGTTTTAAAAACTGGACCGAGTTCGGAGAGCCACTCGAAAGTGGATTCGATACGAGGGTTCTCGTCGCTATCTACGATCGTGCCGTCTTCGGTTTTTACCGGAATGATTGATTTTTTGAAATAGCCGGATTTGATCGCATTTTCCGCTTTGATTTGAGAAGATTCTGCGAAGCGGTCGGCTTCTTCGCGAGAGATTCCAAACTTCGTTGCGATGAGGTCCGCAGAAATTCCTTGAGGCACTAAGTTATAGTGTTTTTGAATATTAGGATTTCCTACATTGAAATCTCTTCCGCCCATATCCGCTCCCATCTTCACTCGGGACATGGATTCAACTCCGCCGCCTAACGCCACTTGCATGGAACCGGATTGAACGTGATTGGCAGCGTTGTTTACGGCTTGGAGACCGGAGCCACAGAAACGGTTCACAGTATAACCAGGGACCGAATTAGGCCAGAGCGCAGCCATGACCGCATAACGCGCGATACACGCAGCTTGATCATCAACTTGGGATACACATCCCATTACGACTTCTTCTACGATTTCCGGTTTGATTCCGTTTCTTTCTTGAATAGCAATTAAGGTCGCGGCGGAAAGTTCTTGAGGGTGAATGGAAGCAAGAGTTCCTCTTTTTTTCCCTTTTCCTCTGGGTGTTCGAACTGCATCGATTACATAGGCGTTTGACATTTTTTTACCTCGTTGTGAATTCACACCTTTTCGGTTGAATTGAACAACTGTTTAGTGAATTTGAGTGTTCCAGTTTCTATTTTGGGGATGGGGAGGAGTTTGCAATTCTTTTTGCGCGGGAACTCTCGCACTAAAAGGGGAGGTTTGGGCCGCACCCTCCTGCGAATTTTACGGTAATGAACGCTATTCGGAGTTTTCCGCAGGAGGGTCGGGCTTGCTACGGGCTCGCGGAGTCCCGCTCGGTCCGAAGGGACCAAGCCCTTCGCATCCCTGCGGCGGGTTTGGTCGTGAAAGATGGATTTTGCGGGAACTCTTCTAAGAAAAGTTCTTAGAAGCAAATTCTATTTCAAAATAGGAATCAAAAGAGGTTTATATATTCATAGGAAAGGAATTCTTTCGACGTGAAATGTTTTCTTAGTTGGAAAATTAGAGCAGAGAAAAATTTTTCTAATCCAAAGATCAAAGAACGTTTCAAATCAGAATATAAAATTACAGAGGAGAGAAAATTCTAAGTTTTAAGAAAGGTTTTCAGGAAAGGGTTAGATTTTTTTGATATAGGATTCTACGAATAGTTTTTGTCTTTAGATCAATAGACCAAATAAAAGATCCAAGTGCGAGAGGTTTGAAATACGGATTTATTTTGGGATAACTCTTGGAGCGGTCGGATAAGAATATTTGTATGAGAATGCAATAGAGAAAACACCTTGAAACTCCATGAGCGGAAGCTAATATACTTAATGTCGCCCATTCTTCCGGTAAGATTCTTGAATTTACTTTAATCAGAGAATTGCAAGTCTTCTGATATTTGATTGTCAGTGCCCGCCGATTAATTCTCTGGCTTCTTTTTAGAGTTTTTCCATACCTTCTTAATAAAAAATGAATATTCTTTCCAATGTTTTTTCTTTCGGAATGTGATAGTCTTTGCATCAATTCTTGGGGGATTAATAGGCTGCAGGTAATCTTAGGGCCTCTTAATAAAGATATGGTTGCGTTTTTATCTACACTTTCAATTTCCCTCACATCACTTACGGTTATCTTTTCGTTTCAAGTAGAGCGGGTTTTTATCTTTTTTTTAGAAAAAGTAAATATTTTTTTGATCATTTTGTTTTCTCATTCGTTAAAGTTTGGTTCTCAAAAGAGTAAGATAAGGAGTTCCCACAAACTCCTCGTCTTACGAAAAAACTTCCTCTAAAACTTTAAAATACCAACAAGAACCTTTCCAATCTTCGAGAAAACCGTTGTGACCACCAAAATCTTGGATAGAAATACGCACATTTCGATTGGGATGTAGTGAGAGAAATGTCTCACCACGAATAATTGGGTCGTCCTTAGAAGTAACGATCGTCGTCGGAGTCAAAATCTCGGAGAGTTCCCGCTCCCCTAAGGTATACGTTCCAAAATATTGATCTAAATCCTGAAAATCCTCTGAAGATTCGATCAATTTCTCAGTCATCTTCATCACGGATTTTTCCTTAAGAATTTTCTCGTAAGGAACGAGAGTCGGGTAATGAATCTGTTTTTTTTCGATCGATTGTTTCCATTTCTTAAGAAAGTAACGACCAATGATTAATCTCTTATCCATCAAAACGGTTGCATCTTTAGGATGAATCGCGGGAGAAATTGCGATGCAGTGCTTCAGTTGATTTAGTTTTTTCGCCGATTGAGAATGAACCCTGGCAATTCTAAGAGTAAAATTTCCACCTAAGGAAAATCCCGTAATGAAAACCGGGACATTCTTCTCAGCAAAGAACGTGGCTTTTCTTACCGCTTCATATGTCTCCTCAATTAGACTTCCATTGAAAGGTGCGGGATTTAGATGATGCGTATCTCCATGATCTCTATAGTTGAGTCGAAAAATATCGTAACCCTGATTAAAGAAATGATTGGAAGTTCTCAGAATATAAGTTGAATTGATACTTCCTTCCCAACCATGCAGAAGAATCAAAAGCCCTTTTGCTTTTCTATTCTTTTGTTTACTCAGAGAACCTTCTAATTTAACACCTTTTCCCGCATCTAAAATTAGCTTCTGAGAATTTTCTAAAAAAGGCATTTCTTTGGGAAGGTTCCATGCCAAAGATGCGAGCGCAGTTTGTATAAATGGATATTTTAAGATTCCTTTTGGATTGAATCTTCGTGTCTGGAGATTTTGTAGCATACGAACATTTGTTATTCAGGAATTATTCAGAAAAGTCTTTTTAAATCATAAAATTCTATTATTCATTCTAAAGATTCTTTAGAATTATAACTTGAATTCGAAATCGGGGATTTCCGAGGAAAAAAAGTCGCCTTGAGAACTCTCTTAAAAAAAGATACGAAGTGCGTCTAATTCCTAAAAGTCGGAGCTCATCACAAAGTGAAGAATCTACTCGAACGTTTTCATTCTCCTCAGATCTATTCTAAAATTGGATTATTGATTTTAGTTTTTTTCCTTTTTCTTTCCTGTAAAAGTTTAGTTCTGAACGGAGTTCGAGGCGACGATCTCGCGAGTTCACCGAACGGAACGAAAAAAAATTCGGAAGTTCAAAATTCTCCATCTTGTAAACCGATCCTAAAACAAACCCAATGGTATTTTCTTTTTGGTTCTTTTCCAATCAATCGTCTTGAGTCTTCGGAGATTCTTCCCGATCCAAATCAGAACTATAAAGTAACCCTTAAAACTTCTTGGTTGGATGGCGCATTGAGCGTCCTTCTGGGAATCGCGGCCTCGATCACGAGAAAGACGATCGAAGTGGAAAGTTGTGATGGGAGAGAAGCGGTTCAGAATAAGAATCTTCCGGTTCAGACGGAAAGAACGGAACCCAAAGTCGAAAACGCAAAGTGGAAGGACGAGTTCGTAAAACAAAATGAAAAGTTATGGAAGGATGAATTTCAAGAACGTTTTATTTCGGAAAAAGAAGAAGAGGTGGAATCCGCTTGGAAAAAAGAGATGAGAAATTCTAAAAATCTTTCCATTCTTTTTTTGAAATCCGGTGAAATCGTTAAAGGGAAGGTGACTCGTATCGATGGAGACGGTGTGAAATTGTTCTCCAGAGGTCAGGAAAGAACATTTAAACGGGCGGATGTTTTGAAAGTCCGTTTTCAAGATTGAGGATCTTCCATTCTATGTTCAATTTTCGTAATCTATTCATTAGAATTCTTTTATCTCTTTTTCTTTTTTTTCATTCTTCTTGTTATTTGAATCCTTATTTTCGAGATGCCGTTTCCCCGGAAGACGAGAAAGATTCCCCTTTGGCTCTTCTCTTGCTTTTTGTAGGAGCTCCTATTATCCGAGGAGATGTGATTTCTTTTCCTCAGACCGGTCTTTCCTGGATGCGTTGTACCCTTGGACAGACTTTCGATTCTTCTACAAATACCTGCACGACGATTTCGGTGGCTCCGATCTATTGTTCGACTTTGGATAACCAGTGTAACGGCAATTTGTTGGGTGGGGTTCTTTCTTCGGGACCAGCTTTTGATGCCTGTGCGGGGTTTAGTTCTTCTAATATTACGGCTGTTTGGAGAGTTCCCACGCATTTGGAGTTGAAGTCGCTCGTTTCTTGTTCCAATGGGACGGATTTGAAGAATTCTACGGATACCCAAACCTGTGGAGCCAGTTTCGATGTTCCTACTATTCGAAAAGATTGGTTCCCAGGAATTCCTACGAGTGCTCCGGTTGAGTTTTGGTCCAGCACGAGCGATCCCTCGAATGCGACTTTTGCCTGGAAGGTGAATTTTAGCTCCGGAGCGACGAATCTGACTGCCGGTAAGAATTCTTCCGGTTATCTTCGTTGCGTCTCGAAAGCCCTTTGATGGGTGAAAGTCTTCTTTGAAAGCGGGTTTTTGCGGGAACTCTTCACTTTTAAGTAAAATCTTCGGTCCTTAAGTGTATTTTTATTTGACAAGAAACATTATAATCAAAAAATGTTTCCAAAATGGAAACAAAATATACTTTACCTGTTTCCGGAGCCACGAGGTTCTCCCCCGAAAAAACGAAGAGTTCCCGCACTTTCGTTCCTTTTCTCCTCGGCCTTTTCCTCGTTCTTCAGATCCATCCGAATTCATTCTCCGATTTTGCGTTTAAAGATCACCCTTCAAATCAAAGAGAATTCTTTTCTTCTCAATACATTCGAAAAATAAAATATTCTAAAATACAAAAGTTGCTTCGAATGAAGCAGCACGCTCTCGCTTTGAGAGCTGAAATGAAAATGTACAAAACGTTTAAACAAAGAAACGCGTCGAAGACTTATCTTTTTTCAACTCTTCCTTACTCCGATGCTCGATCCTGTTAGAAACGATCTTTTTACGAAATTATAAATTACATTAGGAGATTCTTATATGAATTTTGCAGCGCTCTCTATCAAGAGACCCATATTTATAACCTGTACTGTTTTGCTCATTCTTGTAGCGGGATATCTTTCTCTGAACAAGTTGGGCGTAGATTTATTTCCGAACATCACGATTCCGGTTGTGACCGTGACGGTTCCTTATCCGGGAGCGGCGCCCAACGAAATCGAAACTCTCATTGCAAAACCCGTTGAAGATGAATTATCTACAATCTCCGGAGTAAAGAGAGTTAAATCGATCTGTAACGAAGGAGTGGGAACGGTCGTTGTCGAGTTTACTCTTGAAACCGATGTAAAATATGCGGAACAACAAGTTCGAGATAAAGTTTCCAGCGTGAAACCGAAACTTCCCGATGACGCCAAAGAACCCGTCATTCGAAGAATCGATCCCGCAGATCAACCGATTCTTATCATTGCCCTCAAAGCCGAACTTCCGGAAGCCGAACTCTATGATATCGCAAACGAAGAAATCAAACAAATTCTTTTAACGACCAAAGACGTAGGAAACGTAAATATCTACGGAGGAAGAAAGCGAGAGATTCACGTGGAGTTGGATCGTCAGAAGCTGAAAGAACACATGATTCCCGCATCCGTTGTTTCCAATCGTCTCGCTTCGGGTGGAATGAACATTCCGGCTGGGAAGGTAAGCAAGACTGACAAAGAACTTGTCTATAGAACGATCAATGAATTTCATTCTCCTCAAGAAATCAGAGACACTCCGATATCACTTTTTGGAAACGAAGTTCCTATAAGAATCGGTCAACTCGGTGAAGTAAAAGATACGGTCGAAGACGAAACTTCCCGAGCATACTTTAACGGAAAGAAGGCGGTCTTTCTCCTCGTCTATAAACAATCCGGCTCCAACACGGTCGCAGTAGCTCAGGCTGTAAAGAAGAGAGTTTCCGAAATCAACGTCGATCTCGCCAAACGAAACGGGGCTCCTGAGCTCACGACCGCAAACGATTCTTCCATCACGATCGATAACAATATCTATGACGTGAAAGAAACGATTATCATCGGAATCATTCTTACGATCATTGTCGTATTATTATTCTTAGGAAGCGTCCGCTCCACTTTGATTACCGGTCTTGCGTTACCGAACTCTCTCCTCGGCGCCTTTATTCTTATGGCGATCGCGGGTTTTACGGTGAACATCATGACTCTTCTTGCATTGAGTCTTGCCGTCGGTCTTCTCATCGACGACGCGATCGTAGTCCGGGAGAATATTTTTAGACATAGAGAAATGGGTAAAACCGCAAGAGAAGCTTCGATCGAAGGAACCAAGGAAGTAACTCTCGCCGTGGTCGCTACCACGATGACCGTCATCGCGGTCTTTATGCCGATCGCGTTCATCAGCGGGGTCGTCGGTCAGTTCTTGAGAGAATTCGGTCTCACAGTTTGTTTCGCGCTTCTCATTTCTCTTTACGATGCGTTAACCATTGCTCCAATGTTGTCCGCTTATTTCGGAGGAAAGATCGGAAATCACGGACATTCTTCTTCCGCTTCGGAATCAGTTCCCGAGATTATGACTCAGATCGAAAAGGGTAAGAAAAAAGGAAAGACGAGCGTTGCGACCACTACTCTGGAAGAAATCGCGTATTCTAAAATTCGCTCTCAGAATAAGATCAGCAAGGGATGGATTGTTAGAATTTTTTCTCCGATCCTCGGCTTTCTTGGTAGGCTTGAAACGGGACTCGATTCTATTTTAAGCATTTTTAATGTATTTCAGTCTTGGCTGGAAGACCGATACGCGTCCGTTCTAAGATTTACTCTAAAACGACCGATCTTGATTCTTTCGGGTGCGGTTTTGATTTTTATCGTTAGTTTGGGTCTTACCAAATTTATTCCGAAGACCTTTCTTCCGGCTCAGGACGAGGGTAAGTTTTCCGTAACTCTGGACATGCCTCCCGGTACTTCGGTCGCAAAGATGGCGTTAGTCGCACAGGAAGTGGATCAAAAGATCCGTTCTTACAAAGAGATCAAACTTGTAGCGATGTTTAATACCAATCGAAACACGAATATGTTCGTTGAGATGGTTCCTTCCAAAAAACGTAAGATGAACACAACGCAGTTTAAAGAATTCCTCCGGAAAGAATTGAGTATCTTCGCTTATGCGAATCCGATCGTCAAAGACATCGACAACGTCGGCGGGGGACAACGACCTTTTACCCTGATCGTAAGCGGACAAAAGGGAGAAGTTGTGGAAGACTATGCAAAAAAACTCTTTGCACGTCTTCAAAAATCTCCGGCGCTTCTCGACGTAGATACGAGTTATCGTGCGGGAGCTCCCGAGTTTAGGGTGATTCCGAATCGTCAGATGGAAGTGCTTCTTGGTGTTCCGGGAACCGTCATAGGAACCGAACTCAGAACTCTTGTGGAAGGAACCACTCCCGCGGTTTACAGAGAGAACGGGGTCGAATACGATATTCGCGTTCGTTTGAAAGAAGGTCAGAGAGATCTCAAAGATAATTTCTACAGTTCCTTTGTTCCCAACTTTAACAATCGACTCATCCCGATTCAAAACGTAGCAAAGGCTGAAGAAACCACTGGCCTCGCGACGATCAACCGTCTCAATCGAAACAAGTCCGTTGAAATCTACGCCGACGTAAATCCGCAAGGCCCCGGAATGGGAGGAGCGATGGAAGAGGTCGCTAAGATCACACAAACCGAACTTCCTCTTCCGGCTGGTGTTAAGATCGGTTATACGGGACAAGCAGAGAGTTTCAAAGAGATGGGAACTTCCATGGCGATCGCGATGGGACTCGGAGTTCTATTTATCTATATGGTTCTTGCTTCTCTCTATGAAAGTTTTATCACACCGATCGCGATTATGCTCGTATTACCTCTCGCCCTTTGCGGAGCGTTTATCGCGCTCTTCCTAACTCAAAAATCATTGGATATCTTTTCCATGATCGGGCTCATCATGTTGATCGGGGTCGCGACGAAGAATTCGATTCTTCTCGTGGACTTTACAAATCAACTCTTGCAGAAGGGAATGGATATGAAGGAAGCGATCGTCGAAGCCGGAAGAGAAAGACTACGTCCGATTCTTATGACTTCCTTTGCCTTAGTGGCCGGGATGCTTCCGATTGCGATCGGACTCAACGAAGCTTCTCGTCAGAGAACGAGTATGGGAGTTGCGATCATCGGAGGATTGATATCTTCTACGATTCTAACTCTGGTAGTGGTTCCGGCGGCCTTCTCCTACATTGAGAAGCTGAATCAATTCGTGAGAAGAAATTCTCCAAACCCGGACGTATAAGAATCAAAGCCCCGAGAATTCAGGAAGTGTCGTTTGCAAAAACGCTTTAGCTCTTGAATTCTCGGTTGAACTTTTGAAAATTTAGAATATAAAAAAGAGTTTCAGAATTGTGGAAGTTAGGAACAATGAGTGTGATGGAGCAGGATGAAGTAAAACTCCGAATTATGGAAAAGGCGCTTGAGCTTTTTCTAAAATACGGTTATGCGAAGACGAGGATGGAGGAGATCGCGAGAACTCTCAAAATTTCCAGAAAAACTCTCTACAAACACTTCGAAAATAAAAATCACCTCCTCTTCGAAATTCTCAGCGCCAAACATAAAAGAATGAGCAAGAAGATGATGGAGATCAGCGAAGACGAATCTCTTTCGGTTCATGAAAAGGTAAAAGCGATCAACGAATTCAAGGTGAGCCAGTTTCCCGCAGGCGCCAATGAATTCATTTTAGAAATCAGAGATCAGGCGCCGGATCACTACGCTTATATTAAGGAAGTGAGAACGGAATCCATTTCCAAATCCATCCAAACTCTCATTCGACAAGGAATTGAAAGAGGGGAAATCAGAAGCGACGTAAATACTACGATCTTTGCCGCCTTGATCAACTCCGCGATCGAGATGACCGCGACTCCGGAACTACTTCTTAATTCTCCTTACTCGATGGTTCAGTTACAGCAGGAAATTCATCATATTCTTTTTTATGGAATTATGAATCCCGCTTCCGAACCCGCTAAGATCGCCAAGTAAGGATCTTCCATCTCAAGAAGTTTTTTGCGGAAGCGATTTCATCTTTTTCCATTCCACTTGAATTTCTTCCAGACTCAGTTCGCCTCTTCCGGATTCTTCCGAAATCTTTTTTAAGATCGGCTGCAATTTGCCCGCGTCTTCGAGAGTGATTTCTTCTCCGGCGTCTCTTAGAATACAAAAGACCGCGCTTCTTCCCGACTGACTCGTAAATTCGATTCTATCACCTTCGGGCCTTCCTATTAAACCGGCGTCAAACGCGCGATAGGCGCCTTTTTGAAGATGTCGGGTCTTCGCGACTCCATCCTGGTGAATCCCGGATCTGTGAGAGATCACGTCTTCTCCGATCAAAGGAGCCTTCTCATAGATGGGAACGTCCGAAAGATAAGAAACCAAACGAGACGTTTCATAGATCGCCGAAAAATTCAGAGGAACGTTGACTCCGCAGTTGTGAAGTGCGATCGCGACTTCGTATGTGTTTGTGTTTCCCGCTCTTTCACCTAACCCGTTTAAGGCGGTCTCCAGTTGAACCGCTCCTGAAAAGTAGGATTCGACGGTGGTCGCAGTCGCCATTCCCAAGTCGTTGTGAGTGTGAATCGAAATTCTCGTATCTTCGGGAAGAGAGTTTGTCACGGCCTTGACCATCGAAACAAAAAGCCAAGGACGATAACGTTCCACGGTATTCGGAAGATTGACTACGTCGGCTCCGAAGTTCAAAGCGGTGCGAAAAGCCTCTACCGCAAAATCCAAATTCTCCAGAGAATCGCCGAAGTGTTCTCCTGAAAACTGAACCTCTCCGCGAGAACCGACGAGACTCTTTGCATAAGCGACGGATTCTGAAATTCTTTCCAAAACTTTTTCGGGAGTTGTTTTCAAAACGTTTTCAATCGTAAACGCCGAGATCGGATATACGATATGAATTCTTGGTTTCGGAGCTTTCTGAATCGCCTTCCAAGAAATTTCGATCTCCTTTTCAACGGCTCTCGAAAGAGAAGAGATGACTACGTTTTCAGGCGCGATAGAAGAAAGATAACTGCAAGCTTCGAATTCTTGATCATTGGAGGACGCAAACCCAACTTCGATTCCTTGTACTCCGAGTTTCAAAAGTTGACGAAAGATCGTTTCCTTTTGATCAAGATTCCAAGGTTTACGAAGCGCTTGGTTGCCGTCTCTCAAGGTCACGTCCATAAAGAAGGGCGGATGTTTCGGAAGAGGGTTTTGTAAAATTTCGGAAAAGGATTGGATCTCCTTTTTGTTTCCGAAAGAGGTTACTTCTCGAACTGATTCAACGGTTCCAGATTTCGAGTCTTGATTCATTGTTTTCTCCTTTTGCCGGCCGGATCCAGGAGTGGGTTTTTCGAAAGAGAATTATCCGATAACAAAAAAGCCCACTCCAGGAGGAGCAGGCTCGTGTATTTTTTTACAACTCTACCGGCTCCCCCTAACTAAGGAGGAGAAGAAGCTCAAGGCTATTGAGACCCGGTAGAAGATTACGAAACATATATAAACTCAGACTCCAAAGGATTCAAAATAAATACAAGAATTTTTTAAAGCGAAATCGCACTTTTCGATTTGAGTAAAGAATCTCTATCTTTCCTTCCGAGTTTATTCTTCGAAAGAATCCGGTTTTTTGAGAAGAGTCCAGATTCCTTCGGATTCGATATTTTTTTCCTCGATGAGACTTTTGAGTTCGGAAATATCTTTTTTCATCGGCTCTGGGACGGGAAGTTTTTCGAGTTCTTGAAAGAACGTTCTCGCTTGCGGAAGTTGGTCCAACTTCAGATAACAAAATGAAATCGCATACAAGGAGACGACGTCCTTTCTTTCCGATTCCGGAGTTGAAAGATATAATTCCAGAGCCTTGTTATAATTTCCGGTTCCGGTATAAAGAGAAGCGAGATTCTTTTTTGCGTTTAGATTGTTCTCGTCGATTTCGAGAACTTTGGTGAATTGAATTTCAGCCTTCGGTTTGTCTTTTTTCTTTGCATACAAAACGCCGAGACCGACCCTCGCCGAAACAAAGGACTCATCCAAAGAGATCGCTTTGATAAAACGTTCTTCCGCAGGTTCCAATTCGTTCAAGTGAGAATGGCACATGGCGAGATGATAGTTCCCGATCGGATCTTCCGGATTTTCTTTGAGATATTGAAGGAGAGCTTCTTTGGCTCCCGGGAGATTTCCCTTTTTTACGAATTCTAAAGCTTGTTGCAGTTTCATTGTTTAAAAGTGTGTTTATAAGAACTAATCCATTCTTACTTACAGAATTTTAAGGTAAACCTTTTTGAGATACGGTTTTTCGAATCTTTCCCGCGAACGAAAACCCGAAGTATGGGCATTTCTGATCGTAGAGAATATTTTTGAACATGTTCAAAAATTAAATTGACAGAGAAGAATATTCACTTTAGGTTCGATTTAGTTTTTTCCAAGGGGAGAATTTATGGAATCATCGAAGAGTTCGTTCTACGCCCGTCGCACGTTGGGTTTCTGGACTTTGGGAATTGTTATCGTTTTACTTTTATTCTTTTTGATATCGGCGCCTTTTTTTGCTTTGAGCGGGGCTTACGGCGCAGCCTTGTTTATCGCGATTCCTTTTTCGATCGGAATTCTCATCGCCTTTGCCCGCGCCTTTCATAGCAAAGCGACACTTGGACAAATCTTTTCGCTTACTGCCTTGCCGGGTGCGATTCTTCTTTTAGGTTTTCTTTTTATCGGACAAGAAGGTTTTATTTGTGTTTTGATGGCGCTTCCTCTCGCATATCTTCCTCTTCTCATCGGAGCGTGGATCGGTTATCAAATTCAAAATCGGGTCTGGTCCAAATATCTTGTAGTGTTGATCGTTTTGTTTTGTAATATCTCGGCTCACGTTTTTGATCTAAAGGATTCTTCGTCGCAGACAAATGAAATCAAAACTTCGATCGTAGTTCGTTCTTCCGCTCCTAAGATATGGATACAGATCACTTCTCCTTTTACATTCGGCGAGGCTGAGAATTTTTTCTTCCGCCACGGAGTTTCTTATCCGGTTTCGATGGAGGTGATACAAAAAGACGGAGTTTCTTTTTTGAACTGCGAATATACAAACGGAACTACATCGGCGCTCATAGAAGAACTCGTCCCAAACAAGACCATGAAGTTTAAGTTTCCTTCGCCTCAGGTGACGATGAAAGAAACTTCCTTTTATGGAAAAGTGGAACCGAAACATATCCGAGGCAAGATCTGGGCCTCCTTTGGAGAATTTCAATTGATTCCTATTTCGGAAGAAGAAGTGAAAATTGTCGCGACCACGAGATACGTAAACGGCCTGGGGCCGAAATTTTATTGGAAGTTATGGTCCGATTATCTGATCGACGAAATGCATCTGCACGTTTTACAAAAGATCAAACTCAACGCTGAAAAAATGGAATCAGTCAGATGAAGGCAAATGGATATGAAATGTTTTGATCAGATTCGTTTTCAGAGAAGATTCTTTGATCGTTTTTCTTCGAGTTATCATTTTCTGAATTTTCTTTCGTTCGGGTTGGCGACCTTAACCAGAAAACGTTCTCTTTCCACTTTAAGGATTTCGGAAGGAGAAACGATTTGTGATTTGATGTGCGGGGACGGAAGTAATATCGGAATTATAAAAAAGAAATTTGGAAAGAATCCGATTCTTGGAGTTGATATTTCCAAACGTATGATTCAACGCGCTCGAAAACGTTTTGGCGAAAACAACGTTACGTATTTTGCGGAGAATGCGCTTTCTTCTTCCATCTCCTCCGATTCTTGCGACGCGGTCAGTTGTACATTCGGTTTAAAAACGTTGTCGATTGAACAGAGAAGAATCCTATTTTCAGAAGTCTATCGGATTCTAAAACCGTCAGGAACTTTTGTCTTTACCGAATTATCCAGACCGAAATACGGAATATCGTATTTTATTTGGAATCTTTATTTCCGGCATTTGCTTCCGCTTTTAGGAAGATTCTTTCTGCTTCCATTCGTTGGAAAAAAATATTTGTCTCAGTCTATCGATTCTTATGAAAGCATCGTAAAGGATGAATCAAATTTTCGTTCATTTTTTTCTCACGTCCATCTTTTCAGCTGGTATGGCGGTATCGTTACGGGAGCTTACGGAAGAAAATAGGTGATCAAGCGAGATCGAAGATTCTTCTTTTGAAAGTTTTTTACAAAGTTTTTTCATTTTTCCTTTTAAGAGAAGATGCTTTTTCAAACAATAACCGTTAGAATTCATTCTAATTAAAAAGAGGGGAGGAAGAGTATGTCTTATATGGCGGTTGGGTCCAGACAGATTTTGTTTTCAGATTCTATTGCTCCGGTTTCTACCGGTTCTTCTTCGAGAGAGATCGTGGCGACTCAGGACAATCAGACAAAGAGCCCTGATTCCGAAGTGGTTCCTCCTGGTTCTCCTCCTCCTTCGATTGGAAAGAATGTCGACGTTTATGCTTAAAAGCGGAAGTGTTATGACCCATCTTTTATTCTCCCTAATTCTGATGTCCCTCGTTGTGGAATTCGTCTTTCCCTTAATCAATCCTGATTTTCACGTCGTAGGAGGTTGGATCAATTCTATCATCGTCGTCTTTGCGTTTGTTTTGATCAACGCGTTCATGAGATTGATTTTGATCATCATGACTCTTGGAATCGGAATCGTTTTTTATTATCTGAGTTTGGGTTTGATCGGTTTGATCATCAACGCTTGGGTGATCTTGATCATAGGAGATTGGTTTCCGGGAACTCTTTCGGTCCCAGGTTTTTGGTCCGCGTTCTTGGGAGGAATTCTTCTTGTTCTTGCGAACTACGTGGGAAAGACGGAATCCAAAGAGAGAAAAAAAGAAAAGAAAAAATCTTAGAATCGAACCGCTCGAAAATAATCTTTTAAGATAGAATCCAATTGTTCGTAAGAATGGTATCCTCTCGCGAGGATGCCGCTTTCAGCTCCGTCCGAAAAAACCAAACTCGGAAAGGCGCTCACTCCCAAAGAAAATCCGAAATAGAAATCGTTGAGTGTTTCCATCTCCGTATCTTTGTCTTCAAAGACCGACTGAAATTCTTTTTTAGGAATTTCGAATCGCTCCGCGATCGTCGCAAAGGTTTCAACCGAAGTTGGATCTTGATTCTCATGATAGAATGCTTTGGAAAATGCATGCAAATATTGGAATGCGATTTCGGGTTTGATTTTTTGCGCGCTTATGACCGCCTTGCAGGCCGGAAAAGAATCGTATCTGATATCTTTTTGTTCGAGAATCCCGAGTTGAAACGGTTGTTTGGTGAGAGCTTCCGCGTCTTTCCATTCGTGTTTTAAGGCGCGGGCAAATTCCGGAGTCAGCGGTTCGGCGGTTTCTCCAAATCGAAGGCCCCCAAGGACGAGAGAAAATCGAATCTTGTCGTTGTATTCTTTTTGGATTCTTTCTAAGACCGGGCCAAAACCGTAAGACCAGGGACAGAGCGGGTCGGCCGCGTAGAGAATGGAATGTTGGAGAGAATCGTTCTGGTTCAATGGAGTTCCCTCAATGCTTTGATTTCCAAAAAATGATTTGGATCCTATCGAAGACCATCCCTTTTTTGGGAGTTCCTACTTTCATTGTATCACCGAAGAATCTCTTTTCAACGAAGAGTTCCCGCATTTTTCGCGGAAAAGCCTCGCTCGAAAGAGGATCTGTTTGTATAGGAGTTCCTACTTTTAAGCGGGAAGCCTACTTTCAATGAAAAGGCCCGAGGTCGGAGTAGGATTCGATTCTTCCGACAAAGTAAGTTCTACTAAAAAAACTTGAAATCGGACTTAAAGTCCGTTGGAGATACGATTTCGGGAGAATCCTAATCTTTCAGAGAAACAAACTTTCCTGATTTTTCATTTCTTATCCGTACATTAAAAAAGGCGGGATAAGCCCGCCTTTTTTAATGTCATTCTTGTTTAAGAATTTTCAAATTTCATTCGGGTGTTTTATGTAATACACTGATAACCACAGTGTCCCGAAGAGAACCCCCGCGTAAGCTAAGACCACAGTGACAATGTCAATGACCGGAAGAAGTGTCGCAATCGGCGAGATTTTATCTGCTGTCATCCGGGTTGCTTCCCCCAAGATCAAGAACAAACCTCCCAAGCCGATCAGGTGATATCTTCCCATCGCTTCTTTTGTCACCCGAGCAAAACGGGCAAAAACAGGAACTGCCAACAACGCAAGCGCAAAGATCGTGATTGCATTCATGGTAAACCCTCCTTATTTCATCTAGTTAGACTCGAAGAGGTTTCCAACTTTTACAGAAACGTTTAAAATTTTTATTTTATTCGATATATTATATAATGCTTGTTCTACATAACTTCTAACGACTTCGGATTAAAAATATTCATACAAAGGCGTATGACGTTCGATGAACAAAGTTAGGTTTAGGAATTCTTGCGAACAAGCTCAGGAGGTTAGGAATTTTTGATCGGCTTCTTGTTGATAATAATATTCTAAAAATAGAATATTATTATTTTGAACTATTGTTTCGTTATTTGCGGTCGATTACGAGAAGGGTAACGTCGTCGTCGAACTTCGGACGATTGCAATAGTCGATGCTGTCTTCCACGATCTGCTCCGAAGCATCCTTCCCATTTTTAGAGATCGATTTTCGGATTGAGAGAGAAACCAATTCTTCCGTGTATCTTTTGGATCGATCTTCGGAAGAATGTTCCGAAAGTCCGTCGGTGTAAAGAACGAGACGATCTCCGACGCGGAACGCAGTCGAATTCTCCTCAAAGAAAAGATCCGGAATCACTCCGATGAGTTTTCCTTTTGTCTCGAGAGGAATCATCGTGTCCGTCGCATTTTGTAAGAGCAAAGGATGATTGTGTCCCGCGTTGGAAAAAAGAATCGAATTTTTTTCCGTATCGATCACGCAGTAAAACGCGGTCACAAAGTTTCCTGCCATCTTATTGTTGAGAGCGTGATTGAGACCCGTAAAAAAGCGAGAAGGACTGGAGAGAGTTTCTTTATCGTAAGTGGAAATGATCGTGTTCATCACCGCGGCGATCACCGAAGCAGAAAGCCCGTGACCCGAAACGTCGGCGATGAGAAATCCGGTTCTCTCCGTATCCAATTTAAAGATGCTATAAAAATCCCCTCCGACATTGGAGTAGGGGATATGTTGAGCTCCGACTTCCAATCCTTTGATATAAGGAATCGTTGTCGGGATCACTTTCGACATGACTTCTCTTGCTCTTTGTAATTCCCGATCGGAGTCGACGACTCTATGAAAGAGATCCGCATTTTTGATCGTGACCGAAAGTCGGTTCGCGATCGCGCCGAGCATTTCGAGATCGTTGCCGTGAAAAGCAAAACCGGAATTCTTACTGTTTACGCTGATCACTCCTAAGAGTTCGTCCCTATAGATCAGAGGAGAAGAGATCAAAGAATTTGCTTCAAACTTATACTTTGCGTCCTGATTATAACGTTTGTCTTCTTCCAGATTTTGGATCAGAAGATTTTTTCTTTCTTGTGCGACCCAGCCGGCGATTCCTTCACCGAAAGGAACCACGATAGAATGAACCGCTTCTTTCGGAATCCCCTTGGCCGCTAGAATTCTCAGAGTTTTACTTTTGTGATCCGCGAGATAGATCGTTCCGGTTCTTGCTTCTAAAAATTCTAAGATTTTATCCAAGACCCAGTTTCCGAGTTCATGAATGCTCTTTTCCGAAACGATGAGTTTTTCAAATTCATAAAGAAGCGAGAGTTCTAAGATTCTCTTTTTGAGATTGTCGTGAATCTTTGCGTTCTGGATGGCAATCGCAGCCACTTCGGATAAGGAGGAAAGATAATTGAGATCGGAAGAATCAAAGGCGCGTTCCTTTGTCTTGTTTAGAATTTCGAGAGTTCCTATGATCTTATCGTCCACGAAAAGAGGAACGCAGACTAAGGAACGAGTTCTATAACCGGTCTTCTTATCCCAGTCTTGATTGAACCTAGGATCCGAATACGCGTCGTCGAGGATGATTGCTTTTTTCTCTTTTGCGACCCAGCCCGCGATTCCCTGACCTACGTCCAAACGTCCGTATTTTTGAATGATTTCGCCTTTCTCTCCGAGAGCGACTTCGCAATACAAAAATTCTCCGGTTTCATCCAAAAGAAAAAGAGAACTCGCTTCGGCTTCCAAGAGATCCTTGGAATAGAGCATGATCAAAGGTAAGAGCTGATAAAGATCCAAATTCGCATTTAAGATCGTACTCGTATTGAGAATACTCTTCAGTTTTTGAAATTCTAAATCAGCGTGAGTCATAGAGATTTCTGTCAATGCTACAGGAAATAGAAGGTTCGTCAAGGGTTTGGAAATCCCCGGTGGACTGAAAATCTATAATTCGCTTACGCATTCGTTTCGGATTCGGGAAGCCGAAGTTTGACCATTTCACTTCGTTTTCAAAGGGAGGATTTCGTTTTAGAAACTCCAAAAGGGAGAATTTGGAGGAAAGTATTTTAAGAATGGAAGAAACTTCGGAGAAACGAATCGGTCTTATTAAGGTAATGGAAAATCAGATATCTCGTTTCCTCGTTTTTCTTTCCGTCTTTACCCTGATCATAGGGTTGGGTTATACATATACGGGTTTTCGTTTGATTCCGGGGCTCGGAGCTCAGGGTTGGGTTTCATGGTTTGCCTGGGGATTGATTTTCCTCTTCACTTTGAGTATTCCCGTAAGTTATTATATCAGTCTTACATCCAATCAGGAAAGAATTCAGACCGCTTTTTCTTATCTCGCTTTTACGGGACTTGGGTTCTTTACGATTCTTTTTAGTCTCGTGATTTTGAAAGACATAACCACCGCTTCCTTTCACGGGTTTACCAGCTTCTTTCCAAACGTTTCCGGAGCCGAGAACGGAGACGGCTCGGATCTGATCCAGAGGAGAGACTTTTTAAATCAGATTCTTAGCTTTTCGGTTTTGGGACTTGCGGGAGGACTGACGGGGATCGGATTCTATCAGGCTCATAAGAAATTGAAAGTAATCTCCGTGGACATTTTGGAGAAGAATCTTCATTCTTCCTTGGAAGGTTTTAAGATCGTCCAGATTTCCGACATTCACATCGGACCCACGATTAAAAAAGAATTTTTAGAATCCGTTGTAAAAGCGGTCAACGACTTGGAACCGGATCTCATCGCGATTACAGGAGATCTCGTGGACGGACCGGTAAGTAAACTTGGACATCATATCACTCCGTTAGCCGATCTCAAATCCAAACACGGAACTTTCTTTGTGACCGGAAATCATGAATACTATTCCGGGGCTCTTTCTTGGATCCGTGAATTGAAAGGTCATGGGATTCAGGTTTTGTTAAACGAAAACAAGATCTTGAAACACGGGACCGCGAATATTACGCTTGCGGGTGTGACCGATCTCAAAGCGGGAACGATCATCGTGGAACATACGACCGATCCTCATAAGGCGATGAGAGGAGGGGAGAATGGGGATTACAAAATTCTTCTCGCGCATCAACCCAATAGCGTTTTTGAAAGCGCGAAGGCCGGCTTTGATCTTCAGCTTTCCGGTCATACACACGGAGGTCAGTATTTTCCCGGGAATCTTTTGATCTATCTCGCACAGAAATTTGTCGCGGGACTTCACAGACACGAATCGACCTGGATCTATGTAAGTCGGGGCACCGGTTATTGGGGGCCTCCTCTCCGTCTCGGAGCTCCGTCCGAAATCAGCGTGATTCAGCTGAAGAAAGAATCTTAAAATTTACGTTCTGCTTCGAAGAAGATCGGATCATTCTCAAATCAGAGAAAGACTGAAAAAGTAGGAACTCCTTCCGATGATACCTTGAGGCGGACTTGAAGTCCGTCTTCAAGAAGTTTTTGGAAGGATCAGTTTGTCGGAACAAATGATTCTCAACTGGAAAGCGAAGGAGTTCCCACAAAATGGTCGCGTCTGGAAGAATCGAAAAGTAGGAACTCCCTCAAAAAAAAGAAAGGGCCAAGAAGGATTCTCAAAGAGAAACCTTTTCCGGAGCATTCTCAAATCCGATATTCTAAGAAAGGACTTAGAATGGAGGGCGAACGATGGTCCTTTTCGGAACCAATCGAATTACGATCACGATAGGGATGATATTCTTGATTTCTTTTGCGGCAATGGATTGCGGAAAGAAAAATAAAGGGACCCCCAAGAAAGAAAATCCAAAGACGAGCGCATCCAAAAAAAACGACTTAGAGTTGGAACCCGAATTGAAGGAAAGAAAATTCTTCCAAGAAGACGCGCTTGGACAACCTAAGAAATATTCGGAACCGGAAGAAAGTTCGGAAGTTTCGGAAAGATACGAACCAAAGAAAAAAGAAAACAAATCGCCCTCGTCTTATCTCGGATCCTCACAAGGATGTAAAAACGGAGATTGCAAAAACGGAAACGGAATCTACGTATACGGATCCGGCGAAGTTTATTCCGGAACATTCAAAAATGATAAGCGACATGGAAGCGGAAATATTCTCTACAAAGACGGAGATCGATTTTCAGGAAATTTTCAAAACGATAAAAAAGCAGGAATCGGAACCTATCGATTTGCGAGCGGCGCGGTCTTTAGCGGAAGATTTTACGAAGACGGAGAAAGCGCCGAAGGTTTTTTAAGCGTTGGAAAAAAGAAAAAAGAATGTTCCATCATTCGAAATCAGATGAACTGCAGAAAATAATTTGGGCGTTTCCTCGCGAGACTTCACTTTGATTCACGCGCTCGGACCGGGCTCTCCGCTCCAGTCAAAAAATTGAGAAAATTCATTCTAAGAGAAAACCAAGGACGAAAAGCAATTTTTTGACTCCGCATCGATCCCATAACGCAAGACAAACCGCACTCTTCTATGTTTTACCCGAGATAACCGAAGGATCCTATTCTGTGTCGTCTAACGCAAATTAGTCTTAGATGGAAAAAATCCTTTCGTTTTAAAAAAAAATATTCCGAAATGCGAAATCGCATTTGAATTCAAAAAGAGAAATCAATTCCCCTTCTTTCGAAGCTCCGTAACCTGATCAAAACCGATTCCCCAATTATCCGTATCCACCTCGTCGATGATTACAAAAGTAGTTTGGGGATTTTTACCAAGAACGTCTTTGAGAAGTTGTGTGGTCCCTGCGATCAACTGTGCCTTTTGTTCCTTGGTCGCTCCTTCTTTTGTGATTCGAATATTGACGTAGGGCATAAGCGGTTCTCCGGTGATTGATTTTGGAAATGGGAATCAATTCTTAGACTGTGGTTCTCTTTTTAAGGAAGAAGATAATTCACGCCACCGGCCTCGATAAAAAAGCGAGGAACCAAAACTAAAAGGATAAGCGAAATCAATATCAGAACAAAGTAATACTTTAGATTCTTCTGAAAAAATTCTCCTTCCTTTCGAAAGACCAAAAGCCAGAGAAAAATCCAAGAAGGATAGAAGAGGTGGACGAAGACCCTCGTAGTATCGTATGTAAAAAACGTAACGACTAAAGAGATTCCGAAAGGAATCAAAATTAAAAAATTCTTTCGATATAACCTCTCCGCAAAAAAGACAAAATTCCCAAAGAAAAAAGAGAATAGGGCCAAGTGAGGAACCGTCGTGTTGATCTCAATCCATTTGGAAAAAGATTCGTTCTGGATTGTAGAAAACCGAGAATCTTCAAATGGAATTCCCTTGAAGTAAAAGAAGAGCAGAGAAAGGATACGTGCGATAATGAGCGTGCTAAAGATCAACCCGATCGTCCGGACTTCGATCTTTTTTTCGAAGATCCCCTGGACCAAGACCAACATACAGACGATGATACTGAACTGATAGAAATGATTCCAAGCGCCTAACAAAAGAACAACGAACAAGGCTCCGAACCAAAACCGATTTTTAGAAACCCGATCCAGAAAAATCAAAGTCGCCGCCGAAAAGAAATAAGTAAGGTGATCCGGAAATCCGATCCAAACCTTCTGAATCAAAATGAGCGGTGAAAACAAAACGAAAAGCCCGATAAACACCCCCGCGAGCCAACCGAATTCAAAAGCAAAATAAAAAACCAACAGAAGTGTCGCCCCGATCTGTATATCGTTGCAAAGTCTGGCAAACTGTGCCGGCGTCAAATCGACATTGAGTTTGTATAAGAGATACGGAAACAAAAACGAATCGGATTGATACTTCGACGAAAGATCGGATTTCGAAAGCCAGTAAAACCCCGTGTTGTAAACCCTCGCTTCTTCCTTGGACTGATACAAATAAGACGCGCCTTCTCTCAAAACAAAGTAGAAGACGAATACAAGGAGCAAACAAGGGACGATTTTTTTCACGATAGGGAATGTGTAGAAGAGATTCGTCGGGGTGTCAAGGAATTGGGGGAGGGGATGTTGAGAAAGGTAGGAGTGGAGGACCCTCGACCGGGTTTGTCGCGAACTCAACGTTTTTACCTATGGGTCAAAACGTTGGGGTTAAGAAATTGAAGATTTATTGAAGAGTGAAGTTTTGCTTGAACAGCAATTTTTTTATCCTTACGTCGTTTTTAGTAAAAAGCATTTTCAAAAAATGGTTATGAACTTTGCGAATAAAAGTTTACTGTTTCGTGAATTCCAAATCATTCTGTTGTAATTAAGTCCTTTTTTTAGTTAAAGCAAAGTGGATTTCCAGAACCTCTTGTTTTTTAAAATTATTTCCTGTCAATAAACTTAGCCCAACTGAAATAAGCTAAGAGAAAAAAAATAACTGCGAATACAGGGGATAAGCCATATGCGATTATTTTTTTTTTGTCTAAAGCGTGAATTTTTGGAAAAAATATCCAAGCACTTTCAGCGGGCTCAAAATAAAACATATGATATTCTGGCTCGTAGGCAAAATCTTTAATGTCAGGGCATAATGCGGAAGTTGAACTTTCTTTAATCGTGAACTTGTCAAAGTTATAAAAACAGTAAAGACCTGGCAGAAAAAGAATGGTTTTATCATTTGCCACCCACCTATCAAATTTACAAGTAAAGACGATTAGGAAGAAATATACAAATACCAAAATCAAGCGACTTTTCTTTTTATTGTCTTTCGTCATAGGTTTTTATTACTTTTCCAATGTTGGACCAGCTCGGTCCATTCTTTGCCATGGCCTTTGAGTTATTAACCGAATATGATACCCCTAAGCCGTAAGGTGTTCCGAAATCATGTTTAAGAGTTAGCGGAACGTTTAATCCAATTCCAACTCCTCCACCATTTACTTTTGGATTTTTCGGATCGCTCATATCTTCGACGGTTATTAAAGAGCCAGGGCCTGCGGATCTGACGTAAGTTCTGTAAGGCTTGTTACCATCTAAAAAGTTTTCTTTTGAATCATTGACTTGATACATATTTCTGCTAACTCCTGCAGCGGTTCCTTTAGTAGGTGAAATTGAGTAGAATAAACCGCCTCGCTTTCGTTTCAAGGAACCATCGTCATTCAATGTATTTTCTGTCCAAATCCCAGCCTCCAAGACTGCTCCTGGTCCGAATGTTCCTTCAGCGCTGACCGATGCAATTCGAAGCTTCGTTCTAGTGTTATCGCCTTTTTTCGGTGCATTCTGGAACTCAGCAATTTTATTTGGAGTTTTCAATGAATAATTTTTATGGTTAACGCCATTTTTTGATAAATAAGCGGCAGGAATACTGCAAGATTCTACACCGTTACTATTTGTAGTAAGTGGTGAATTAGCCGATTTTTGACCCGTATTCTTAGGAGCGACATCGTGCCCCGTCGGATCCTTCGCCCCAATCGGATTTCCCTTCACATACGAGAACCGATTCCAACCTTGTGTGTCCCACTCCCCATCGATGACCGTGTCCGCACTGGTAAACCTTGCGATCCCCGGATCGTAATAACGAGCGTTGTAAAAGTAAAACCCGGATTCTCTGTCTAACTCCTGCGAGTTGTATTTGGGTGCAAAGTCCGTATCACCCTTGTGGACAAAGGTTTCTCCATAGGGTTGGTATTGCATCTTGGAGAGGGTGTTTGCATCATCGTCTAACACGTGTGAGACGGAATCCACTTGATCGGTTAAGTAGTAGGCGAGGGCTCCGTTTTCAGCGACGGCGGCGATTCTGATTCCGTTGAGATATACGTTGTTAACGGACGTTACGATATTTTCGCTCTCGATGTATTCGAGTCCGTAGAACTTGCTTGGATAAAGAATCTCTACGTTTGTAAATTGGTTGGGTTGGGCGGTTCCTCGCTTACGCTCGGACCGGGCTCTCCGCTTCGGTTAAGAAATTGAGGTTTTTTTTGAAGAAGGAATCTTTATTGGATCAGCAATTTCTTAACCCCGCATCGATCCCTACCGCGTATCGAGGATCCAAATGTTTCTTCTCTTCTTTCGGATTTCTCTTAGTTGAAGAAAATTGTTTTTAATGAGCGTGGTTTGCGAATTTAGTTTTGGTGAGATTTGGGCTCAGGATCTTCAATAAGACTGCCAATTATAATAAATTTAGAATGACTTTTTAATGCTGATTCATTCATATCTTCGTATTCTTTAGTAAGAAGTAGTCCTACATTTATCGTCCAATCTAAGCCTTTTGTACCATTAATAAAATGATCGTTTTTTCTGTATCGCGATGATAAAACTAAAATATCTCCGCCTACATCTTCAAAATTTAAGATATGATTAGTTTGAAAAAGTACACAGTTATTATCAATAATCTTTAATATATCTCCTTTAATTATATTTTTTCCGTCAGGCCCCACAAAATCCCACGGTTCTGCGACTGAGATGTAATACTTTTTTTCCTTCATGATTTTACTTTAACGGTTGAGAGTTGATAAATTTAACTTTTACGGGATCCGTTGACATAAATTCTGATCCTTTACCCGGTTGTCCATAGTCGGGATCTACTTTTGTGCTATATTTTCTATATTTCGGATCATTGAGAATTTCAAATTCGACTCTATGGGTAGGTTTTTTTTCTAATGAAAGTCTTTCCTGTGCTTTTGCTCCAGACCTGTATAAGTCCTTTGTAAAATATGTCTTCCCGGGATTTCCCCCTCGTAGAAAACCTGTATCTTTAATTGCCTGGATTTCCCCTTCCGTCACATAGCGATAGCCAGATGTTGTCGAAGCATTTTTTGCTTCAAAGGGAGACGTGTTTTCATGATTTTTTGTCCCGGAATTCCCTCCATGTGTCGCTCCACTTTTGCTACCTTGACCAAGAAAATTCTTAATATCATTTTTATTAAGCGGATCAAGACCAGCTTTCCCCATCTCCTTAGCGTCATTAGGAGTTACAGACGTGCTTCGCGGTTTGTCAGGAAGACTTGGCTTATCTTTACTTGAACCTAATAAATTAGCTAAAAGCCCCGTAGCCGCAGCTCCAAGTCCGCCAGAATATCCACCATTTGAATTTGAAGAGGATCTTCCTGCCCCAACCGCTCCGCCGGGCGGCCCAGTTTCCAGCGGTCTTTTGCAAGGCACAGTTGACATGGGGCTTGTACAATGCCCCGTCGGATCCTTCGCCCCAATCGGATTTCCCTTCACATACGAAAATCGATTCCAACCTTGTGTGTCCCACTCCCCATCAATGACCGTGTCCGCGCTTGTAAATCGAGCGATCCCCGGATCGTAATAACGAGCGTTGTAAAAGTAAAACCCGGATTCTCTGTCTAACTCCTGCGAGTTGTATTTGGGTGCAAAGTCCGTATCGCCCTTGTGGACAAAGGTTTCTCCATAGGGTTGGTATTGCATCTTGGAGAGAGTGTTCGCATCATCGTCTAATACGTGTGAGACGGAATCCACTTGATCGGTCAAGTAGTAGGCGAGGGCTCCGTTTTCTGTGATGGCGGCGATTCTGATTCCGTTGAGATATACGTTGTTAACGGAAGTTACGATATTCTCGCTCTCGATGTATTCGAGTCCGTAGAACTTGCTTGGATAAAGAATCTCTACGTTTGTAAATTGATTGTTCTTTTGTTGGAGGGAACTTTTACGAACACGAAATCCGCCTTCGTCATACCAGTATTTTCCTTGGACCGCATTGTTTGCGTCTTGGATCTGAGTGATTCTGTCTTGAGAATCGATATTGATCTTTTTCGTTAAGTCTTTTGCGTTGTCTCTCTGACGAGTGAGGTTTCCACTCGCGTCGTATTGCATCGTTAAAGTATCGTTTCCGGTTTTGCTCGAATCGATTTTAAGAGCCTGGTGGTTCTCGTATTGATAACTCCACTCGTCCGTTATGCTTCCGTTGCTCGGATCATGAATACGTTTTGCGGTTAGGTTTCCGTTTTTCGCGTAAGAATAGCTCTGTCTGAATTGTTTGGTAAGATTATCCGAAGTCTCGACGTAACTTCCGATCGCGTTTGTTAAGCGACCAAGTCCGTCGTAGTCATAATTATACTGAACGTTGTAGTCCGTGGAAGTATTTGTGATATTCGTAATATTGTTTTTGCTGTTAAACGCATAAACCGCATCCTGCAAAACTTTTGCGCTTCCGTCCACGTCTCCGGAAGAATGAAGACGCACCATTCTCCCTTTGATATCGTAGCTGTATGCGGTTGTAATTCCGTTCCCGAGAGTAAATCCCGCTGTCTGACCGAATTCGTTGTAAGTGATATTCTCTACGAGATCCTTGTTGCAAAATCCGGGAAGAATTCCGTTCGTATTGACTTGGATGGAAATCCCGGCGATATAACCGGCAGTTCCGTATTCGTAACAAGCGCGCATTCTTCCGTGAGAGATCGGATGTTCCGGATAATCGATTTTGGAAACTCGACCCAAAAGGTCATATTTCGTTTCCGTAATATACGGACCTTGTGTTTCGGGAATCGGAAAACTCAAAATCATCCGAGTTTCTTTTTTAACCCTTCCTAACTTGTCATAGCTAAAGGTTTTGTTCTGAACCCCGTCCTCGATCCGAACGATCTTTCCTTGTGAGTTCTCGCTTCCCGCATAAGAATCGTATGTATAATGAATGTCTCCTTCCGGAATCTGTTTCACATTGATTCTTCCGATCGCGTCATACTGAAGAGTTGTGGTGATTCCTCTCGCGTTCGTGCTTGAAGTGAGATCCCCGAAATTGTTATACGAAAAGCTTCCCACACCAAGATCGGGATCGCTGTCTTGACGCAGTCTTCCAAAAGCGTCATACAACCAGAAGGCTTGATTCTTACCCGAAGTGTCTTTTACGGAAACTCCGCTCGCGATGTTCGAACAAGAAAGAGGAGAACCGTCGTTTAAATCGGACTTCTTTGTTCTGTGACCCGCGAGATCGTAACAGAAACCGATTTTTGCCTGCGTTCCATCGGAGGCAAAGTCTTCGACATAAAGAATCTGTCCTCTTCCGTCCTTAACGATTCTTTTGCTCTGACCGCTGCTGTGATTTTCCGTGCTCTCAAACGGATCGTTGTAATTGGTAACGATCGTCGTCGGAGACGTTTCCCCTTCCGCGGTCGGCATCGTGGTCTTTTTGATTCTTCCGATCGGATCATATTCAAAACTCGTAGGATTGCGTTCTTCCAGATGAAGGACAAACTTGTCGATTTCGCCGGAAGAGGCCCAGTTGGACTGACCTTTTCGGATTAATTTTCCGTTTCCGTCGTAGACAAGTCTACCCGTGATCGTATAATTTCCGTTAGACGCTGTTTTGACTGAGTAGATCGCTCTTCCCATTCCGTCAGCGTAGGTTCTTGAAGCGAAGTCAGGGTCGCTTGTTCCCGATGGAAGAACCGTCTTTGCGCTCAGAGGAAAGGAAACATCATAAGAATGATTTGTGATCGTTCTTGTTCCGTCGTCCGTATCCGCGCTTGAACGTACCAATCTTCCATAAGAATCATATTCAAAATAACTTTTGTTTCCGTTTGCATCGGTTTCTTCCGAGTCGGAACCGAATGCTGACCCGTAATCGATCTTGTGTTGAGTTGCGAACTGAAGAGAACCACCGAACGAAACTTTCTGCGTTATAAATTGATTGAGTTCGTTGTCATAAGAATAAGAAGTTCCTCTGCTCGGACTTCCGCTCGAATCTTTTTCAAGAGTCGGATTCCCGTAGGTATCATAATCATATTCTAATGTTTTGGCGCTGACCGCAGGAAGACCTCCTCCGGTATAAGTCGCAACGTTCTTGTTTAGATTCCCGCGGATATCATAGGAAAGAATGGAAATCGTTTCGTGAACACTTCCCGAGAAAGAAACCTGACGAGTCGCTCTTCTTTGGTTGCTCGTGTCATCGGTTTCAAAATCCGTAATATTCGAAATCGTAACGGAAGAATGGGCTCCGTCGCTGAAATGATCGGTTGTGCTGTCGGTCTTTCTGCCGATCTTATAACCGTCCAAGATCGTATCAAAACTCTGTGTGCTCGTGCGAGAGCCATTCATAAACTTTTCGATCTTTGTAGTTTGGGCCATGTAGCTGATCGCGCCTGGAGTCGTGCTGATCTGCTTGATCTCGTATGTGTTTAGAATGTTTCCGTATTCTCTATTATCATTTCCGATGATCTTTGTTTCTTTTTCAGCTCCGCCAAGCGCGCGGTTCTGCATAAAATCGGAGTAGGGATTTGTATAATACGTATGAATCGTTCTCGCGCCGTAAGCTTCTTTAACGGTGAATTCGGAGAAACCGAAAAAGTCGGTTTCTTTTTTTCCGTTGATAAACGAAGAGAAAGCAAAACCGTTTTTGTATTCGTAATCTTTGGTTACACGATTGGAGAATCCATCGTCTAACGTAATCGATGTGCAAACTCTATAACTCGTGGGAAGATCCGGGATATCGTCGTCTCCGGTATTGTCGAACTTTGTGGAATGTTCGTATGTGAATTCGTAAAAGCCTCCGATTCCATTCTTTACCTTTTCGATCACGTCGGGAACAACACCCGTGGAGAGCGCGAAATACCAAGTCGGTTCCTTGAGATGAAAGATCCCGATATCGGTCAGTCCGTCTCCGTTGTAATCGCCTTGGATCCACTGAAAGACATAGACTTGCGCGATGAGGTCCGGTCTTTCCAAGGTTTTGACGAGCACGTTAGACGGAAGAGAGGAAATTTTACTCTGCGCAAGATCGTAAATCTTATCGTCACCGCTTCCGATGATGATCGGGTTTCCGTTGTTATCGAATCGATCGCTAAATCCGATTGTTCCCGCGTTGTAAAGGGAACGCGAAACCGTAGTCGCATTAATTTTTATTTTGTAAAACGAAGTGCCGTTATCGAGGGTCTTTCCGAATACAATCGATGAGTCCGAAGTCAGCGCGTATTGAATCCCCGCCGTGCTCGCGGAATTGTAATCGGAAGTTGTAATGGGAAGAGGGATGTCACCGCTCAAACGTTTGAACTGAATCTGAGTTCCGCTGATCGTTCCAAGATACCATTTGTGAACCGTGGTTCTTCTGTCCACAAGCGCGAGTTGCGCCTGAGTCGTAGTAAATTTTCCTGAGAATAAACTAAATTCTTTTCTACGTTGACGATTTTCGCTCGTCCCAGCCTGGAAAAGATCGTTGAGATCGGTCGAAGAAAGATCGCCGCTTGGAGTAAGAATTTTCGTTCCACCAAGTCCGGTGAGAACAAACCTTGCACTTCCGGAAGAAGTCTGATCATCCAAAATCAGAGCGGATTGAGAGGAGTTCGTCTCGAAATGATCGACCACATAACCGCTGTTTAACGGGTCGAATTTCGTGACGTCCGTATCGGAGAAAGAAGCTAAATTAGAAACATCGAATGCGGTTCCGCTCGTATTCTTTAAAACAAAAAGGTGATTTGCGTTTCCCTGTTTTTTATGGAAAAGAACTTCATCCTTAGTAGTATTCGTATAACGATCCGGTTTTCCGCCAAAAAGAATCGTAACACCCGAAGTTTCAGGATTTAGAGAAGTATTTACTCTTTCGGTAAAAGAATTTCCTTGTTTCAGATCAAAGACATTCGCCTTACGATCATAGATCAGAAGTTCGGGAGAAGAAGAACAATCGTCCACGGTAAAACAACCCGGGAACACGAGTTCTCCTCTCGAAGAGTTTAGATTTCCATCATATTTATATTTGAGTAAGATTGCTTTCGAAGCGGAAGCCGCCGTAAAATTCGCGGTCGCTTGTTCCAGTTTGACCTCGTCCTTAGGAAGAGGCGTTTTCATAATTCGGTCCTGATCCGGACCGTAGCTCATGTCGCTGTAGATTTTATAACGAAATCCGTTTAATGTGGATTCTCCGATCCAAAACTTTCCGTCGTTTGCGGAGAAAAATCCGATATCGGTTCTACCGTCGCCGTTAAAATCTCCTTGGAGCCAACGGGTGATCGGTTTAAACTGAGGAGTCGACGACCAGATTCTAAAATTGATCGTTCCGTTTCCGGTTTCGCCTAACGTCCATTGTCCGGAGCTACGATCGAAAAGTAAAAAATCCGAAAAGCCGTCGCCGTTAAAATCTCCGGAGAATCGATCGTGAGTGAAGATTGCTTGTTCCGGAGTCGTAAAAACCTTATACAACTTCCATTGCATCTTAAAATAGATGGGATCGGTTTTGTTGTCGTTGCGATAGTTCTCGCCTACGAGCCATCTTCCTGATCTCGAATCGTAGAGAGAGATATCGGTTCTTCCGTCTCCGTTGTAATCGCCGACAAGAAAGTTAATTTTGTCGCGATCCTTTCCTGGCTTAGAAGAATCGTTTGTGGAAGCGCTGTCTAAGTTTCCATCCGGAGAATAATCACCTCGAAAAACGTTCTGAAATTTTTTAGCGAAACGAAGGAATTCAAAACTGCCACCTTTGTTGAGCATCAAAGTCCATTGACCCGTAGGCTCGTCAAAGAGAACGGAATCGGAAAGACCGTTTCCATCGTAGTCGCCGGGAAACCATTCCATACGAAAGATGTCCGGAACGCCGGCCATCAAACGTCCGTAAGACTTGAATTGAAAGACACGTCCGTCGTGTTCCGCTACGATAAAGTCTCTGGTTTCAGGAAGATAGAATGCGATATCGGAACGTCCGTCTCCGTTGTAATCGCCGCTAACGTTCCCTTTAAAGAACCGAATCTTTTCATCGCTATTATAACCTTGATAACGATTCGCGTAGATCTTAAAATTATAACCGCCTTCCTTTCTTCCTTCTGCGGCTTTCCAATTACCGGACTTCGGATTAAAAAAGAGCATGTCGGAGATTCCGTCCCCGTTAAAATCTCCCTCGAAGTATTGAGTGGATTCGGGAGAATCTTCAGCTTCCGAAGAAGCTTGATTCACAACATTCTGCCAGGTAAGAAGGCGACTGGAAGATTGATATTGAAATTCGGGTTGAGTCGTATGACGACTGGATTGAATCGTCTTGAGTCTCGGTCTTCCGGAATCATCAGAGGTTTCGTAGACGGGGGTATAATCCCAGAGTTTCCCGCCTCCGTCCCAACCCACTTCGATTCTTTCTAAAACCTTATCCATCTCCATTAAGAATCCGGGAGCGTTGGAAACGTAGAAGTCGTCCCTTTGTCTGGTAATAAATTTTACATACTGACGCGCCGCAGCTCCGCTCTTAGAGTTACCCGTATAACGAATTTCTTTGAGATAGAGGTTTCGTTTATCATAATATTCGGATGTATCGTAAGCGACTTGGAGATAGTTTCCGTTTCTGTCCTCGGTTTTGGAAAGATACCAACTGTACGTCTGATTTGGAGTGGAAGGATTGTAGATTCTACTCGAAGCGGCTTCCCCGAAAATCGTTTTTGTTCCGGAAGAATCCAGAACTTCCCAAATTCCTCCGCTTTCAATATTACTCAAACGTAATACGACTAAGTCCTCTCCGGTAATCTCGGGTCGATACGTTCCGTTCTCGTTGGTTGTTCCACCTGCGACTTTTACAAGCCTAGTTCCATTCCAAGTAAAGGAATCTCGAGAATCGTAATACAAGGCTCCATACTCGGGAGTTCGAGTGATCGACCCCAACCCGAGATTCCAACCCACACCCACCCATCCATCTCCGCCGGTGGAAGAATAAGAAAGAGTTAACTTTGGCTCCACTCCTGCTCTTCCCGAAGGAGTGTGAATCGGGTAGGAGAGAGAAACACCACCATAGTGATTTGGTTCGGGAGGAGCAATGAACGCAGCGCCAGCAAGCGGATCGGCTTTGGTGTCCGGATCGTCGATGGCACTGCTGTAGTTCGTAGAAATAGAAAAAAGATCGCTTCCTTCGGGAGCTGGGGCCGAACCCGGTCCCGGTCCGGAGCCAGAAGACGGAAAGCCGGCTCCATTCGGAATTCCTAATATTGCCCAGAACCAGTTGTTACTTTTGCTTTTGCCTCCTAAAAACATACAGGAGGTTGTAAGAAAGAATGCGGTCATAAGCATGACCGCGATTGTTCGACCTTTCATCTATGAATCTCTATTTTTATATCGAGATCAATATTTGATTTTGGCGCGAACGGTATAATCTCTTTCGATCAAAGGAGCTACGAAGAAATTATTGAGTCCGTATTGTAGAGCGCCTGGATTTGCTAAATCGATCTTCGCACCTCGGATTCTTTGCTGCGTTTTATCTTGAGAAACCCAGGTGACGAGGCCTAGGTTCGATCCAGAATTGATAGTTGCAGTAGGGTTAAATTGAATTCCTTCATTGGTTGTGCTTAATTGGAATTCTTTTTGACCATCTAACGTAAAGGAGCTAACGTCGCTGATTCTACCCCAGATGGTTCTTTGGGTTCCGTTTGTTTGTTCCCAGGTTGTAAGAACTTTGTTTCCGGAAAGAATACTCTGGCCGGGCGATCTAAGATCCGCATCTGCGATTCCAAGATTGAGAGACCCAGGATACGACAGCTGACTTGTCTGTAAGTTAATTACTTTTAAGCGGATATTTTTCGAATCTGCACGATAGGTTAAGAACCCGGTATCGGCAGAATAGGAAAATCTCATATATTCGATCCCGCTTGGCTCCAACACAATGTTATCGCTTCCAATTAGATTGGAATTAGTAGTATCAATTCCTCTCCCGAAGGCCGCGCCGTCATTTCTACGCCAGACGACCATACCTTTGCCGTTTGTGATTCCGACGTCTAAGCTGTCGCCAGAACGAGTTGCCTCGTTTAAAATTTGTTTATTGGACCCGATGATACTCGCGCTGTTCAAATCGTAGACGGCGCTCCAGACCGAATGCGCTCCTGAAGCTCGATTTTGATATTTCCAACCGATAATAGCCTGGTTGTTATCGTTTACGGCTACGGCGGGCGTTAACGTAAAGTAAGCGAGTTGATCGTGTTGATGCGTAGGATAATCCCAAACGATATCCGTTGTTGAATGGTTCACAATATTAAAACTAGAACCGACTGTAGTTCCGTTATCCAATCGAATGACTTTGCCTTCAACACGGTAGTTACGAATATCGTTCCAAGCGCAAATTGTCATGTTACAAGCATAATTAGAATTTAAAGCCGTTGATGTTTCGAGGTCTGCCCAAATTATGATTGCACGGTTATTACCGACTGCAATGTCGATGTATCCGTCGAAATAACTTTTTGGGTAAGGAAGATATCGCGTCGCAATTAACGATTCGGAAACAATCGTAGAAAAATTTGTCAAATCTCGAATCGAAATCGCAATATTCTCTGAATAGGCCCATGCAATCACGACTTTTCCATTTTTTTGTTTTATAGTATAGTTGCTGGTCTCAGTTACTGAATAAGTAGGATTGATTGTAAACGGATTTCCGATGGCTTGACCTGTACTCACTGAATTGTAACGACCTAAAAGAGTCTGTCCTTGTCTCCAGATCGAAAGAGCGACATCCCCGTAGCTGACGGTTTTGACGTAGCCTAAGCTCGGAGCATTCACATCGGCGCTGACCGTAAAGTCCGTATTCGAACTTTCTAAACGATAAGATTTACCCGTCGCGGCGTTTAAGCGAACCAACCCACTATATAAGAAATTCTTAAAGTCTCCGCCGTCTGACCAGGAGTTCCAGAGAGCCACACCTTCATTGTAAATCCCTATCCAGTTAATTGCATTCATATCGGGTGCAAATCCTAGGCAAGATGCCGGATGAAATGGATTGGTTGAACAACTTACAGAGGCGCTTTGCAAGAATGGACGATACTGGACTTGGTCAAAGGCGGTAGAATTGAAAACAGACGCGACGAAATTGTTCCAATCCGTAGAAAAGCCATTATCTATAACAAGTCTTACATCCGGAGAAGTTAAGCTTCCTGGGATATAAACTTGGGTCGTCTTCTCCGCATTTGCTACGACGGGAGTCTCCAACTGAATGTCGTAAGAACCGTCGGTTTGAGGAGGTAAAACTTGCAGAATTCTATAAGAAGACGTGTCTCCTTGGATATAGATTCTATCACCGACGTTTGCAGACCCGTAAGAATTTGCGACACGGATTGTGGTTGATCCAGAGGTAATAGGCAAACCCGCTTCCCCTCTCATTTTCCGAACTTGCGAATAATGAAGAGGCCAAACTGTTCGACGATATGCATTGTTCAGAGATGGTCGAATATAAAGTTTTACTAAACTGATTGCCGGGTCTACTGTTGTGCTTAACGTAGGTAGCTGGACACAAAGATTGTAGATCTGATTGATAAAATCGAGAGTGGTTCCGCAATTTTTCAGCTTATATGGATCGCTTGTGCTGAGGTCTTTAATGATATGAAACCAATCGGTACGTGCCCCCCCAAATCCCATACTGATTTCAAAATCGGCGGCCTGGTTTATATTATAGCGATCCGAAGTTGTTTGCAGATTGTAGTTAAAGTTCGTATAATATTGGTAGGTTCCCGCATCAGTGGGAGAACCGAAATTAGGCGCTAAGAATTTAGTCTTATCCAACTGTATTTTCAGTTCGATTTTTTCACCAAAGCCCACCTCGCCTAAAAAGAGTGAATTCGTATCTGGGTAATAGGGATGATCACCTAAAGACTTCAGATCCCATTTCGTATTGAACGGGTACCCAGATCCAGTTTCAAGAGGGTTTGTACCGAATTTTTGCTCTGCCTTAATAAAATCCTTAAAGGAAATGTAAACTAGATCATAGTTGTCTCCTGCCCATATGATAGAGTCCGCACCTTTTACAATCGGGGCGGCTATGCTACCACGCCAAGGATCAAATTTTCTTACCGAACCTGCGTCAGTCCAATACTCGGTTGGAGAATAAAATTTTCCCCGTGAGAAAACAGCCCAAACTCCCGAAGTGTTTTTTTCGACATCAGTCCATTGACTATAAGGTTTCTGAACACAAGCTGTCCTCGTAACGCCATCACTTCCAGTATTGGTTTCATCTGTACAAGGAATTCTCGTACTAATACCTCCGAAGGACTGAATGCCTTTTATATAAACTCTAGATTCTGCTAAAGTTGGGGCCACTTCGGTCATATCGATCACATAATCTTTGAATGTGATTTCACTTCCGGAACAAGAGATCCTTTCCAAAGCTTTTTTGAGAGTAATCCCTGGTGAAAAAATATCCGTTGTTGTAGTAGTGCAAGGATTCGTAACATTAGGGGTATCAAAAGCGGTAACCCTATACATTTCCCTGATCCCAGGTCCATACACTTTTACTAATGCAGTTCTACCTTTAGAATTTTCCTCAATAATTTTTAGATTGTTTCCGGAGAAATTAAGAAGATTCGATTTATAATTGGAATCAGGGACATGTGTCATTGCGTAGTCAACAATCATTATTTTTGGAGTGTATCCAGCCGCGATTGCTTTCTCGACTTCGCTTGTATTCAAATTTGGTAATTCAACAACGTAAGGTCCAAAATCAGTTCCTCCATAGACTTCAACTTCAAATAAACTATAGTCGTCATTTCGAAGTCGAAAGGAAGACATTGGCACCAGTTCACCAGCTGGAGTTTCGAACATCAATGAGCACAAGATATTTGAAATCTTAACAGGCATATTTACGGATAGGTTCTTAATATAAAGCGCCGCTCTAACTACTCCTGCATTTGGTTCAACAGTGGATGTTTCATTAACTTTTTGAGATTTATCAGAACGATATTTTCTAGCTTTATTGGTTGAGGAATCGGATTTTAGATTCCAGGCATCACGATCCAAGTTATTTTTAAAAGGGCGATCTGCCCATTTAGTCGTAGTAGCAGAAACAGCATTCTTGGCTTCCCAACTATCCTTTGTGCTTTTGTTATAGCTCATACCTACTTCTGACGCTCCAAATAGCACCTTTGTATTTACCGATCCGCCGATTGCGGCTTCATGGCTCGAGCTTAGTCCTGTATCTGAGCTAAAGGAATCTTGAAATTGAACTGTTCTTTCATTCAATTCCGATTGGTGAATTTTGTCAGAGCCTTCATTTTTAGAAGCTTCGAAATCATTAGAGTTGATCTCACTTACAATTTCATCGCTTTGGTTGCTTGAATTTTTTAGAATCTGAATTTTTAAAGTAACAGGAGGAGCGATTACGGTTTCGATCTGCGGATAGTCAGCCACCCAAACGTTGCTTAACGTTTCGTTTTGATTTAAGATTCCGTCGCCGTCGAAGTCGTTTACGATCGTTGTTCCGGTAGGATCGATTGTTCCCATCAAGGCAGCTGCGGCGACGGGTTTACCCGGAGGAAGATTGAAGAGACCGTTCACCGGTGTGATCGGAGTTGTTGGTTGTCCCGGTTTTATCGGAACCCCTTCATTGTTGACTTGGGTCTTTACGGATTCAGCGACCAACCAAGTTGCCGCTGCAAGATCCACATTTTCCATGGTGCCTCGATCTTTTCCAAACCAACCGCAAGTAATTAAGAATGGGATAAATAAAGACGGGATTAGATAAAGTCTGATCCTGATAAAAATAGAGTCACCTTTCAACATGAGTTTCTCTCCTCGCTCCGTGTTTTAACTTTGAATTTTTTTTCTTTGTTTGGAAATCTATGTGCGTTATTCGTTTTGTGCACAAAGTTACTCTTTCTATCTTAGTAATAACTAAAAATAGACACAAAGGTTTTAAAATATTAAAGTTTCAGTTTGACTATGAAAAAAATGAAAGCTTTTGTGCCAACTGCAAATCTAACTTTAAAATAAATTTTATTAAGCATGATTCTGTTTTATTAAACGAAGTCGTATTAATCATTGTGCAATTAACGATAAATGAAATGAAATGCGGCATCCTTGAGTTATGGTCTTTTGAGTTGAGTAACGTTTTAGAATCGTTATAAATTTAGTAATGGGTTGATTCTTAAAGTTGAAAATTGCATCTTTGTTGTGATTTCGGGCAAGATTCAATGGAGTTGTACTTGGTGAATTATAAATTATTGGTTTATCGAAATTGAGTAATGATTTGCGATTGAATGATTTATACATCAGTAGGAATTTCTTGAAGGAATTGCTCTGCTTGTAAATGTTTGGTATGCAAAGCGCTTAAGGAAGCGTAAGAATCAAAGATATCAGAAGAGTTTTGGATATATTATAGAATTATTATGTTTTCTTGGATCTATTTTAGAAGACGGTTCCTTGTTGAATTCTGATTATAAAATCAGGGAAGGTTTACTAAAGGAATATTCTATATTTTGAATGTTATAGGTTTTGAGAAGGTCTTAGCATTTTACAAATGTTAGTAAAAATAGACATTTTATCTTGCGACTGAGAGCGATTCTTTCGACGTTTTTCTCTCGGAAGTTATGTCTCATTATTATTGAGACGGGCCCTGGAGCTTATATAATGATTCTTAAAATTCTTTCCGTTGAATGTGCGGACGGCGAATCAAAAAAGAAGTAGGGAAATTTATCTCCAAAAAACATAGATTTTAATTCTGAGATTTTTTGAAATTAAACAAATTCTTCCAAATCTCAGAATCTTTTCACGGAACTTATCTTTTAGTATCTTCTTTCGCAGGAAGAAGAAGGCCTTTGAGTTGATCGATGAGCTGAATTCCACCGGTCAAAGTAATCTGACTGATCTTCTCGCTGATTCTTTCCACATATTCCAACTCTTTGAGCTTGTATAAGGTTGCATTTTCTTCCATCAACTTTGCGGTGTTTAGCAAACTTCTTGTGGATGCGGTTTCTTCTCTTCGCATGATAACGTTTGCCTGGGCCTTCTTTTCTGCGATCAAGACCTGATTGAGAATGTCCTTGATCTCTCCGGGGAGTATTACGTCCTTGACTCCTCCAAAAAGAATTTCCAAACCCATGGAAGGCATGGATGTTTTGATCTTTTCCGTAACGTAGGAGCCAATTTCTTCTTTTTTAGAAAGAATTTCGTCTAACGTCAATGAGCCGATGTATTCTCTCAAAACCAGTTGAAGATGAATGTAGAGTTGGGATTCATAGTCTTTTATTTCTACGAGGCATTGGATCGGGTCCTTGATCTTATACTGACAAACAAAATTAAGTCTAAGAGGGATTTTGTCTTTCGAAAGGATCTCTTGTCCGGTGATCTCCGTTTGTAATTGTCTTAGATCCGCTTTGAGAACCGAAATCGATTTTGTTCCTTTCCAGAAAAAATAATTTCCGGGTTCTAAGGTTTTTACAAAAGAATTTTCAATAAACAAAAGGCCCTTTTGAAAAGATTCTACAGCGTAAGAACAGGTGAGATCCTTTACTTCGGGTTTCATCAAGATGGATCGATCGATTTCATCTTCGATATAAGGATTGTCCAGATTGATCTTGATAAAGGATCTGGTTTTGATTCCTTTCCAAAATGAGTGGATCCCCGTTCTTAAAACCGATTGAAATTTTTCTTCTTCAAAATGAAACGCGATTTCGTTGTCTTTGAGGTCGATGACTTCTAATTCTTTCATAAGAATTGGATCATTCCGTAAGAAAGTAAAATCGATTCTTGAAAAAAGCGGATTTAGGACCGAATGAATTTCTACGTCTTTTCCTAAAATGAAAAAGTAATCCCCGGGAATCAGGAGTTTTACGTATTCTCCGTCTTTTAATAAAAGACCTCTTTGATCCTTTTTAATTTTCATACAAACCTCGATTCAAAATAGACTGATTACGACTAACGTTCTTTTATTCTCAACCGCTTCTAACAAAGATGAGCTTTGAGAAGATTCACAAAAAGAATAAAAGGAATCCATCCGATGTCTGCGGAAAACAATTTGAGAATCGCTTTATCAAATCGAACGCAGCCTCTTTTCTTTTTCTTTCAAAAAATTTCCGAGACCGTTTCAAAGCAATTTGCGATTCGGTATCCATCGTCCTACAAGGCAAACATCCGATTGCTTCCGAATCAATCCGAAAGCCGGACGCCTTTTATTCTTTTTTTGTTTCGGTCTTTTTGCGAAGAGACCAACTTCTCGCGTGACAGGCGCCTGCTCTATCCATCTGAGCTACTTACCGAAGTAAGGAAGGAGTCGAACCTTCGACCAGGTGATGGTGGCTCTGATTCCAATCTCCCGTACGTTAAACCGACTGCACAGGGCACAGAGGAACCGGCGGGCCTTTGGAAACCCTGAAAGATTGATTGAATCAAAGCCGAATGCAGATTCTTTTAGAGATGAGAAAAAGAAAACGATTTTTCTATTTTGATTTTAACTAAAGAATTCTTATGGTCCCGTTGTGACACAACGGAAGTTTCCAGGATTTGTCTTATCCATGCTGAGCATCTGCCCGTTAGAAAAACTGATAAACAATGCGAGGTTCGTATTCTGCGATTCTGTCGTAGATGTCCATAACGTGCTGAGAGGGTTGTTTGGAAAGAAGACCGCAGAAGCAACCGGAGTCCCGCCCCCGGTCTCGTCTACGATACTTAAGAGTTCGTTCATATTGGGAAGTCTCCAACCGGTTCTTCCTCCTAGATTTAACGTATTGCACGTGTTAAGCGCCGTCTGCCAGTTCACGTTAGATGCGATCCCGGTCAGACAATTTGCGCCCGAACGTCCCGCAACACATTTGCTCCAAAGAAGATTTGTGTTTTGATCGCTGATCGTCCCGTCTCCGTTGTCTACAAACGAAAAGGCGGGAGTTATATTACCGGACACACAACGAAGGAGAGCATTTGCCGTTCTTACAAAAGGTTGTCTCGGAAAACCGGGACTTAAAAAATCGATAACCCAGATCATAAGATTGTTCGTATTAAAATCGGTATTGCTCATATACAAATTGGTCGTATCCGGATTCGGAAATGGAATCGTTTCCATATAAACGGGGATCGGTGAGTTTGCGTAGTAAAGAAGAGACAAGAGTTCTTTTGCCGTCGGAATTCTCCAGTTCGTGATCCCTGCGTATCCTAGTCCTGCGTTTTGAAAATTGAGATCGATACAACTTCCCGCTCCTCCAGCATTTGCCGTGTTCCAGTCTATGGAATTCGAAACGCCTCCGAGACAGTTTGCGCCGCTTCTTCCTTGATTACAAGACTGCCAAATCAAACCGTGAACGTTATCGATTGTCGTATAATCATTGTTAAAGATCGGATGTTGGGTAGGCCCTGTGAACGACCTGGGTCTTGGGATGTTTGTATAATCTCCGTCTTGTCCCGTGCCTCCGCATCCGATAAGAATTCCCGTCGTATCCCAACACTGAGTTTGTCCCGTGTCCGCAATGGAACTGATATTGGGAATGATAACCGGCGGGGCCGTCGGAGTTGTAGGCGGAGGAGTAGTCTCTTCCCCAATTTTCTGGAAGTCCAACAAGGATTTAAATAGCGGGAGCGGCTGATCCGGTTTTTTCGGCGGATGTGCGATACAAAAGGAAAATAAGAATAAAAAAATTAGAATCGAAATCCGAGACATAGAAAGCTCCAAAAGAAAACTTTTTAAGACCAAAAAGAATTCTTATAAAATGTATCGTTTGAACCGTTCTCTGCTTTTTAAAACGAAGTGAAAAACGGTCTTTGAAGATAAGCGTTCCTAACGCGGAACGGTTTTTTTGTTAAGTGCTATTTTGCGGAAAGTTTGATCGGGTTATAAATCCATTCTCCGGAAACTCCCTCTGCGAAATAAAAAATTGATCGATTTGTAATTGAATCAATTCAATTGCCAATTTTTGAAAGTTCTATGAGCGGGCGGAAAATGTTTCGGATCAGACGTATTCTTGCAGATAATCTTTTCCTCTGAGGTGGCTCGGGAAAAAAATCGGAAATTCTTTTCCGGTCTTGGCCCTGGATCTTCGATAGGATTTTGAGGAATTCCAAAAGGTTTCGTATTCGCTATCCAAACGGAAGAGGAGTTTTTCCCAGAAGATAAAATGACTATCTACGAATTCTTGTCGGATATCTTTTGCTCTGAGGGTGAGCGGACATTTCCCGGTAAATTCTTTCATAAAAACGAGGCCAACCATAACTCCTCTCGTATCCAAATAGGGTTCGAGTGGAAAGGTCCTACAACTGATCGAACGATTGTCTCTTTCGCAAAACTGAATTCCTTTGCATTCACAAAAGAGAGTTTCTTTGGAATCGTATTCCGCGAGCATCTTCTTGTCTTCGGCGGTCTCCGGTTTCCAGACCTTCCAGAGATCGGTTCTTTTTTTTAACATGGAGAATTCGGAGCGATATAAGGTCGGAACTGCGTTATCTGCGATACAACAGAAAGGAATCCCGTCGTTATCGGGTTTACACAATTCTCCACAATCAAAGGTCGTAAGTTCTTCTTGGAGGAGGGAATAGTAGTAGGAGATTTCGTCTTCTGCGAGATGTTTAGGATCGTTTTTCTTTGCTGTTGTCTTCAAGTGATTGGCTTCCCCGTTTTTTCTCAGATCCGTTTTTTTTCGGAGTTACGACCTTTCGAAAGATCGCATATCCCGAAAAAAGAAATACGGCGGAACAAAGAATGCCCCACTTTCTGTAGAACAACTCGGCGCCGGGTGAGAGAAAACCATTTTTCTGCGCGAGAGCCATGGAAAGTGCGAAAATCGTAAGAAGAGAAAAAGCGCTCAAAAAGAATAAGACTGTGATTCTTAAGTTTCGAAGTGTGTTTTCCAGATCCTTCTTGAATTCTAAAAAGCGAGAGTAGAATTCTCTGGTTTCCTCTCCTTCGGAAAGCTTTTGCACTTTATAAAAGGACTCGAATTCTTCCGGAACCTTGTTCGTATCTAAAAGTAGGAACTCATAATCCAAGGTCTTATCGTATTCTTCTCTTGTCTTGGGAGAACTGAGGACAATGTAGGCGCGGGTTCCTTCTTCCCGATCCAATTCCAAAGATGGGTTCCAGGGATCGGCTTCCAAGGTTTCTAAAAATTCTCTATAAGCAGATTCGATTCTTCCGAGGTCGGAACTCCGGGAAAGATTTAAAATCTGGTAGTAGTCGAGTTTTGTATTCACAGCCATGATCGATTTCTGCTTGGAAGAACCGGTTTTTTAGACGATACAAAACGCGCTTCCCTATCTATGGAAAACCCCTTTACAGCCGGTCCGGCAAGCAGAAATTCAGTCCTATGAGCGTTCTGGAAGTAGAAAAAATGGCAGGAAAGGTCTATATCGAGACCTACGGCTGTCAGATGAATGAATACGATTCCGGGATCGTGGCCAGTCTCATGAAGGACGCAGAATATTCTTCCTCCTTGGATCCGGAAGACTCCGACATTATCTTTTTAAATACCTGCGCGATCCGGGAAAACGCCCACGCAAAGATTTACAACCGCCTTCAGTCCCTTGGGTATCTCAAAAAGAGAAATCCAAAACTCGTCATCGGCGTTCTCGGTTGTATGGCTCAAAATCTGGGAGACGATCTTTTTCACCAGGAACTTCCTCTGGATCTGGTCGTAGGACCGGACAATTACAGAAGCCTTCCCGAACTCATCCAAAGAATTCGCTCGGGAGAAAATTCTCTCGCGCTCACACGTCTTTCTAAGATCGAAACCTACGACGAAATCGAACCTCGGGTAGTAAACGGAATCCAAGCCTTCGTTACGATCATGAGAGGGTGCAATAATTTCTGTACTTTCTGTGTGGTTCCTTATACAAGAGGAAGAGAAAGAAGCCGTGATCCGAAGAGCATCGTCCGCGAAGTTCAGGATCTCGCCGATCAGGGAATTCGTCAGGTGACTCTTCTCGGTCAAAACGTAAATTCTTACAAAGAAGAAGGACAGGACTTTGCCGGTCTGATTCGTATGCTCTTGGATGAAACTACGATTGAAAGAATCCGTTTTACTTCCCCGCACCCGAAAGACTTTCCTGTTCATCTTTTGGAACTGATGGCGGAGAATCCACGTTTTTGTCCGAACATTCATCTTCCTCTTCAAGCCGGTAACACGAGAGTTTTGGAAGAGATGAAACGTTCTTATTCCAAAGAAGAATTCTTAGAAGTTGTCGAGCAGATCCGAAGTATCGTTCCCGACGTGGGACTTACCACCGACATCATCGTGGGTTTTCCCAACGAGACCGAAGAAGAATTCGAGGACACTCTTGCGGTGGTTCGTGAAGTGAAGTTTGATATGGCCTTTATGTTCAAGTATTCCGAAAGAGAAGGAACGATGGCCCAGAGAAAACTTCCGGACAACGTTCCCGAAGAAGTGAAGTCGGCGAGACTCACCAAACTCGTGGATCTTCAGACTTCTATCTCTCACGAACAAAATCGTTCTCGGATCGGAAACGTATATTCCGTTTTGATTGAGAACACTTCCCGTAAATCGGAAAGCCAACTCTGCGGAAGAACTCCTTGTGGAAGAATGACCGTGTTTCCTCTTCCGGAAGGAAAGAACGCTTCTGAAATGATCGGAACTTCCGTAAACGTTCAAATTGAAAGTGCTACGAGCGCGACTCTGAAAGGAAGGATCCTTGCTTGAAGGACCCGGACAATCGGAAAAAAGCCTCCGGCAAAAAGTCGGTTGCGCGCTCGTCGGCAAATAAAACAAAATCTTCCGAACCCGATCTTAAAACAAAGAAGGTAGTTCCTTCCAAGAAGAATTCGGATTCTTCTCTTTCCAAAAAAATCGCAAAACAAAAGGACTCGATCCTCGGATCTTCCAACGATTCTTCCCCGAAAAAAAACGCGGCGAGCGGCGGAGCCGATCTTAGAACCGTTCGTCTGGGTAGTGTAGAAGATCTTCCCGCCGATTTCAAAGTTCATACTGACAAAAGAAAATTCTACATGGTGATTCCGATTTTGGATCGGTACATTCTTAAGGAGATTCTTTCTCCGTTTCTGGTCGCTCTCGCATTTTTTACGATGGTCTATATGGTCCTCGCTCTTCAAAAGATGATCGGTCTTTTCGTGGGGAAGGGGGTGGATCCTCTTCGTCTTCTCGATTACTTCGGTTATCTTCTTGCAAATACTTTGCCGATGACGATTCCGATGGCGTGTCTTATGAGCGGGATCATGGCCGCGGGAAGACTTTCCGGAGATTCCGAAATCACTGCGATCCGTTCCGCAGGTGTGAGCTTTCCGAGAATCTATATTAACTTTCTTGCATTCGGTTTTGCGATGGCCCTGATCGTAGGTTATCTCAACTTCTATCTTTCTCCGGAGAATACGAGAAAGATGAATGAGTTTAACAAATGGGTTCTCGCCTACAATCCACTGCTCGCGATTACGCCGGGTCAGTTCAGCGGGGATAAAACTCAGGATCTTTTTGAAAAACGCGCGAGAACGATGTACACCGAAGGGATGAATTCCGACACGGGCGAACTCAAGGGAGTTCAGATCCGAGAATGGGAAATTTTTCTCGAAGGAAACGAGTATTTTCACATCGGTGGAAAGATGATTCCTATGGGCGGCTCGAGAATCATCCAGATCATCAACGCGGGAAGAGGAAATCTCGTAGAAAAACTCGGATCCGATGGGGAATACGAGAAATCCATTCGTCTCAAAGACGGTTGGATCTTAGAATGGAGCGACGACCGTAAAAGTTTTTCCATCACCGATTTTCGAAACGGAGAGATGGACTACAACATTCCAAAGGGTAAGGAAAAGAAAACTCTCGAATTGAACGTAAAACCCGAAACCTTTTCTATGCCGGTTCTTTTCGAAATCCGGAATAACATGCAATCCGAGGGATTGGAAAAAATTCCAGGACTGGAAGCTCTAAAGGAGATGGGAATCGAGATAAAAGGTTTAATCGGACTAAAGCAAATGGTGGAGAAGATGAAGATTGATCTCGCGATGGGCGCGGCGAACGGAACCCTCTCACCGGACGAGATGACTCAAAGCTACTCGGTTTTAACCCAGCTGATGGCTCTGATGCAACAGGGGAAAAAGGTTCTTACCGATTTTAACGTAGAAATTCACAGAAGAATTGCGATGCCGATCTCTTGTTTGATCTTTTTCTTCATTTCTTTCCCTCTCGGACTCGTAGTCAAACGATCCGGAAAAGGAATGAGTTTTACGCTTGCAGTTGTTTTCCTAATGATCTACTTTACATTTTTCACCTTGGGGAGTACGATTTCCTACAATGACAAGGTTCCGGATTGGATTGGGCCCTGGAGCGCGAACATTTTAATCGCGATATTGAGCATCAATATCATGATCAAAAGAACGGACATGGATCTTCCAAAGCCGATTCAAAAGGTTCTTGATAAAATTTCTGATCAAAAATCAAAATTGACAGAGAGATTAGAAAGATTAAGTATATGGGGAAAGTTAAAAAAGATCACGAAAAGAGGATCCTGACCCCGGAAAATCCGTTGGTTAGTGTTTTAATTAATACAATGAGTCAAAAAAACGCGATTATATGGCATCTTACTTCAGGTAAGGAATTCCCGATTCAAATCTGGAAGCATCCTCGTGTGAACATTGAATTGAGCAAGGTCTCTCTTGATGGACTCGGCGCAATCGACTTGATGAAAGCCGACATTCATATCTTTTTTCTTTCTGTAAACTTTGCAGAGTGGAATCACATTCGAGAATTTATCCGTAAGTTCGAACTTCATCCCTATGTAAGTTTGATCATGGTCTATTCGGAAGAATCGGAAAAAATTCACTCGGTCGTTCCCGAAACCGGAAAAATCGAAGTCCTGGAATATCCGGTTCATCAGAGAAATCTAAGATTGATTTTGGATCGCACCATCCAATCCGAATTCTATAAATTAGCCGCAAACGAAATCGGGAATAGCTGTCTTACAAACATAGGATTTTTTGAAGGAGTTTTCGAACTCGCTCAGAAAGAATACAAGGACGCGGCCAAAGCAAACGAAGCCCTTCAAGCCATCTTAGAATTCGAATCCAAAGTAAAGAAAAACAACGAAGAGATCAACAAGGCCCTCGAAAGAGTCAACGAACTCAAAAACAAGGAACTGCTCGCTCTTCACGAACGTCTGAAAGTTTCCGAAATTTTGGATTCTTTAAAAACTCAAGAATTGAAAGACGCGCTTGATTTCAAAAAGGCGACCGAACAAGCATTAGATTATTCTCATATTGAAGAGATTCAACTCGATAAGATTCTGGAAGCGCAGGACCGACTCTTTGCTTATACTGAAAAAGAGATCAAGGATCTCATCGAAGAGAACCGCAGTTTGAAAAAGAAACTCGGAATTCAGTAAATTCTATCAATCCCGAAAAAGTTCTCGGGAGAATTCTTTAAAATCGGGAGAATCTTTCCCAAACTTATATTCGGCGTAAAGAAGCCCGTGTTTTTTGCGAAGGATATCGTATTTTTCGCGAGCCTGATCGTCTCTGTTTTTCTTTGAAAGTCGATAAGCCCTTTCGTAACAGTTTGCGAGAAAACCCTGAGCCTCGGAATCTTCGTAATACTTGGTTCCGATTTGAATGTAACGTTCGAGTAAATCCATCGCCTGAAAAAAGTTTTTTAAGACGAGTTGATGTTTGATGTATTCTCTATAAATTCCGGCCTGTAATTCTCGAAAGCCGTCGGTGTCTCTGACCTTTTGATTTTGAATTCTTTCCAAAGAGTTCATGGAAGAAACCAAAAGATGAATCGCGTCCGATCTCGCTTTGTTCAGATCTCTCACGATCGCTCTTTCAAAATTTTCCTTCCGATTTTTTCTTTGCCATTCGTATCGATCCGCTTCAAACGTCAGTTGCTCGAAGTCTTTTCGTTTGGATTCTGCGAGATCGTTCGCTTTTCTAAATCGATCCAGGGCGTTGCGGAAATCTTCTTTGGATTTTTCAAAATGGTTTTTGGAATTTTCTTCGCTCGCATCTCCTAAAAGATCGATGTCCTCGAAGAGAAGAGCGTCTTTTCCCCAAGTGGAATCGGGGTTACTTCCATCGGGGATGAGAATTTCTATTTTCTTTTCGGAAGGAGTTTTATCCGAAAAGACAGAAGAGGGAAGAGTTAAAAAAATCCAGACGAGAAGGAAGAGGGCGCGGTAGAATGAAGATGGTTTCATAGAAGTCGTATTCTTTTGGAAGTATAGAACAAAGGTTCAAAATGGAATTGAAATGGAAAAAAAATATCCCAGGTCAATTTAGGATTGGTCGCGAACGGGCGTCATCAAAAAATTAGATTGAAAACAAACATTAAAAGAGTAACGAAGAATGAAAGAAGTTCACGTCCCCGCCACAAAAAGAATCGCCCTCGTAGCTCACGACAACAGAAAAAATGATCTGGTAGAATGGGCCAAAACTCATAGAGAAATACTATCCAGACATCATCTATTCGGGACCGGGACTACGGGGAAATTGATAAACGAAGAAGCTGAACTTCCCGTTTACAGATTTTTATCCGGACCGTTGGGAGGGGATCAGCAGATCGGGGCGAAAATTGCGGAAGGGGATCTGGACATCGTGATCTTTTTCTGGGATCCTTTGACCGCACAGCCTCACGATCCCGACGTTAAGGCATTGCTCAGAATTGCAGTACTTTATAATATACCAATGGCTTGCAATCGTTCCACCGCGGATTATATGATCAGTTCTCCTCAGTTTATCAACTCTTACAAAAAGATCTTAATCGATTACGACACAAGGATCAAAAAGAATTCATAGGACCGCAGGAGAGATTCTCCCAAGAAACCGAAAGTTGTTTTGCGGTGATCTCATGTCGTTTTAGAAATTGTTTTTTCAAAAGGGAAAGAACGATCGAAGACGACAAAAAGTGAATCGGAGCTTCAAAGAAAATTCTATCTTCCAGTTGAGAACGGCCCTGTTCGACGGAGTTAAAAAGATGTTCGTGAAGAAAGAATGAAAACGGACCTTCTTTTTGAATGTCCACAAATCTTTCGTTTTGAGAATATTCGAGATGTTCCGCGATCCAAGTCCAAGAAAAAAATGGGAAGGGGCTTACTTTCAAAATTGCGACAGCACCCGGTTGTATGTTTTTCGGTTTTTGAATCACTCTCACATTGGGATCGGCTGAGACGAGGCTTTCGAACCCTTTAGGGGATTCGTGAAATGCAAAGAGTCTTTCCACACCGCAATCAAAAACGGATTTACAAATAAATTCTGATTCCACAAAGACTTTGACCTGCGAGATGATAGAATTTCGAACGGATCCAAAGTAAAATTCTATGAGTTTCAATTTTTTTAAGAACCGATTCACGACTTCGAAGATTGCCTTGCCCCCGCTTCAATTTTCGGAAATTGCAATCTCAGCGATTCGTAAACATTTGGAGAAAAGGCCGCAGTCGGCGTTTCAGGTTCGGATCGAGAGAAAAAAACATCGAGTCGACGTTCAAGTCGGTTACGATCAAAAGAAAAATTTGAAAACTTTATATTCTTATCCGGTCCTATTGGAGATTTCCAAAGAAGACGAGATTTGTTTAGAAGGTTCCAGATTGGATTGGGATGAGGAGAGTTCCGATTTTAGGATCTATCCGGATGTGGATTTAGAAATCGAATACGGAATGGTTCGAAAGCGTTTTCAGATCCTGGTAAATCGTTTTGTTTTTCAAGACGAAAATAGAAAGGAAATTTATAACGAAGGGAATTTTCCGGATTGGTTTTCCGAAGAATGGAATACATTCGGAATTTCTAAAATAGAAATTCAGGGAAGAATCTGGAACGTAGTTTTGGAAACAAGACCCGATCCGAAACAGATTTTGGAAATCGAAAAGAAAATCGCAGATTGGATCTTAGATTATTTCAGCGGATTTCCGAAAAGAAGAGACTAACGTTTCCAAAGAATCCGATCGCCCTCGGAAATCGTTTTTAATCCGTTGATGCCGTTATCCGGAACCGCTCTTGAAAGAAAATAATCGGTTTCCTCAACGGTAGCTTCCCCAGATTTTCCGGATGTATTGTAAATCTGAACCTTAAACCCTTTTTTCAAACCGTCCAAAGTGCCGGCGTTGATGATGATATCCTCATCCTTGACCTTGACGACGGAAGCCGAAGGAGGAATCAAAGCCAGAATTTTAGACGCGGATCGTGTCGCGGCTTCGGGAAGAAAGTCCCGCCCTTTTGCGAAAATGCGAAACGTAGTTAGGATCTTCTCGTGTTTTGTATCTTTGATCGTCCAGTCTATGTTCAAAGAATGATTTTCGTATTTTAGAGAACCGTAAACTACAAATCTCGGTTTTACTCCATTCTTCGTAGAATCTTTGATTTTAAGAAAAGAAGATTCCGAATAGGGAAGAATTCCCATGTAACTATCGGGCGTGAGATTGAAAGAGGAGGGATTACTTCTTGCGGATTCCAGAACTCCCGAAAGCGAAATCGTAGGATTTAGAGAAAGAATTTTACGAACCGAAGAGGAGACCAAAAGAGAAAGATCCGGATAATCGCCTAAGAAGGATTTGTCGGTGAGATCGAAAACGAGAAGAACCGGCGGAGTTCTGCCGTAATTTTCAAGAAGATTGTCTCCCGTGATTTCGATCATTCCTTCCTTATAACCGATCGATTGTTTCATGGAGTTGAGAAGATTTTCTATCTCATACTGATACTTTTCATTCTCCGGATATTTCTTTCTTAAGAATAAAAGAAGGTTTAGATAACGCGGAAAAAAACCAGTCCTTTTGTATTCGGAAAGAGTTTGAAACTGAACTTCGGGTTGACCCGGAATCAATTCTCTCGCCGAAGCTAGGTGATGCGAGGACATATCGTAGAGAAGCGAATTTTTGGAAGAACGAAAGCGTTGCATTCTATAGTCGCCCAATTTTCTTCGAAAAGAATGATTTTCCGAAAAATGAACGAGAGCGACGGATTCGGCCTTTTGTCTTGAGATGGAATCTAAATCATCTAATCTTAATATTTCAGCTAAGTCGTTTCTGAGAGAATCCTTACTCGCTGCTGAAGAATCTTTGTTTGCTTCTTTTTCTTCCGCGAACGCTTTGAGATAAAGAAAAAGAGGATTTTGCGGATACAGAGAAACGAGTTTGCGGGAAAGGATTACTGCCGATGCATAATCGTTTTGCCAGATACGGATTCTTGTCAGTGCGTCGATCGCTTCTTCAAAATCCGGATAGAGTGAAATGGCCCTTTCCAATTTCTCCGCGGCGGCTTCGAGTTTTTGTTTTCGTTCACCGACTGGACTTTTTTCAGCCCAATCGATTAAGAGAGACGCGAGATGAAAAAAAAGATCCGGGTCGTCCGAAGAATTCGAAAGAACTCCGTTCCAGAGATGATAGGCTTTAGAAAAGTTTCCGGTTTTTCCGTTGACCTTCGCTTCTAAGATTTGAACTTCTTTAGAGTTTTGTAATTTAGATCGAGAAGCTTCGAGCTTTTTTAGAGCGGATTCGAAACTTCCCATTTCTAAAAGGATTTGAATTTGAACCGGAGCGAGGATAGGATCAAAGGGGTCCGTATCCAAAGACGACCTTAGAAGATTGAGTGCGTTTTGATATTCTCTCTTTCTTACGAAAGCCAAGGCTGCACCTTTCAGAGCGCTTTTGTTGTCCGGTTCCAAGGCCAACGCTTTGTTAAAGGCTTCAAAAGATTCGTTATACTTATGAAGATGTTTTGCGGATTCTGCGAGACCTAAAAGCGAACGGATAGACATCGGATTTGCTTTGGCCGCATCGGTAAAAGACTGATACGCAGCCGAGTAATTTCTTTCTTTGAGAAAGGTTTCCCCTTCTTGAATTTTGCGAACCGTATCTTGAGAATTGAGCGTCGACCCTAAAATCAGAAGTAAGGATAGAATCAGGAAACGTCTTTGTCGAAGAAGATAGAGAATCATTTCGTGAAAAATCCTGCTTCGACTTTTCCTGCGGCGTTTCGGAAGTTCGCTTCTAAGATGAGGGGAATGTAGAAATCTTTTTTATCCGCGTCCACTCTACTTTTGAAAGATACGATATAACGTCTGTCTTTGTGAGAGAGAAAGGATTCGTAGAGAGTTTTTTCTTGACCTTCTCCGGGAATGAGAATGAATTTCCCTCCCGTTGAGTTGGCGATGGTTTTGTAAATTTCCACCGCGGGTCCGGTATCGGAGAGAGATAAGAAATAGACCGGAATCGAATGTGCTTTTGAATAACGAATAATCTTTTCCGGAGAGATTTGAGTAAAAGAATCCGGGTTCGAATTCCCTGAAACTAAAACGAGGACGGCTCTCGGCCCTAAACGATCCAGGAGATCGGAGATTCCTCTATAAATTGCTTTTCCCGTTTTGGAAGAGGAGTCATTAGGAGAAGTTCGTAATATTCTAAAAATCTCATGCATCGAATAATTGAAATCGGAAGCTTTGATAAGTTCTGCTCCGGAACGGAGGACTTCTACTCCGTCGTATTGTCTTAGAGAAGTAAGAAGAGGACGAAGAGATTTTTCGAAGACTGAATAACCGGTTTTTACTTCCGGAGTATTTTCGTAGATAAGTGACAGAGAGATTCTATTATTATATTGTTGCATATCGGCGAGCCCGATGAGGGGAGAGAGATTTCCATATTCATAAACTCTAAAGGAGTTTCTTGGAATGGCTTTGATGTCCCGTCCGGATCTGTCTCGAACTCTTAGAAAAACGGAGATGTCAGGGTATTCTCTGTTTAATACTTTTTCAACGACCACGTCGAGGTTAGATGAAAGTTGATTTGCCGGGCTAAAAATTTCGACTCTATGACGATTGAAATCGGCGATGTATTGAGTTCCCGTATAATCGAAGGCCGAGGAGAAGGGTTGATTCAATTTACGGACAACATTTTTAGAATCCCTAAAAGAATCCAAGGCTCTCCAGGTATTATCTAAAGTGTTATAAACGATCAGGCCTGCTTTTTCATCGGCGATATGAAGTTCGTTTTTGCGGATTGTGAGATTGCGGGGGGAAGAAAGTATATTTGGATTGCTGATCTCCCTTAGAAAATTTCCTTCCGTGTCGAAGACTGCAATTCGGGAGTTCCCACGATCCGCGACGAAAATTTCCCCTTTGGCGTTGACTTTGATTCCGGAGGGATTGCGAAGAGTTCCGACTCCGATTTCTTGGAGGAAGGTGCCGTCGCTTTTGAGTTTTTGAACCCGATTGTTTCCGGAGTCTGAAACGAAGAGGTTACCATCCTTTGTGAGGAAAATTCCCGTTGGCCCGTGAAATTCTCCGTTTGCTTTTCCCGTTTTCCCAAAGCGATTTCGGTATTCTCCTCTTGTATTGAACTCGTAGATCTTATCAGATTTGAAATCGGAGACAAAGATCGAAGTTCCTCGGAGGGAAAAGAAGAGGGGGCCTGATAAATTCCGACCTAAAGAACCTTTGAAGTTATCAACGGGATTTCCATTCGGGTCAAATTTTACAATATTGGCTGTATCAAAAGAGAGAACATAGAGGAATCCGTCGTCATCAATTGCGACGTCGGTAGGATTTCGGAATCGGAAACGTCGGAGTTCGTCTCCTAAAAGGGCTGAATAATACTTTACCGCTGAGTCTTGACTCCCGCCGGCAAGATTGATTCGTAGAGCGTCTAATCTGGCTTTTTGAATCTGATTCAGTCCTATATTTCCCTCGATTTGTTCTAACTCCGACATGCTTTCTGGCCAATCGCCGGAGAGATAATATGAATTGGAGAGCAGAAGGCGCGCTAATGTAAAGTCGCCTTTGATTGAGAGTGCCTTGAGAAAACTTTCTCTGGAAGAAGAATATTGAGAATTATTAAAGTAAGAAAAACCCCGCGTAAAGTGCGTGCGTGCTTCCTTTTCTTGTATGGAAAAATTAGGAAGTCCGTCGGAATTTAACGATAAAGACGTTAAGAGGGAAAGAAGGAGAATAAGAAATCTATTAAAACGCATAATTGAATTCTTACATTTGCCCCTATCTCTATAAACATTGAAAAGAGACATAATTTCAAGAATTTTTTACATTACCGATAGGAATAAACTCAATGCGAGGCTTCTTTCTTAGAGGAAGTCTTATCGACTAAGATGTCGGAATTCCAGGGATGATTGCGTTTTAAACGAAATACCGTTGTTTTTAGAATGCAGTAAGGGTTGAAGAGGTCGGAATTCCCGATCGGAGTCGCTTTTCTTGAATACATTTGCGAGCTGAGAAGAATCCCTTGAACTTGATGAATGCCAAGTCTTTTTCCACGTTTCATGGCGCTCCAACCAAACTTCTCGTCGAGCCCGATTCTCAAGGAGCTCATTCCGAGTTTCCCTTAGAAGAAAATCGAGGATGAAGATATAATTTCTAAATCTTCTTTCTATTTGATTGAGTTCTTCCAACGAAACTTCCATTCTTCATTGAATATCGGAATGTATTTAGAAAAAGAGAAAAATTTATGCAGTATTCAGCTCGAAATTTTGCCCTTTGGAAAGGCGTTTTAGAATCATCTTTTTATTTGAAAGAATTGTAAAATAAAAATGGATCGGTCTTACTTTCTCTCTTTCTAATTTTAGAATTGCTGTCTTCCAGTTTGGAATAGGGAAACCTTCGTCTCTATCGGTATCCACTAATCTGGAGAAAAGTTTACAAATCGATACGCCAAAATAAAAACCTGCAAGTTTCGCCTCGTACCAATCTTGATGATCGGGTCTAAAAGAAATTCGAATCAAGTTTTGTCTTTTGGATTGATAGAGAGTCTTTCGAAAAGCCGTGTCTGGAAATTTTGAAAAAAGATTTTTCTTCTGAAATTTGACAATGAGATAATGAAAATAATTCTTCAGGTTACCATGCTTTCTAAGTTTTATTCTTAAAAACTCTTCCAGATGTTTTGGTAAGAGCAGGTCGGACGGACCGGCGTTCCTTTTAGATTGTCCTCGAAACTCCGTAAACTCTTGAATTTGATTCATTTTTCTTTTTCCTCCAATGAATACGGTTCCCGGAAGTTAATAAAAGAATGTAAATATGCTTATTTTTTTAGGAAAAAGATTCAAAAACCGCGATATCGGTTTCTACAGATTCTGACAAAGAATTTAAGTCGTAACCCCCTTCTAAAAAAGACAGGACCCTTCCCTGACATACATGTTTCGCGCATTCAAGAATGATTCTTGTCAGTTCTTCGAAACCTTTGGTCGTGATCTGCATTCCACCGAGCGGATCCTCCTTATGAGCATCAAAACCTGCGGAAATCAAGATTATATCTGGGTTAAATTTTTCGATTGTGGGAACAATGGAATCCTTAAATACTTTAATATAGTTGTAGTCTTCCAAATTTGCTTGGAGAGGTATATTTTTCGTTGTTCCTCTCCCAGTTCCTTCACCGATTTCGGTCGGAAGTCCAGTCATCGGATAAAACGGAAATTGATGAACGGATAGATAGAAAACGTCTTCATCTTTATAAAAAATTTCTTGGGTTCCATTTCCATGATGAACATCCCAATCTAAAATAAAGATCTTCTTAAATCCGTTTAACTGTAAGTATTTCGTCGCAACTGCAACGTTGTTTAACATGCAGAAACCCATAATACGATTGCGTTTCGCATGATGTCCTGGTGGTCGGAGAAGTGAGAATCCATTTTTGATTTTTCCCTCCAATAAAGCATCTACCATTGTAGTTCCTGAGCTTGCGGCCTTGAAGGCGGATACCCATGAATTTTCTGTAAAGGGAGTGTCCGAATCGAAGTAACCCCTTTTATCTTTCGAACTTTCTATTTTTTGAATATGATTTTTTGAATGAATTTGGGTAAGAATATCGATGGGCAGATCCTTAATCTCCGGCTTATAAAGTGAAGTATAATAGGTTGATTTTTGAAGACGTTCCATACAAGCTAACAGCCTATCCGAATTCTCGTAATGGGGGATTGTAGGATTTGAATTATGATAGAGAAACATTTCTGAAAAAATAAGTCCGGTCGCCATCTTTTATCTCCATTGAAATTTTTTAATTTGGGCTTCTCCCTATTAGCAGAATAAGCAGTTGATTCTTATTAGGTATTTCTCACTGTTTCTTTTAGTTTCACTGGCTGAATTCCGACATATAAAAGAGAACTAAATTAATTTCGATATTTTTCTAAAGCCGTGAATAAAATAATCTTATCATTCTCAATATTTTTTCTCTGTGTATCTTCGATATTTTCCGATTTCGATCTCCCTTTTCCTAAGATGAATCCAAGGAAAAAAACAATAGATCTTCAGTTGAAACCGGCTCCTTTACCGGAAGTCGGAACTACTGAATCCGTAAATAAGAAAGAAATTGAATCACCGCGTTTGAAGCCAGAGGTTTCCTCCGAGCAGTCGAAGAAGTTGCCTACAAAATTTGAACCCGCTCTTGAAGGGAAATCAAAGGTCGTAACTGCTCAAAATCGAGAAAATCCCCCGAAACCGTTAGAAAATACGTTACCAAATGTTGATCCAAAGACTCCGAATTTTTCCAGAGGAATTTATATTTCGCAGAGGACCTTAAAGAAAGTCAAAGCGTTTGAAGAAATCCGTAAAAAGGGCAAATCTCACGGCATAAATTTCCTAGTCATAGATGTCCAGCCGACCTCGCCTTCGAAGGAAACTTTGAATTCTTTAGTTTCGGAAGGATTTTATCCAGTTGCTCGCGTTGTAAACTTTGACGGCGGACTTCCGACTGAAAAACCGTCTGAACAAAAAATTGCATCGATTCACAAATCAATTCGTGCTGCGTGCCAATCTGGATTTCCTGAAATTCAATTGGATTATATTCGTTACGCTGATAATTTTCAACTCAAACTATCCTTCGAAACTCGTTATAAGAATATTTCTGGGATTATTAAAAATATCCGAAACGAAACTTTGAAGTGCGAAAATCTACCTTACATCGGAGCGGATATCTTTGGTCGGATCCCCTTTAATCAAAATGATTCCATTGGTCAGAAAGTGGAAGTTTTTGCACAAGTAGTCGATGTTCTCTACCCAATGTTATATCCTTCTCACTTTTATGGGATGCCCGATCGAATCAAAGATCCTTATCAGACTGTCTATGACGGAACTCATCTCACCTTAAAAAGATCCCTGAAAACGACAAGAGTGATTCCTTACATCCAAGGATTCAATATGTCAGTAGCGAAATCCGGACTTTCTCTTTCAGATTATATCAAGGCGCAGGTAAAGGCCGCCTATGACAGTGGAGCTCATGGATTTGTAGTATGGAATGCCTGGAATGAGTATGATTCTACCTTCCAGGCATTAAAAGATTATGATAGAGAAATTAAGGAGGGAAGTAATTAGATTCCTTTAAACTCAGGTTTTCTTTTTTGTTCGATCGCCTTGATCGTCTCTTTGAAGTCGGCCGAGATAAAGTTTCTCGCTTGAGATTCAGCTTCCTTTTTTAGGGCGGCTTCTAACTTTTCACGGTCGTAAGTATTCTTCTTTAATTCACTTAGAGCAAGAGGAGCGCTCTCAGAAAGCGCAATTGCAATTTCTGTTGCTCTCCCCAAAACTTCTTTCTGAGGAACGGAATCGTTACAGAGGCCGGCGCGTAACGCCTCATCCCCAGTCAACGTTTCGGCGAGAAAGAGAAGCCGATTAGCCATATGTGTTCCGAAAAGTTCTTTCACAATATAACTTGAACCCATTCCAGGATGAATTCCTAATTTCACGAAGTTGAACTGATACTTTCCTTCATTTGCAAAAATACGGATATCGCAGGCAAAGGCAAGGGAAAGTCCGGCGCCGATTGCGTGACCGTTTGCGGCACAGATAACAGGAATATCCAATCTTCTTACCGTCAAAAAGAGATTATAAAATTCGAACATTGTTTTCTTGTTCGTCTCGAAATCTTTCGTGGAGAAAGATTTTAGAAGTTCGAAATTCCCGCCCGCGGAAAAAATTCCATTTTTCCCAGTCAAGATAACGGCTCTTGGTTTCGATTTTTCAGGAGCGTCTAACAGGCTCTCGATGGTTTTCTTAAACTCAAGGCCCATCTCGCGGGTCATTGAATTTCTGGATTCAGGGTTATTTAAGCTTAGCGTAAGAATTTTGTTTCCTGAACCCAGGTCGATGGTGTCTTGGTCTATTAATCCCATTAAACTGCTTTTTTCTCCAATTCAAAGCTTTCATACCAGATTCTATCGGATACAGTCAACGGTTTTTCTCCGATTCCCATCTGCGTGAAATATTCGAGGAGGGTATCTAAATGGATGGCTTCTTCGTCTTCTAAGGTCCAAAAGGTAGAATCGATCGATTTTGAAATGAGCGCCTGACCTCTCACCGAGTCCTGAAAGTATTCCGGTTTTCCAGAAAAGATCAAATGAGCTGAAACGAGATCAAAGCGAATCGTTTCCATGATCTTTTTAAACTGGAGTTCCGACTTTTCAAAGTATCTCGATGCGATTTCAGTTTGAAAATAATCTCCCCAAGTCAAAATATCCGGCTCCACTCCGGTTCTCTCTTTAATCTGTGAGATCTTTTCTTCTTCGATAAAAGGAGTTACGGCAAATCGATCTACGAGTTCCTTGAGAGCGATCAAATCTAGGATTTTCGCAGCTGATAGCTTTCCCTGTTTCATCATATCGAATAATTCCGGGTTGAGTTCCGACTTTCTTGTATCCATACCTTCTTTTTCGGGCTTTTCCGAAACCTTCCCAGGGATTTTTTTTCTCTTCAGTTCTCTTTTCTAAACGCTTATGTCCCCTCTGAGCAACCCGACTGAATTCCGACTTCCTAAAAGCCGATACTTAGAGAGAATCTCTCTTTCATCAAAAGAAAACCCATGGCAGTCGGTAGATCAGATAGTTTACAGGAACTCATAACCATTCTCGAAACGATGTTTGGAGAAACAATTATAGGGACCGACATCAATCTCGTAAAACATCTCTTCTATTATCTCAAAGCGGACGACGTGGAATTTCCTTTCGATTACGACGGACAAAAATATTTCGCGGTCGTGGAAGAGATAGAAGAGACAAGCGTAAACCTAAGAATTCCGGGAGCGACACAGGGACTTACTCTTCGCGCAAAGATCAGCTTTGAGATTATGAACATCCTCTATCAGTTTGAAGTCGTGATTTTGGAATTTTTAGAAGAAGGAATGAAGATAAGAATTCCATCCGAACTCCAGGCGGCCTCTTTTAGAAAAAACATCCGCGTAGCGGTGGACGATCTCTTTATGAATTACGTGATCCTCTTTCGTTCCCTTTCAGGGGGAGGGCGTGAGATTGGAAGAAATATTCAAGTTGAACAAAGATTTAACAACTTGATGCGGGAGATCAAAAAAGATAACCCGGATCTTCGTCTCATAAATATTATGATTTCAGAATATATTTCCACGGTTTCCAAAGAATACGATATCGTTTTTTTCTCGGGAGAAAAGAAAGAAGAAAGTTTTTTAGAAACCTTTATCCGAAGATACGATAAGCCCGTTTTTATATCTGATACTTCCTTAATTATCAATTATATCCGAGAAACAGACCCTTCCGAAGTGGATAACTATCGGGACGAATACATTCGTATGGTTTTGGAAAACGGCCAAGACTACGCTGATAATTTTTTTAGAGAACTTCAGAAGAATGAAATTCGAGATTTTCTCGTCTCCTACATGATTCTTCCGATCAGACTTTTTAACGACGTCGTCGGATACATACGAGTCTACGCATCCGCGATGGATCGATATTCGATTACACCTTCTCAAGCGGGATATTTGATCGAACTCTCCGAAATTTTCAGTTACTCCATGACGAAGATATTTATTCGCGCTGATAATTATCGCCAGACAAAAGCAGCTACTCGGGTTGTGGACATCAGTATCAACGGTCTCTTGTTCGAGATTGACGAAGAAAGAATCTTTCACTATTTAAAGAAGCATAATATCATTAAGATCTTTATTCCTCTTACGGAAAGAACCCTCATCCTTCGGGGAGAAGTTGTTCGATATATCGTGGCCGGAGATGGGAAATTCAACTTAGGCGTTAACTTTTTCGATTCCAATCCGGACGATATGCTCGTCCTTCAAAAATATATCTTCACAAGAACGCGTAAAATTCTTTCAGAGTGATCCTATAAGATTCGCCGCTCTTAGCAAATAGGGATCTCCCGATTGAGACGCCGGTTTAAACGTTTTGTATTTTTCAAAAGATTCGCTTAACATTCTTTTGAAGTTCGCAACCTGTTCCAATTCTCCCAGACTACTTTGTCCGGATTCCGATGTGAGTTCCGTGATCTTGTCTATGTATAGTTTACACGCGAGGAGATGAACGCGATAATCGGAAGGATTGAGAAAATCCGCGTTCCTCGTAAGCTTTTCCGAAATCTCAAAGTAAGTATCGGATTTTTTTCTCTTTGCGGAAGCTTCTGCGGGAGATTTTCCAGGTTTGGAATCTTCTCTATAAAGATAATAGTATGTTGTCGCCGAATTGATTAAGAGTTCGGAATCCGCTTTCGTCAATTTAAAGGCTTCACGAATCACATCCATAGACTTTGAAAGGATCCCTGGATTCTTAAATCCTTCAGTTTCGTATTTATGATTTAAGTAGTCTATGTATTCAACATAGAATTCTAATTCTTCTTGCGAGTTTCCAAAACGTTTCCGATTTTTCCAAGCCATCGAAAATTCGGAACCCGCTGAGATATAAGCCTCTCCCGTTTTTTTGTAGAGCAATCCTAAACGGAAATGACCCATGGGTGAAGAAGGATCGAGGCTGATCGTATGTTTATAAGAACGTATGGATTCTGCGATTTCGTTTCGAGAGAGATGATAGTCTCCCTTCTTTCTTTCTACGATTGCGGATTCGATTTTTTCGGAGACGAGGGGCGCAGCCACCATAAGATTTCTATCTTTTACTAAACCGAGGTTTCCGATTCCTCTCGCTCTTTTTCCGATAAAGGATGTTTGGAAGATGGATTTGATTTCGATCTGAGCGACGATGTTTCCGTTTTTGTAATTCTTATGATCAAAATCTTTTTCTATAAGATATAAAATTTGCCCGACCCTTAGACCCGGATCGTAATTGATTTTGATCGTTACCAGATCGGCTCTTGTATCCACGCCGATATCCAGATTCTTATTTTTTCCTTCTTCCTCGATCGGTTTGACCTTATCGTAAAGAACCGTTTCTCCCACGAGGATCATCTTTTCTTTTTCGGGTTTTCCCGGTTCTCGAAAAGCATATACGAGTTCTCGAGCTTCCAGGATTCCAGTGGAAATGGAAATCGGAAGAATAAAAATGGAAATCAAAAACGTTCTCACCTTCCAAAGATCGGCCGTTTGTCCGATCCTGCTCGGAAAAAAAGAACCGTTTTCGCGGCTCCGAATCATAGAATTACGAGGGATTTGATTCTTCCGAGCATTTTGATAAGAGAAGTCGTTTTAAGAATGAGACGGGTTTAACGTTTCAAACGAAGTAAGCTTTAGATAAGGATGTTCCGGTTGTTTTGAATTTCCGGGACGTTCTAAGACGGCGGCTCGAAGATCCGCTCCGATCGCAGCGTCCGCCTCTTCTTTGATATCTGTGAAGAATAAAATCTTTCTCGGTTCCACTCCAAGTTCTTTCGCGATCTTAGAATAGCTTGCGGATTCTCTTTTACCTCCGACTGCGGTATCGAAGTAGCCTGAAAAATATTTTGTAAGATCGCCCGATTCCGAATACTGGAATATTAGCTTTTGCGCTTGTACACTTCCGGAAGAATATACTGCCGCCTTCTTTCGAGAGCTTTGAATCCTTTTTAAGAATTCCGGAACATCGGAGAACATCAGACTTTTGAGTTCTCCGCTTTCGTATCCGATCTTCCAAATTCTTCCTTGAATCTCTTTCAATGGACCGCTCTTTCGATCCACGGAAACGAGATACTTACAATATTCGCTCAGAGCCTCCGGAGAATCTCCGATCCTTCCTTTGTAAGTCGGATCGTTTTTTGCTTCTTCCAAGAGTTTCTGTTTCCATTCGTTTTCCAAGGAGGAAGTTTGAAAAAAAGAATCCATCTTCTGAACCGAATACGGAAAAAGAATTTTATGTACGAACTCGATCGGCGTTGTCGTACCTTCTATATCAAATAAAAATAATTTAAAAGATCCGATGTCCAATTAAGCGGTTCCCCTTATCTTTTCTGCTTCTTGGACCAAATAATCATGCACGTCTTTTTCGTCTTTTTCAAAATTATTCAAGACCATAAGCCAGAAGAGGGCGCATGGAATCCAAAATAGAACTGAAATCGAAAGTCCGAGAGAACGATCTCCGGGAGTTAAGCCTAGGATAACTGCGCTCATAGCGGGTCCCAATCCTTTTCCGAGATCGTCTGTGAGATTATAGAGAGCAAACATGCTACTTCTATTTTTTGGAATATTCACGTTAATTAATGTGGCTCTCACGTTTGGTCCGGTGAGGGAGATGAGAAAACCAGCGATTAGATTGATCACGATGAATGTCCCGGAGGTCGCGATAGTCTCCGCCTTTAATAGATAGAGACAAGGAAGAATTCCGAGCAAGATGCTCGTCATACAAAAGATAGGAAGTAATCTTTTTCTGTAGTTGTAGATTTTTTGTCCTATGATTCCCCCGAAAAAAGTTCCGGCAAAAACTCCGATCGCCGCGTATGTGAGAAGCATCGTCGCGGTCGCCTTATCGAGGTGATACGAGGTTTCATAGTAGTCCACTAAGAACACAAAGAAAACCCCCCAAGGAACACAACCGGGTATTCCTTGCAAAAAGATTCCTATGTTTGTCTTGTTTTGAAACAAAAGCCGAATGTCGCTCCAACGAAGATGAAAACTTTCTTCCGAAAATTTATCGGCGATTCCTTGCCACTCGGTTTCTCCTCCGCCTCGAAGAGGTTCCTTACAAAAGACCCAATAGATCAGCGCGAAGAAAAAGGAAGGAACAGAAAGATAGATAAAGCTCATTCTCCAGCCGTTGATCGGATCCGCGTTTCCTAGGATTCCACCTAACAACTGTCCTACGCCGAGTCCGATTCCCATAGAAAGTGATACGTAAGCCGCCGCGGTGGATCTGGATTTATCCGAAAAATAATCTCCGAGGACTGTAAAGAGAAGCGGAAAAATTCCTCCCAGTCCGAAACCGGTGAGAGTTCTATAAATTACAAATTCAGGATAGCTCGTTGCAAAGCCGGAAAGAAAACAAGGGATTTCCCCTAAGAAAACGGAGAAGATGATGAGAGTTTTTCGAGAATATTTTTGGGAAAGATATCCCATACTCACGGAAACAGCGCCACCCAAAATAAAAAAGAGAATCGGAATGACTCCTCCGATATACCAGTCAACGTCTTCCTGACTATTCAATCCGAAAGAGGCGCCTATGTTTCTTAAGTTAGGCGCGATTAGGTTTTGATCCGCGAACAGAAAGAAGGCCATCCCCATGATCATCCAAAACGCGAGGATCGCATTCCAACCGTGGTTTGCCAATTCTCCCAACCCGAAAAAGCGAAGTAGGCTTTGTTCCGAGGGTTTTTTTTCCATGTTCTCTCCAGAGTCTCTTTGTTTATTAACGAATTCCAAACAATGAAGAGAGTGGAGGAAAACTCAAGGAACTTTACTTGAAGTTTTAGATTTTGAGATCCCCCGTTTGAGCGAATATAACGAGACATAGATAGCCGAATCGTTGTCTTTCTCAATCATCGAAATGAAAAATGGATCTTTCTTTGTTCAAGGAAGAATATTTAGTTGACCCCTATTGTTTTGATGATTCCTTTCTTCCAGATAACTCGGTTTTCGCTATGACCTTTCACCACAAAGAATTCTATATTCTATCAAGCTCCGATAAATCAAAGTTATACTGTCAGTCTTGGACAAAGCCGAACGCAAATCGTTTGATGATCGTTCATCACGGTTTCGGAGAACATAGTGGCCGTTATGCGAACTTGCTCCGTTTTTTTGGGAAGAGTGATATCAATTTCTATTCTTTCGACATGAGAGGCCACGGAAGATCGGAAGGAAGAAGAGGTCACGCTGATTCTTTCGATCAGTATGTTCGGGATCTTTCCGATTTCGCTTCCGAAGTTTTGAAAAGAGAACAAAAGGATCGTTTTTTTCTGTTAGGTCATTCTTTGGGGGGAGCCGTTGCTCTTCGTTATTCCCAGGAAGGCATCAATCAGGACAATATCTTGGGTTTGATTCTTTCCGCGCCAGCTCTTATGGTAAGAATGGATTTTAAGAAACAGCTTAAAAAAATAGCCGCAGGTTTTTTGAGTAAAATTTCTCCCTCTACGATCGTGGACGCGGAGTTGGATCTTCAGTTTCTTTCCCACGATCCGGACGTGATCGAAGCGTATCGTCAGGATCCTCTTGTTCACGGTAAGGTTTCTTTAAGAATGGGGTCCGAACTTTTAGAGATCGGGCCTAAGCTGATCAAAAAGGCGGGGGTTCTTCGTTGTCCGGTCCTGATTCTTCACGGCCAGGAAGACGGAATCGTGGACGTAAACGGCTCCGCGGAACTTTATAAAAATCTAATCTATCGAAACAAAAGAATCAAGATCTATCCGGGTCTTTATCACGAACTCATGAACGAATATCCGGAACACAGAGAAGTCGTGTTCCAGGACATTCAGGCATTTTTGGAAACTCTTTTTCGAGAAAGGATTCTTCCGGATACAAAAGATTCTTCTTTGAAGCTAAAGAAAAAGACGCAGAGCGCCGGAAAGAAAAAAAGCGCCGTCTAAAATTCTGAAATCATCTTAGTTCTTTTTGTAGATAAATACGAAAGAAAGAGTAAATAGAAATCCCAAGATCGCTACCAATCCGAGAATCGAACGTTCCGTCGTCGGGAACCAGGTTCCGTTTTCGATCTTACGATTGACTCGTTCCGTTTCCACATCCATCACGGGCGCTCCTCCGGAGACCGAAATCGAAACCTCGTATTGAGGAGCCGGATAACCGATCTTAAACGCTTTCATATCGGAAGGAACGTCTTCTTCGATCCTTTCCTGTTTGGAAGCTCCGATAAAAGAAACTTCCATGTCTCCCGGTTTGGAAAAAACCGCGCGAAACCCCTCGCTCTTTTCCGCCAGCATTCTATCTTTAAACGTGACCTTAGAAAGATTGCTCGCCGGAATCGTATAAGAAATTTGTAATTCTGAACTTCCGGGAAGAATGGCGCGATCCAGATACTTTCCGTTTGGTCCGTCTTGAAGTTGAAGAGGAATCGCCATCCTCGCTTCTCCTTGTGTGAGTTGTCCGACTACTTCGGTCGCTTCGGAAGGCACATAAACCTCGAACGGATTTTGTTCGTCTTGATAACTCTTAGGAGGAATCGTATTGTTGGAGATGAGAAAAATTTTAAATACTCGAAGGAAATCTTTTCCCCTCGTGATCTGCATCGCCGATCTCGTTCTTACGAGAGATTTGTCCCTTGTTTTTTCGTAGACCACGATCTCTTGTACTGCGGATCGCATCACGGGAACCGGGGGCACCATCTTGTTGTAGTTGACTCCCGCGTATTTTGCTTGGAGAAGAATCGGGGATTGATCCGGAACCGTGAGTTTGGATACTACAAAGTCGCCCTTCGCAGGACCGAGGTCTTTGATCGGAATCATCCCTTGTTGGAGGGCGATGATACGAAGGGATTCGATGTTTCCTTCTTTACCGGTGGTTCCGTTTTTGATACGGATCTTGAGTTCGATTTCTTCCGAATGAATGGAGACTTGTGCGAAGAAGAGGATGGATAAGATCGTAAGAATTGTTTTCATCTCGGGCTCTTTAGAGTCAGTTTTATTCCACCCTCTTAAAAAGAAAATCCTTTACACTCGCTTTTGTTCCCGTAGCTTGTATTCTCTTTGAACGATGGTATCGTTCGTTTAGACGGTTTTTAAGGAGTGTCGTGATGGCTTGGTTTCGAAAAATATTGGCGGTATTGGGAATTCTTTTTGGTTCTCTTTTGATTCTGATTTATTCCATCACCTTTCATCCCGATCAGGCGCAACCGGCGGAAGTCAAGTGCGCGGAGGACGCTCCGATTTTGAAAGCGGATTCTAAGATTAAAGTTCTTGTCTGGAACGTGCAATATCTTGCGGGTAAGAAGAGAGTGTTTTGGTATGACGTTCCAAACGGAGACGGTCCCGATATCGGTCCTTCAAGGGAAGAAATCGAAAGCACTCTCAAAAAGATAACCGATTATAT